>MWTA01000002.1 GCA_002050125.1 Anaerolineae bacterium UTCFX2 | reverse complement strand
CAGGTAGGCGACTGCCAGGTACAGCGCGGCGAAACCACCAAATTTCTGTAAACTTCTCATTTCACAATTTCCTTTCCGAGTTATTTTTTATCTGCGGAAAAACCATAAGGTAAAGTTGATGGCTAGGGTTGAAAATTTCCTGGTGAAATCCAATAGTTTATTCATAGTCATCGGCTCCTATACAGGGATATCCGCCTTTTTACCCAGGTAATGATTGCGCTAACGGTGATCGCGATGCTGAATGCAGCCTGCCAATTTACGGAGCTTTTTTCATGTCCGATAAGGTTCCAAAGAAATGTCACCAGCGCAGATGTTGCCAGGGCAATCAAGAATGTGATAGCGAAATCCAAGAATAATTTTTTTATGCTCATGTTTTCCACCTGATACTTTCTAAGTTATTCTTCAATCTTTCGCCAGGTCCAAGCAACCCCGATGATCAGCAATAGACAAAGGGTCTCAACTGTGGCGATGAAGATGTAGTGAGGATATGACGCCATGCCGCCCCAGATATAGGCAATGGTAATGACACCCACGACTATATTGACCCAGCGATTGATCCCGTACTGCAGCACGCGAGATAGGATGATCATGGCAATGGCAAGTTCTCCCATAATCGCGCCACCCAACATCAGTTGGGGAATGGAGGCGCCTGCGCTTGTGGCGGTTTTCGCCACTTCTTCTCCCGCACCTGGAATGTTCAGCGAGAGGATGTCCGCTTTCAACATATTGAACATGACCACGATCCACAGGGTGGAGAGCAGGGCTTTCGTATCGATCTTTTTTGAATGACTTATACTTGTGCTCATTTTTATTCCTTCTTTGAACGGTTTGAATGAATATCATCGGGTTGGGTCTGGCACACCGATACCAACGGTATTCCCAGATCACGAATTTTCTTGATCAGTCCATGTAGTGCAGCCTGATCGGCCACCGGGCCGTTGAGAAGCGTATTCCCATCCTCTTCCAGCGTGATGGTCAGACCGTCGAACCAATCCGTCCATTGCTGGTCCAGATGACCCTCGATCCTGATTTCATAAACCAGGGGTTGGTTTACGCCTGTTTGGGAGTCCGGTTTCTTTGACATGACCTGTGCATGATATGGTCAGCGATAAGCCGCCTGTTCCACTTCCTCGTTGTACAGGTAATATACCGACTGCCCGGTGTTAATGTATAGATACTAAAGTGTGATTTGGGAGTGTTGTTTTTGGAAGGGGTTACAACAAACCAAGCTCACGGGCGCGTGCCACAGCTTCGGTGCGATTCTGCGCCTGCAATTTGCTAAAAATGTGCCAGTTGTGCCCCTTGATCGTATTCAAAGTCAGGAAAAGCCGCCGGCTGATTTCGGTGTTAGAGAGTCCTTGGGCAATCAAGCGTAGGATTTCCAACTCGCGCGGGCTGAGCGGCTCGATCAAAAACGAAGGATCGGGAATGGTGGATGTTGGTTGCTCACCCTTCATCTCCACTTCGTAGGCAGCCAACAGTTTGTTGGCATAGTCCGGGCTGAAGCCCAGCGCGGCTGCCGCGGATAGGAGTTCCGCCATAAGCTCGCCCTCGTCAATGAAGAGACGGATGAATCCGTTCGTCTCAGTCAAAGCCAACACCTCACCCAACACTTGTACGGCTTTTTTCTTTTCCCCATGTGCATATAGAGCGATTGTCTGTAAAACCATCACCTTGAGCAGTTCATCTGCCCATCCTTTTTCTTCCATTTCTTGGCGCAATAGCTCCAGCATCGCCAGGGCTGCGGATGGTTCTCCCTGGGCGATGAGCACGCGAGCCTGGCACAGAGGAAGGTCATGCTGCTGAACCAATTGAGCAGCGGCTGCTACTTGGCCTTGCCGCAGCAAGACGGAAACTTTTAGGGCGGCAATCTCTGGCAGCCGCAGCAGGAAATTTTTTTGGCGCGCAGACTGTTCAGCCTGGGCTAGCTGCGATGCGGCACCCTCCACATCGCCTCGAGCCAGTTTCACGCGCGCCAGGAACACTTCGCTGACGATAAAGCGGTCAATCGCGCGATCAAATTGCTGAAATAATTCCAGACTCTGTTGTCCGTACTGTTCGGCTGCATTCAAATCGTTCCATTCGTAGCAGATGCGTGCCAAGCCAAGCAGAGCGATACTGGCGTTGGGCTGTGGATGGTCGCCAAATAATCGCAGTGCCTGGCGATAGATCTCCGCTGCTTGGAAAAGCTGGTTTTCCATTTCCCATAAAGCGCCCATATTGTTTGCAGCCAGGATTTTGGAAAATACATGTCCAGATTTTTGACTGATGTCGATGCATTCCTGGCAGGCCTGGGCGGCTCCGGCGCGGTCTCCTCGAAACATCAAAGCTGTGGTCAGCGCCCAGTTGGCGGTAAAGCGATACGTCAGATTTTCAGGATATAAGAATTCGAGGGCGCGGCGCGCTTGGACGATCATTGCATCTGGATCGTAACGAAAAAGCGCCAGGGTAGCCCGGGCGCAGGCGATCTGCCCGATCAGGTCGCGGGTCTGGTCGTCTGGCTCGGCATCTTGTGAGGCAGTTTGAGCAGCGAAAACAGCTTCAGTTGCCTGTAGTTTCTCTTCGACGCCGGTGGTCTGCCCGACCATCAGGGCCAGCGTGGCAGATCGCACCCACAATCGGGGTCTAGTATCCAACACAGGTTTGGGCAGCGAGGTCAGCCAGTCCAGAACAGGCATTGCCACGCTGCGAAAATGCAAGCCGATTGCCTCGCTTTCAACCAGGCGCTCAGCCCGCTCGACATCATTGGCTGCCGTTGCATGGCGAAAGGCTTCAAACGCCAGGCTGTTGTCTTCATACCACTGGCTGGCACGGATATGCAGTTCGGCCATATCCCCAGGCGCGAGAATCTGCCCTAACCGGTGCCTCAGCAATTCGCCAAAGAGATGGTGATAGCGGTACCAGCGTCGCTCATTGTCCAGAGGGACTATGAACAGGTTGGCGTGTTCGAGAAATTCCAGGGTTTCCTGACCAGAGGCAGTAGGAGAACCCAAAACAGCGTCACACAGCGGTCCACACATGCGGTCCAAAATTGAAGTATGCAGTAAAAAGATCTGGATGTTCGCGGTCTGCTGGCGCAGGACCTCTTCCACTAGATAGTCCATCACGAAACGATGGCTGCCGGCGAAAGACTGAATGAACTTGGTGGGATCAGGTTGCCCCTGCATGGAAAGCGCAGCCAATTGAAGGCCGGCAATCCAGCCTTCGGTGCGGGCTTCCAGTGCCGCGACATCTTCTACCGAAAGGTTCAAACCCATTATCGGGTTGAGAAATTCAGTGGCTTCGGCGGGGGTAAAACGCAGATCGGCTGCGCGCAGCTCGATCAGTTGTCCCCTGGCGCGCAGCCGGGCGAGGGGAAAATTGGGGTCCTCACGGCTGGCAATGACCAGGTGCATCTGCGGCGGCCGGTTCTCGACCAGAAAGATCAGAGCCTGATCTACTGGTTGGGAATCTATCAAATGGTAATCATCCAGCACCAGGATGAAGCTGTCCAAAAAAGCGGCGATTTCATTGAGCAGGGTTGTCAGAGTTGTTTCAGCCGGCGATGGCTGAGGGGATTGGATGGCAGCCGCCGCTCCCTTTCCGATATCTGGTGCAATTGTCTGCAATGTAGCGATGAGGTAAGTGAGAAAGCGTGAGAGGTCGTTATCTCCTTCGTCCAGCGACAGCCAGGCAACCCGCTTCTCACTATGATCAATCCATTCGCTGACCAACGTGGTCTTACCAAAGCCAGCGGAGGCGGAGAGGAGAGTCAGCTTGCAACCCGAAGAGAGACTCTCGTTCAGCCGCTCGATCAAGCGGGGGCGGAGGACAATGTTAGGCCGCGGTGGGGGGATATATAGTTTCGTGGCTAAAATTGGCACAGGCATAGATCAATTATAATGCTGCCTCCGCCGCCGTAAATGCCCATTCGTGACTGTTCCAGATTTGGTAA
>MWTA01000091.1 GCA_002050125.1 Anaerolineae bacterium UTCFX2 | reverse complement strand
CGGGGGTGGGGATGGGCGGCGGTTTCTCGATGTTGAGATATTGCCGGGCGAGGGCAGCCAGGGTGCCGTCGTTCTGCATGGCGATTAGCGCGTCGTTGAGACGCTGCTGGAGCGTGTGCGCGCCCTGGGGGATGGCGATCGCAAACGATTGCGGGTTGAACCCGCGGGCGACGATTTTCACCGGGCGGTCACGCGCGGCAGCCTCGGCGGGCTGGAAATCGAGCATGAGCAGGTCGATGTCGGGGTCGGGGCGGGTGAGGGCGTCCAGCGCCTCGTTGGCGTTCTGGTACACGACCAGGCTTTGGGGAGACATCAGCCCCGGGGCGATCAGCGTGTCGTTGATCCAGTCCTCATAGACCGAGCCGCGCTGCACGCCCACGCGGTACTGCGCCAGGTCGTTCGGGCTGCCGAGCTGAATGGCAGAATCGGCGCGGGCGAGCAGCGCGTCTTCGCCGGTGTAGTAGATGTGCGAAAAGCCGACGTACTGGCCGCGCTCGGGCGTGATGGAAATCGCCGCGACCGCCGCATCGATCTGCCCGAGCATCAGCGCGTTGCCCAGCCCGTCGAACGCCATGTTGCGGATGTCGAGCTGCACGCCCAGACGTTTGCCGATCTCCTGGATGAGCGCCAGGTCGTAACCCTGGATGGTGAAGTCGGGTCCGATGTAGGCAAAGGGGGGGTAATCGGCGGACATGCCGACGACCATCGTGCCGCTGTTTTGGATGCGCAGCCAGGTGGGGTCGGGCGGCGGGGAGGTGGGCGCGGCGGTCCAGGGCGGGTTGACCCCGAGGAACAGGAACAGGATGACGATCGCGATTGCGCAGGCGGTCATCACGATCAGCGCGATCAAAATAATCAAGATGGTGCGGTCTTTCATGGTCTGGACGCTCATCGATCCTCCTCAGCCAAGCCGCTTGCGTTTGATAGCTGAGATGATAACACAATCTGCACGCGCGGCAGGGGCGCTCAGATCACGTCTTCAAGCACCGACTGCCAGAGTTCGAGCTTCTGAGCGTAGGACAGGCGCGCGTTGGCGGGGCTGGTGGAGGGCAGGCGGCGTAGTTCGAGCGCAGCCAGGCGTTCCGCGGAGAGGCGGGGCAGGATGTGCCGGTGAAACGCGCTCCAGGATTTTCCCCCGTTGCAGCAGATCAGGCGGATGCCGAGGCGCCCCGCGAGCAGCCCGGGCAGGTCGTTCGGTACTTCCATCTGGATCGCGGTGTCCAGGCTGCCCGCGCGCTCGCAGGAGTGCAGCACGTCCCACAGCGCGATGCCGCGCTCGGTCAGGCGGTCGAGGCGCTGCGGGTAGGGCAGGTCCGCCGCAAACCCGAACAGCTCGCCCATGATGCACCAAAAGGCGTTCTGCGGGTGGGCGTAGTACTGCTGCATTTCGAGCGAGCGCTTGCCGGGCATCGAGCCGAGGATCAGCGCCCGCGGGTTGCTCTGGATGACCGGATCGAAGCTGTAAATCTTCAACGCGTTGATTCCTTTTGGAGGATTGACGCCCTGCGTGACGCCGTGCGTGTCGCCAATTTATGTACTAGCCTGTCAACCTGCACGCCTCAGGGCGCGCCGGCGTCATAAACCTCGATCTCCCGCCAGGCGACCCAGGAGGGGCTTTCGAGCGTCTCGATCCGCACGTAGCGCACCCCGCTCCAGGGTTGGGGCGGCGTGAACTGCAGCACGGCGTTGTCGGCGGTGGCGCCGCTGAAGGTGTACAGCGTGACGTAAGGCGCATCGGGGTCGGCGCCGCGCCCGCGCACCCGGTGAACGGTCTCGCCGGCGGGGTACTGGCTGACCAGCAGGCGGATCGACTGGATGGAATAGACCGCCCCCAGATCGATCTCGATCCACTGGACGGGACCCGCGCCCGAGTTCCACAACGTGCCGGGGTCGCCATCCACCGCCAGCGCGCCCGGATAGCCGGGCAGGGCGCTCGAGTAACGCGCGGTTTTATGATATGCCAGGTTGGCGCCGCGTCCGCCGGCGGCGAACCCCAGGCTGGCTTTGTCGTTGAAGTACGCCGCGATCAGCCCGGTGAAGCTGAATGGGTCGCTTTCGGGCAGGGCTGCGTCGGGCTTGTCGTTCCAGGACTGGAACACCACCTGCGCCGGCTGAGCGCCGTTTTCGAGTTCGAAGCGCTTGATGCGTTCGCCGCAGATCGAGACCCAGGCTTGGTCGCTGGCGTCCTGCGGGTTGCCGGTGTAAATGACGCCGACCGGCGTCCCGCGCTGCTCGCCAAACGCCATGACTGCCTTGGCTTCGGCGGTCCAGTCGGGGCGGCTCCAGTCGATGTCCAGGTGCAAGAAATCCAGATCGTAGCCAGCCACGGCTTTGAACGCCACCAGCCAGGCTTGGTACTGCGGCGCGCCCGCCGGACCGGCGAGCGGCTCGGTATCGCCCACGCGCAGGTCGGGGAAGACCAGGCGCATCCCATTGACGTAGTCAACGATCTGACGGATGATTTTTTCGTCGGTCCAGCGGCACGCCCCGGGACCGTCGTAGAAATGACCGTAGTAATACGGCTCGTCGAGGGCGAGCAGGTCGAGCTGTCCGCCCGCCTGCTGGATCCGCCGCGCGATCAGCAAGCCCTCCTCGAGCCCGGCAAAGCTCTCGACCCCCTGACCGCATTCGGCGCTCGGGCTGAGCGGTCCGGCTTCTACCGCCAGCGCCAAACCGAGCCGGCGCACCCCCTCGACCGCCTGGCGCAGTTCGAGGTCGCTGGCGGCGTAGGCGACCCACTCGCCGTAGAGCTTGAAGACCTGGATGCGGCTTGCTGCTTGCGTCCAGGGGGCGGCTGGTTCGAAAAGCTGCATGAAATCGTCCGAGCCGGTGTATTCACGCCCCGGACCGGTCGGCAGGGGCGGGAGCGGGGCGAACCAGTACAGCGGGCGGCTGTCCAGCCGCGCCGCGGGCAGGGTCGGGCTGGGTTCGGATGGGGGAACGGTCGGGTTGGGGATTTGCGCGGCGGGAGAAACGCTGGCAGGGACCGCGGGGGTTGTGGGCGGCGGCTGGCTGGGCGCGGCGACCGTCGCCGGCGCGCTTGTGGGCGCAGCCGCAGGCGCGCTCGTGGGCGCGGCGAGCCTGGGCAGGTTGCACGCCAGCGCGCTGAGCGCCAATCCGCTGCACGCCAGCAGCAACGGCAGGGAGCGCGGCGGTCTGGTTTGCATGGTGGCTCGTCCGTTTCTGCTCAACGCGCCCGCAGTTACTTGAGCCGCTTGAAATAGCAGTATAGCCGGTTCTGGTGGAGCGCCAGCCCCGCCATTTCCCAGCCGTCTTCGCCCAGGGGGTCGAGCTCGGTTTCGGTGGGGGCGGGTTCGCGTTCCAGGTCGCGCGTCAGCAGTTTGTATTCCCAGGTCGGGTTCTCTTCTACGTAGACGACCGGGGATTGGGAGCGTTCGAGCGGGTTTTCTTCATCGAATGGATTGAGCTGCATGGGGTCTGCCTCGGGTGTAACCTTGAATGGCGGCAATCATATCATAAATTGGTTCTGCAGCCGTGCTGCCCGTTGTTTTACCCCACCCCGGCCCTCCCCAAATCCGTGCGGAATGAGCGCACGGATTTGGGGAGGGTGACTGGCTGCCCCAGAAGTCCGCGGCTTGGTTTTCTTCCCCCCAAATACGTGCGGGGCTTGCCCCGCCTGGATTTGGGGAGACCGAGGGGGGTAATCCCAACAGCACAAGTGCACGCGCAGGGCAAGAAACCGCCCCATAAGCCTTTTTGAGATCAAACCAATCGCCCCTGTCATCCCCCAATTTACCGCCCCCCGGGTCTGGTCAGCGCCCGCGCTTTGGATTATGATATGCAGGTTCCAAAAGTACCTTACATTCAACCGTGAAACGCCGATAAACTGCGCGAGAAAGGATTTCCCATGTCTGATCAAGCGACTCGTCCGACCGAAGACCGACCGCTGCAGCCAGTCCCCCCGCCGCCCACCGTGGCGTACCCGCCGCCGTATGATCCTGCGCTTCCGCCCGCGCCGCCGCCGCGCAAAGGGATGAGCGGCTGGCTGATCGCGTTGATCGTCCTGATCGTGCTGTGCGTGTTGGCGTGCTGCTGCGTTTTTGTGGTGTTATCGCTGCTCGGTCCTGTCGTGGGGAACGTTTTTTCGAGCATCATCGAGCAGATTCCGGCGACGCCGTAGACAAACGCCGCCCGCCTGGTGAAGCGCGAATAAGTGAATAGATGAAAGGTGGATGGACAACGCATCATGGATCGCGCCGAGTTTGAACTTCAGTTGGAACGTTACGCCGACCTGATCGTGGGGATCGGTCTCAATTTACAGCCGGGTCAGCGGCTGACGATGGTGGATGCGGGGCGTAATCAGGGCACCCCGATCCAGCTTGCGCCGCTGGTGCGCCAGGTCGTCATCAAAGCCTATCAGGCGGGCTCGCCCTTCGTGGACGTGATTTGGGGGGACGAGCAGTTGAAGCTGATCCGCTTCGAACACGCCCCCGATGAGTCGTTCGACATCTTCCCCGAGTGGCTGGTTGACGCCGTGCTCAAAGCGGGCGCGCGCGGCGATGCGCTGCTCAACATCTCAGCCGCCAGCCCGGATTTGCTGAGCGGGCAGGATATGGAACGCATCGGGCGCTGGCAAAAGACCACGCTCACCCACCTGGAGCCGTTCTCCAACCTGATCAAGCGCAACGCGATCAACTGGAACCTGGTCTCTGCCCCGGTGGAGGGCTGGGCGGCGAAAGTCTTCCCGGATCTGCCGGTGGAGGGGGCGGTCGAGCAATTGTGGCAGGTCGTCTTCAAAATGGTGCGGGCAGACCAGCCCGATCCGCGCCGCGCCTGGGAGCGGCACCTCGCCGATTTGCAGCGCCGCTGCGATTATTTCAACCACAAGCGCTACACTGCGCTGCACTACCGCGCGCCCGGAACCGACTTGCGGGTGGGCTTGCCCGCCGGGCAGCTCTGGAAGGGCGGGCGTGTCACGAGCGAGCGCGGCGTGCCTTTCGTGCCGAACCTGCCCACCGAGGAAGTCTTCACGCTGGCGGATCGCCATCGGGTGGACGGGCGGGTGCGCTCCACCAAACAGCTCTCCTATGGCGGGCAGCTCATCGAGGATTTCGAGTTCGAGTTTGCCGAGGGGCGGGTGGTGAATTTTTCTGCCCGTCAGGGCGGCGCCGCGCTGCAAAAGCTGCTCGATATGGACGAAGGCGCCCGGCGGCTGGGCGAGGTGGCGCTGGTGCCGCACAGTTCGCCCGTCTCTCAGTCGGGTCTGTTGTTCCACAACACCCTGTTCGACGAGAACGCCGCGTCGCACCTGGCGTTGGGCGGCGCCTACCGCTTCACGCTGCGCGGCGGCGAAGCCATGAGCGAGGCGGAATTCGCCGCGGCGGGCGGCAACAGCAGCCTGATCCACGTGGACTTTATGGTCGGCTGCGCCGAGATGGAGGTCGCCGGGGTGCGGGCGGACGGTCAGCTCGAACCGGTCATGCGCCGCGGCGAGTGGGCGTTCACGGTCTAACATTGCTAAATGCGGGTCGGGGCGCTTCGGCGGGAGTGCTCTGACCGATTCTCTTTATCTTCTTTAACGGATGGTCAAATTATGCAGGAAAATCCCCTTTATCTTGGTATCGATACGGGCGGGACGTTTACCGATGGCGTGTTGTTCGACCCAGCCCAACGGGCGGTGATCCGCTCGGCGAAAACGCTCACCACACACCACGATTTGAAGCTGTGCGTGCTGGAAACGCTCAACCAGTTGCTGCCGGCGGACGCCGCGGGGATCGCGCTGGTGGGGCTTTCGACCACCCTGGCGACCAACGCCGTGGCGGAGGGCAAGCGCAAACCGGTCGGGCTGGTGCTGCAAGGCTACGACCCCGAGCTGGTGCGCCAGTTCAAGTTCGATAAACAGTTCGGCACGCCGTATTACGCCTACGTTGCCGGCAACTACGACGTCGAGGGGCGCGAAACCGACCCGCTGGACGAAGCCGAACTGCTGGCAGCCGTACAGCGCTTTGCCGGACGGGTCGAGGCGCTGGCGGTGAGCGCCTATCACGGTCCGATCAACCCCAGCCACGAGGCGCAAGCCGGGCGGCTGCTCAGCGAGCGCTTTGGCAAGCCGGTGGTGCAGGCGCATCACCTATCGAGCGAACTCGATTCGATCCGCCGCGCCGCCACCGCCAGCCTGAACGCCTCGCTGCTCTCCAACCTGGACGAGTTTGCCCGGGCGGTGCTGCAAGCCCTGGCGGAGCGCGGCGCTGCCTGCCCGGTGATGATCGTGCGCGGCGACGGCTCGCTGATGGAATTGGGCTACGCCCGCCAGCGCCCGGTGGAGATGGTGCATTCCGGTCCGGCGACCAGCGCCATCGGCGGCGGCTACCTGGCGCACCTGGAGCGCGGGCTGGTGATCGACATGGGCGGCACCACGACCGACCTGGCGCTGGTGGATCACGGCGCGGTGCAGGTGAACGGCGGCGCGGCGACCATCGGCAGGTATCGCACCTGCGTGCGCACGATCCGCGCGCGCTCGTTTGGGCTGGGCGGCGACAGCCGCATCGTCTTCGACCATTGGGGCAACCTGACGGTCGGTCCGGAGCGCGCCATCCCCTTTGCGCGCTACTGCGCCCAGACCCCCGAACACCGCGGCGAAGTGATCGCCTGGCTGCGCGCCAACCACAAAGTGCGTTATTCGGACCGGCTGGAAATTTGGACGCTGCGCCGGCTGCCCCAGGTTCAAATCGAAGATGCGGTCGTGCGTCAGGTGATCGAGCTGCTGCGCCACGGTCCGCAGCCGTACTGGCGCGTGCGCGAGCAGGTGGGACCGCTGGCGCCCGTGCTGATCGAGCAGATGATCGACCTGGAGATCATCGAGCGGGTGGGGCTGACCCCCACCGATCTGCTGCACACCAGCGGCGAGTTCGCCGCCTGGGACCGCGAGGCGGCGGCGCTGGCGGCGGAGATTTGCGCCCAAACGCTGGGCGTCACGCCGCAGGAGCTGCGCGAACGGCTGACCGGCGAGATCACCCAGCGCATCTGCGCCGAGATCGTGCAATTCTTGAGCGAACGCGATTTCTCCGACCCGCTGAGCCGGCTGGAACACCAGCTCGACCGCTGGTTTTTCACCGAGGGGCTGCAAAAATCGCACGCATATTTAGGCAGCCAGACCTTTCTCAAGATCCCGATCGTGGGCATCGGCGCGCCGGCGCGCATTTTTCTGCCGCCGGCGGCGCAGGCGCTGGGCGCGCCGATCATCTTCCCCGACTATTACGAGGTCGCTAACGCGGTCGGCGCGGTGGTGGGTAACGTGGTAGTGCGCCAGGAGGCGCTGGTGCTGCCGCAGCTCGAAGGGAATATGATAGGCGGTTTTTTCGTGCGCCTGCCCTCTAACCAGCAGGCGTTCGCCGATTTCGACCTGGCGCTGGCGCACGCCCGCGGCGCGCTGCGCGCCTCCGTGCAGGCGGAGCTCAAAGCCGCCGGCGCCGCGGCGGGGGAAGTGCTGCTGGACGAGCTAGAGCTGCTGGACGGGTCGGTGCAGCTCTCGGCGGTGGGGGTGGGGAAGCCCGCCTAGCCGCAGCGCGTCAAACGAGCGGGAAGACGATCTGGGTCTTTAGCGCCGCTTCGGCGACCTCGACCGGCGAGGTCAGGTAGAACTCGTACGCCACGCCCGAGGGTGTCCGTCCCTGGTTGGCGATAAATCGGGTCAGCGCGGCGTAGGCGTCGTGGAGCTGGGTGTACGACCCTTTGTGCAGCACACTGGCGTACTCGCCCGCCGGCATCGCGCTGGCTTCGATCTCCGCCCGCACGGGCAGGGCGCGCTCGACCGGGAACCCGATCGCGAGGTCCAGGTCCTGCATATCCAGGTTGTGGTAGGCGACGAACGGCGCTCCGCCGGGCTGTCGATGCGGGGACGTTCCTCGCTTACCTGGTTGAGCGACGGTGAAGAGCACCGTTTGCCCAGCGCCAGGGCAGCTTTCGAGCGCGCCGCAGTTTGCGGACCGATGCCTTTGAACGAGCCGATCTCAGCCACGTGAGCCTGGTACAGCCCACGCAAGCCGTCGAAACGCTTCAACAGGTCTTCGGCGATCTCTATCTGGTTCTGCCGCCGACAATAGCCGCCAGAAGTTCGGCTAGGTTGCAGGCGTCGGCGTTCTGAGCGACGCGATAGGCAGGTTGCTCACGCAGGGGCAGCAGCTTGAGTTTTGGAAGATCATAGGGGAATTGGGTTTGAAACAGTGGTGTGTCCATCATGGACGAGCCTCCAGCTGATTGAAATGTAGAGGGCAGGAATCGAATGCTCCGACCCTCACCGGTGAAGGCTAAAAGGCCTCAACGGTCAAGACCGGAGGACTGACCACACTTCATTTCAACTTGGGATTCACCCCAAATTAACTTATCACCGGATTAAGGAAACGCTTGGCTACCCTACGCGATTGTGCTACAATGTACAGAAATATTGAGGCGGGGAATTGCGAAAGCTTTCGTTTTTATTGGTGTAAGTGGCTAAAATTCACAGCTTTTCTTGTTTGGTCAGGTTTGATGGTCAACGTAACTGAAGGTTCAAGGTGAAGATTAAGAAGCTAATCTTTATTTTCGTAGTACTCCTGGCACTTGGGATTTTTCTGTTTTGGCTTGTACAAGAAATTGAGGATGCTCCCGGTAAAAGAATAATCCATGCTTTCATGGACGCAGAAGGGATGAATGTTCGATCTGGTACGAAAGAATATTCAAGATTTATGAAGGGAATTTTGCTGGGAGAGTATCCGGAGCTTACGGGTAAGGACTCCGTCTTTATAAAGAATGAGCAAGAATTAAGCTATGTTCTCAAGTACGCAAGTAGACATATGTATTCGGGAATTGACAAGCTGTTTAGAAAACAATATAAAGAACCGGATATACAAGAGGCAAGTCCACCTCCAAATTAGATTCTTTGCCTTCGTGCCATCGATGAGCAAATTCTATATATTACTTTAAGAACCGATAAAGGATACTATGATGAACCCAACCAAACTTTTGTTGGTGATGTTAATCATCTTCGGACTTATCTTCAGTCCACTTGCAGTTGTTCAAGCGCAAAAAGAACCTTCAGGAAAACAAATTATCGACTCGTTCATAAAAGCGAAAGGGATGGATATTCAACTTGGTACCGATGAATATAAACGTACCATGAAGGGAATTCTGTTGGGAGAATATCCTGAACTTACAGGGAAGGGTTCCTCCTTTATCAGGAGTACGGAAGAGTTGGGTCTTGTTCTCGCTTATGCGGGGGAACATTCAGGTTACAATGAGCTTGGGGAATACCGTGAACTGGATGTGCAGGAAGCACAACCAGTATTAACCGATATTGGTCAGCAGTTGCAGGCCACTACTACTTCATCGCTCTCAGATAGTCGATACCGAGCAGTTAACTATGCTTATTCATGGAGTATATCTGGGGGAATAAGCCGAAATCCCGATTACCCCGACTTTGGTTTTGACGA
Organism: Anaerolineae bacterium UTCFX2; assembly: GCA_002050125.1. Classification (GTDB taxonomy): domain Bacteria; phylum Chloroflexota; class Anaerolineae; order Anaerolineales; family UBA4823; genus UTCFX2. The sequence goes on along the minus strand of MWTA01000091.1, from coordinate 4,467 downwards.
TTGTACAAATTTCGTCAGTCAAGCGATGAAGGCAGGAGGTTTTATGGAAAAAGGTAGTGGCGATGGATGTGAGTATGAAGTTACAAGTACTGAATGGTATGTTGATCCAAATCCATCTCCCCCTTTATGGTGCGTTGGTAGCACTCGATACTGGGAATGGTCAACGAGCTGGAGCGTCCCTTGGCCATTTCGAGATTATTTTGTATACCAGAATGTTTATGCTAATGAGCATGGTTGGACAATTAGCGTTGCTACGGCAAAATATTACCTTTCATCAGGTGATGTAGTTCAGCTTCAAAAAACGAATGCCAGTGGTGACTGGGAAACCTATCATACGATGATAGTTACAGATGAGGATAGTAATGATCTCTACGTCACCTATCATTCTAACGGAGGTGGGTTTGATGAAGTTGACAAACCTCTAAGTTCCATACCCACAGATATTAATAGCCATCGTTATTTACTGGTAGCAATCTTATTTCCAGAAGTTTATTTACCAGTTGTTCGTAGTAGCGGAAGTTCAACTGCCAATCAAGAGAATAATTTATCCCAAAACCCTTATCCATCTCCCCTTGCTCCAGAAGCCATATTTCCGGTAATACTGCCATACCCTGCACCTTGAAATGAGCAGAGAGGATAGCTGGTTCCAATTGAGGAAGGTTGTATAACAAAGCTGCTAACAAAAAATAGTTACAGGGAGGCAAGGGTGTTGCCTCCCTGGTATCAAGTTTGAATCAAGCCAGACTCTTCAGCAAATTGCCGAGTTTGTCGGGTAAGTCGTTGTTAGAGCTGATAATGAGGTGGGGGAAAAGCCGCTTGAGCTTGACCACCAGGTCTGCATCGTCTTCGACCATTGGGGCAACCTGACGGTCGGTCCGGAGCGCGCCATCCCCTTTGCGCGCTACTGTGCCCAGACCCCCGAACACCGCGGCGAAGTGATCGCCTGGCTGCGAGCCAACCACAAAGTGCGTTATTCGGACCGGCTGGAGATCTGGACGCTGCGCCGGCTGCCCCAGGTTCAAATCGAAGATGCGGTCATGCGTCAGGTGATCGAGCTGCTGCGTCACGGTCCGCAGCCGTACTGGCGCGTGCGCGAGCAGGTGGGACCGTTAGCGCCCGTGCTGGTGGAGCAGATGATCGACCTGGAGATCATCGAGCGGGTGGGGCTGACCCCCACCGATCTGCTGCACACCAGCGGCGAGTTCGCCGCCGGTGTTGGCTTCGGCATATTGCACCGCTCCATCCAGGCAGGCCAGGAGCGAACGCACCAGCACGGCGCTGACCACAGCGCGCCCGGACGAATTGCGCCGGGCGGTGAATTCGTGTTCGAATGCGCCGCGCAGCCAGGGCAGGCCTTCCTCGGTGAGCAGGGATTTCTTGCGAAACAGAAGATAGATGTCCATTGAGATGGTTGCCTCCAAATGTGTCAAAATTGAGTGGGGACGCTGAAAGACTCCGGCCCTCTCGCCTGGGGTGGTTCCCAGAAGACAGGACCGGAGAGCGATAGGGTATCAAGACTCTTTTTTTGAATCAGGGTAGAATCAAAATAATACAGGCAAAACTACCGTCAAGACAATTTGGTATGAATTGGACTTCAATATCGCTACAAAATGACAGTATATTTACTTTTTATAGGGTGGCTATGCTGTAAATTTGCGGTATAGTAAATCTCGGTAAATTCAATTGTTAGGCGTAGTCTGCTGTCTCTCAATACAATTAGGAGCGATACAGTGAAAAGGAAGTTGCTTTGTTTCTCGATTATGATCGTAGCTTTCGCCTTGCCTTCGTTCACGGTTATGCCAAGCCAATCCGCTCTGTCCACGTGGACACCCGACGATAAGCTAGTGGCAGCCTACTACTTTTACTGGTACAACATCTATACCGGCGAACATTTCATAACCCCAACTGGCTCTGATTACATCACTAATCATCCTCCCGACAGTTATTTGGCCAATTACAGTTACACAGAAGTGAGTTGGCACCGGCGCGAACTGCTCGATATGATGACCGCCCAGATAGACATTGTATTGCCGGTCTACTTTGGCAACGAAGATAATTTTTTCTGGAGTAAACCGGGGCTTCAAAACCTGGTATTAGCTACCCAGTCCTTGATCGGCGAGGGGCGCACACCGCCAAAGATTGGCATGTTTTTCGATACCAACGCCTTGCTGCAGCAAAACAACAACATACCCCCAGACCTTACCACCTTAAGTGGCAAGGCTAATTTTTACAATATGATCGCCGATTTCTTTGATCTGGTCTCCGAAGACTTGTGGGCTACGATCAACGGCCGCCCGATTGTATTCCTGTACGCTAGTACGATTATCGGAGCGTACAACCAGTCCACCTTTGACTATATCAACCAGCACTTTCAGAGCGATTTTGGAACGACGCCCTATATCATTCGCACCGCAGATTGGCAGGGCGTCACCACGGATGAAGCCTATATCTGGGGCAGTGCGCTTTATGGCCCGACGAGAATCGGCAGCGTGGGAACGCTTGGGCCTGGCTTTGACAGTACGGCTTTGTCTAATTATTTAGGCGAACCCCCAAGTATCCGTGACCGCCAGTGCGGCGAGTACTACAATTCCGGTTGGGAAGAGATAATGAGCGCAGGAGTAAACCTGGTCGCAATTGAGACCTGGAATGAACTGCACGAGGCAACCGAGATCGCCGCCAGCCGCGAATACAGCACCACGTACCTTACGTTGACCGCTGAAAACATCTTGCTCTGGAAGGCAACTGACTTTGGCTCGGTAGAGGTCATTTGGCTTGATTTTGGCGCATATCCATACCCACAGGGTTTACGTCCAGCCTTCAACTTACCTGACGGCGCCTGGTTGGTGACCATGCTGGCTGGCCGGGAAGCCGTTTACCCGGATGCATCAACCACACCAACCTCCAATTACATTTACTTGGATGTGAACAATGCTTTCGCCCATGCCACACCTAGTGAGGTATGGGTGACCGTTGAATACTTCGATGGGGGCACCGATCAATGGGCATTAAATTATGACGGCGTCAGTGATCCCTATACCTGGACAGAGTTTGTGACGCTGCAAAATACCGGTCAATGGAAGCGCCACACGTTTCATCTCACGGATGCTTACTTTGGCGGCCGCCAAGCGGTCGGGGTAGATCTGCGACTGAGCGATACCTATTGGGCCGATGGACAGACAAATTACTTCGGCCGGATATGGATATCGAAGTCAGCGCCTGATAATCAGGCTCCAGACCTGGCTGACCTGGACGACGTAGAGGTGTGGGTTGGGCATGAGATCGAGATAGCCGTATCAGCGACTGATCCGGATGGAGACTCAATCTCACTGACCCTGGATCGAGATATCGATTTTGCCACGCTAACAGATAACGGGGATGGTACAGGCATTTTGCGCTTAGCTCCTACCTGGTCAGATACCCGACGCTGCCCCTACCCGATCCGGATCATCGCAACCGACGCAGGCAGCCCGGCCCGGGCTGACTCCATATCGCTCCAGGTTAGAATCCTTACGCGTGATGTTTTTCTACCGCTGGTAAGGCGTTAATTGAAACATCCTTTATGATTGTAAAAGATAGCCTGGCGGGTGGCCGAGGCTATCGTATGGGTCACGCTAATACAGCGACAATTGTCCTTGCATTACAGCGTTCTTAAGCTTCCTTTTTGCGAGCAGTCATTATTTTTAAGCGCGCCGCGTAGCAAGAAATGGGTCCTTGGATTGTGAACAAACTTGAGCTCATCCACAATCCGAGGTTTTCCCTTCACTCGAACAACTCCACCTGTGAATCCAACGTATCTTGGTTAGCTGCGCAGGTGGAGCGAGGAGGCCGGTGAGAGCCTCCTCGAAATTTCTTTAGTTATTTGTCGGCAATGACCTCTGAACGGCGGATGCCCGGCTGGATGCCATCCCAGGCGAAACACTGCTGACCCTCGCGCAGCACGACCGGCGGGAAAAGCCAGGGATTGCGGGCGAATTTCTCCGCCAGCACCAACCCCATTTTGTGCCAGTAGTGGGCTGTGCCGCCTTTCAGGCAGCGCCAGCCGGCGCCGCGGCGGGGGAAGTGCTGCTGGACGAGTTGGAGCTGCTGGACGGGTCGGTGCAGCTCTCGGCGGTGGGGGTGGGGTAGGGCAGACCTCTCATTCCAGTTATTTAGGTTTTCTGTGGGTTTTTAAAGAGAGAGAGAATGAACCCCGATAGCCGCCATAGCCCCCTGGTCCACCAAAATCTCGTTACTCAGCCAGCCCCATCCAGGCATCCACCCTGGCGGGGCTGGCGGAAGAACACCGCCAGCCCCGCCGGGCGCTCCGCCACCGCCCCCGCCCACCCACCCCACCTACCCCAGTTCTTATGCATGCAATGTGCATGCTCGGCGGGCGGCTGGCGCGTTGAGGGTCGGGGTGGTGGGGGTGGGGTAGCCCGCCTAAAGACAAATTCGCGAGGTCCAGGTCCTGCATATCCAGGTTGTGGT
>MWTA01000082.1 GCA_002050125.1 Anaerolineae bacterium UTCFX2 | reverse complement strand
TATTAATGTACGGTAGAGAATTCGTAAATAAGAAGATCGGAGAAATTGACGCTCATTTCATCGGCGCCGGCGGCGCGGGCGTAAAGCCCTAACGCCCCGCTGAGAATGGATGGATCCCGCACCGTAAAGAGGTACGCATTATTGGCATAGAAGCGCATCTCTTTGCCGAGCGCCCAGATCCCGAGCTGCGAGACGCTTGGCGCGCCGGGCGGAATGGCGCCGCTTTTCAACGGCGGTTGAGAGGCGGAGGCTGACCCAGAAATCACCCGATCCAGGCGCGCTTCTCCCCGGCAGTTCAACCCAAAGCGGAAGAAATCCGCAGAAGAGGAGGCGCGGAATATCACGCCATATTCATCCCCGCCGCGGCAGATGCTGGGGCTGGCGGTGATTTCCAGATAAAAGTCGTTCAAAATTGACGCTGCCCTCCAACTCACAAGATAACCCTGGGGTTCAGAAATGCCCAGGCTGATTTCTCTCTTTCCAAACGCGATGCTGCCTGTATTCTGCTTACCATGGGTCCACAAATCCGGCCGATCAAACAGGTCCTCAAGAATTAAATCGCCATGATGCGCGCGCTGATCCTGGGTGGGATTGGGGTTTGGGGTGCTGCTTGGAAGCGGGGTAAAGGTGGCGGTCGGCGGGAACCAGACGATGGTAGCCGTGGGGATAGGGCTGGGCGCCACAGTGTCTGAAGGCAGTGAAACAAAGGGTGTAGGTTTGGCGGGGGTGGCGCATGCGCACAGGCTGAACATTGCGCAGACTGCAATCGACACGCGAAAATGACGCATGCGTTTAGTTTACTATGGAAAAGGACCGCTGAAGGTGTTCTTGTTGTAAAATTGAGTTGAACTGTTTTTTGCGTATTTGACGCTCGAAATGATTTTTTTGGGAGCATCCGTGGATTTTCTTCGCAGATCTGAAACCAGACTTCGATAAAGGAGAAAAGATGCGCAAGAAAGGGATTTTGATTACCGGAGCCGCAGGTGAGATCGGAGATTCGCTCATCCGAGGTCTGATGGATGACGGCGAAAGCTCAATCGTCACGCTGGACCTGAAACCGCTCGCGCAAGAATACAAAGGAAAAACTACCCATATCCAGGGCGACTTGATGGATCATGCGCTGCTTTCGCGCCTGGTCAGCGAATACGAGATTGGCACGATCTTCCATTTAGCGGCTTTGCTTTCGACAAGAGCAGAATTTACGCCGGAGATGGCGCACCAGGTAAACGTCGAAGGGACATTGGGGCTGCTTAAGCTGGCGTCCGAACAATCTGAATGGCGCGGGGAACCGGTGCTTTTTATGTTCCCCAGTTCAATTGCAGCTTATGGGATGCCCAATCTGCAAGTTAAGGCTCAGTTCTCACGCGTGCGCGAATGGGAATGGAACTACCCAACCACAATGTATGGCTGTAATAAATTGTATTGTGAGATGTTGGGCATCTATTTCAGTCAGCACTATCGCCAACTGGCAGCCGAGCGCCCAATCACCTTAGATTTTCGCGGTTTGCGGTTTCCCGGCTTAGTAAGCGCGTTCACCCTCCCCAGCGGCGGGACGAGCGATTACGGTCCGGAGATGCTGCACGCGGCTGCCAAAGGCGAGCCGTACGCATGTTTCGTGCGGGAAGACACCTGCATCCCGTTTATGGCGATGCCGGATGCCGTGAAGTCGCTGCGCATGCTTGCCAGAGCGCCCGCGGCGAACCTTACCCGCAGAGTGTATAACGTCACCAGCTTCAGCCTGAGCGCGGCGGAGTTTCGAGATCAGGTCTGCCAATATTTTCCAGACGCCCGGATCACCTTCAAACCCGATATCAAGCGCCAGGGCATTGTGGATAGCTGGCCAGCCGGGTTGAATGATAACGACGCCCGGCGAGACTGGGGCTGGAAGCCGGATTTTGACCTGGAGCGTGCGTTTGGCGAGTATCTGGTACCCAATATCACCAACCGTTATCGAAGCGAGTAAATCGCGGGTTTTGGATATTATTTTTCATCAGGAGAAGGACATGGCTGAAAAACTAGTTGTAGGTTACATCGGTTTAGGTTTGATGGGCAAGTCGATGGCGCGCAATATTTTGCGCGCCGGTTTCCCGCTTGTGGTGCACAATCGCAGTCGGGCTGCGGTGCAAGAACTGGTTGCGGAAGGCGCAACGGCAGCTTATTCGCCGGCAGAGGTGGCGGCGCAGGCGGAGGTGGTGTTCACCAATCTACCGGATTCGCCGGACGTCGAGCAGGTGGTTCTGGGGCAACACGGCATTATCGAAAGCGCCCACTCAGGCTTGATCTACATCGACAACTCGACAATTAAACCGGCGCTGGCGCGCAAGATTGCAAATGTCCTGGGGGAGAAGGGTGTTGCCTGTCTGGATGCGCCTGTCAGCGGCGGCGACATCGGCGCACGCGATGGCACATTAACCATTATGGTCGGCGGGCCGGCGGAATCCCTTGAGCGCGCAAGACCTATTCTGCAGGCGATAGGCAAGACGATCACCCACGTTGGCGAAAGCGGAACCGGTCAGATTGCCAAAGCAGCCAATCAAATCATGGTCGCGGCTCAAATGGTCGCGATGGGCGAACTGTTGATTTTTGCCAAGAAGGCTGGCGCCGATCCGCAAAAGATTGTGGAGGCGATCAAAGCCGGGGCTGCCCAGTGTTGGTCGTTGGATGTCAAACCGCCGCGTTTGTTCGCCGGGAATCGCAATCCGGGTTTCAAAGCCTATATGCAGGCTAAAGACCTTGCGATTATCATGGACACAGCGCGGGAATATGGCATTCCACTGCCCTCTGCCGCGGTCGATTTGCAGCTTTTCAACGCGATGCTGCAGATGGGGATGTCCAACCTGGACAATTCTGCGGTCATCGGGGTGATCGAGGCGCTGGCGAATGCCAAATTGATCGATTGAAGTACGAGGAAACACCCAGGTCGTCTACAGGTCGTAAATTCGGTTTTCGAGGAACGCAGCCTTGAAAAAGCAAATTCTTACTGTATGGTTTGTACTCCTGACAATCATCCTGAGCGGTTGTTCAGGCGGGTTCAGTCCGGCGCCAACTTCCACCCCGACCACGGGCGCAAATCCGTGCATCGTGGGAATTTGGGAGACCCAGGATCCGGAAACGTTTTTGCGTGCTTCGCTTCCGGTTGGTTCTTTTGACCCGGATAACCTCAAATTTATTAAGAGCTTAGGCAGCGTCGCCTACCGCTTCGATCCACAAGGAGGGCTTACCGTGGAAGCGGTGCAGTTCATCGGCAAATTCGATGTACGCGCAGAGCGCGATTTACTGCCGCTTGAAATACGGATGAGCGGCTTCGCGTCCAGCAAATATGAGATCGATGGCGAATTTGTGCGCGCCCCCGAAATGCTCAGCAGCGACATGGATTACTCTGTAGTGTATGGTCAGGACGAGATGATGGCGGATGTGAAAGCGGATGCCTTCCTGCCGTTGTTCGTTCAGCCCCACAATTCAGCCAGGTTCACCTGCTCCCAGCAAACCCTGTCGCTGGAATTCGTAAATTTTCCGAATATTGATGGACCCCTGGAGTTCAAACGCTTGCGTTGAATCGGCGTTACCGCGCAACTATAATTCTCGCTGTGCGTATATGGTAATACGAAACGATCCAATACTTTAACCGGCGCTGGATGGCTATGCTGAAATTCGTCTGGAACTGGATGTAAGGAGATTGAGAGTGCAAGGCAACGAGGCGGAATGGCTCGTCCAAGCCCAAAACGGGGATTCACAAGCTTTCACAGCGATTGTGGAAACCTACGAAAAGCCGGTTTTCAGTCTCTGCTATCGAATGCTGGGGAATGCGCAGGATGCCGAAGACGCTGCTCAAGAGACCTTTGTGCGTGCGTACCAATCGCTGAAACGCTATGACAACAGCCGGGCGTTCTCGACCTGGCTGCTATCGATCGCCGCTCATTACTGCATCGACCAGATTCGAAAGCGGCGCATCCAGATCGTTTCGATAGAGGAACTGCCAGTGCCAGATTTACCTGAACCTTCCCCCGGCGTGGAAGCCGGCTTGGGACGCAAAGAGGAGCGCCAGAAAATTCGAGCCGTGTTAGAAATCCTCGATTCAACCGATCGAGCTGCGGTGGTGATGTACTATTGGTACGATTTTTCATATGACGAGATCTGTCAGGCGTTATCCCTGAGCATGGGCGCATTGAAAAGCCGCTTGCACCGCGCGCGCCGGGCGATGGCTGAGGAATGGCTCAAGCAGCAGCCGCCCGCTGTATTTGACGAAACATCGCTCCCCTCCCCCGCATGCAGCCTGATGGCTGAAAGGATGGCTCCATGAACCATCAAACATATCAAGACTGGTTATTTGCAGACGCCGAGGACCTCAGCCCGATTCAAGCCCATTCGCTGCAGGAACATCTGCAGGTTTGTGAGCAGTGCCAGTCTCTTTCAAGTGCATTTTACAGCCTGGAAGCTGCTTTGAACGCCGATGAAATGGCTGCCCCGGAGCCCGGTTTTACCCGGCGCTGGCAAGCCCGGCTAGAGGCTTCTCAGCAGCACATATACCGCCGCCAGATTGTGACGACCTTCAGCACGATCGTTTTTGGTTTGGTGGCATTAGCCGGGCTGATGCTGGCAATCCTGTGGCCCTGGTTGAAATCGCCCAGCCTGCTTTTCTACACCTGGGTTTATCAGGTTTTTTCGTTCTACACTTTTGCCGATGCGCTGCGAAATCTTGCTTCGCCGTTGCTCAACTTTTCAAAAAGCGCCTTTCCGTTGATGGGGATCATATTTGGTTTTGGTTTGCTTAGCGAGCTGGCTGTATTGTGGGTCGTTTCGTATCGTTTACTCACAAGCCCGCGGAGGGTTACCTTATGAAACACATTCACCACCGGGTTCTGTTCTGGACGCTGTCCATAGTTATTCTGGCTGCTCTGTTCACCGCTGGGATTGTCCCCGTTCGTTCCGCCGCGGCTGGCAGTGGGGATTTAGCATTGGATTCGGGCGGACGAGCCATACTCCGCGCCCTGCAACAATCGCCGGATACCGACAAGCTCGTTATTGGGGGCAGCTATAGGCTGGAGGAGGGCGAAACCCTCCCAGGGAATTTGATCGTCATCGGCGGCGCAGCTAAGCTGCTTGCCGGCTCGAATGTCGCTGGCGATGTCGTGATCGTCGGTGGAACTTTGCAGGTTGATGGCGCTGTGGAAGGAGATGTCAATGCAATCGGCGGGCTGGTTTCACTTGGCGACTCTGCCCGCGTGCAGGGGGACGTCAACACAGTCTCGGCAAAACTGAATCTGGCTGAAAACGCACAAATCCAGGGTCAGGTTAACGATGTTCCAGCCGGCCCGTTTTCCATGATCGTACCAGGGACCCTTCGGCTGCCCGATTGGGAGGGCGCTCCGCCAATCAACCTGCCGGGCGATCTGCGCACGCCGGTAGTCGACCTGGGTCTCAATCCCCTGTGGGATGCGTTATGGTGGTTCATTCGCTCGTTCTTCTGGGCTGCTTTGGCTGTTCTGGTGGCGCTGTTCGCGCCAAAACCGATCAATCGGGTTTCCAAAACCGCGCTGGATAGCATACTAGCTTCGGGCGGCTTGGGCTGCCTTACGATTCTGATCGTTCCTCTGATTCTGGTCTTGCTGGCAGTCACGATTTGTCTGCTTCCGCTGAGTCTGATCGGAGCGTTGCTGCTCTGGCTTGGCTGGGTTTTTGGCATCATTGCCATCGGAGCGGAGATCGGCAAACGTCTGGAAGGTTTCCTCAAAGTGGATTGGGCGCTGCCGGTCTCTGCGGGGGTCGGCGCCTTCCTGCTCACCCTGGTTTCCAACGGAATACAAATGATTGTGCCCTGCATCGGCTGGCTCGCCCCCGTATTGATCGGGACGATTGGATTGGGCGCGGTCCTCCTGACTCGCTTTGGCGCGCGGGCTTACCCGGATGCGCTGCCGGCGGCGTCCGCAGAGGCGACGCTGCCCTTGCCAGCAGGTGATCTGCCCTCGAACATCTCAGACGAACCGGAGGACGCGCCTAACGATTTAAGTGAAAATAAATTGGATTGAGGCGCCGAGAACAATTCCAAATTGCCCCAGATGATACGCCATCATCGACACGACTCGACTGCGCGGGAGGGGCGCAAGAAAGCGGTTCCAAGCCAGGAGGGCGTCTGAAACATAGAAGAGCAGCCCTCCTACCGCCGATAACGCGGCGGCGCTAAAGCGCCAATCGGGGCGAACCAGTGTTGCCAGCGCGCTGAGCAGCATCAGGCTGATCACAATCGAATAAATCAAAACCGGGGTTCTGAGCTTTTCCAGCCCGGATCGCTGCAAGCCTTCGGAGAGGCGCAGGTATAGCCGGCTGGAGGTGATGAGGATTATCACTGCCAGGATGGCGACCGGGGCATTCGACAGCGGACCGTAAACGCTGAAGCCAACCAGATAAAAGACGTGCGCCAGCAGAAAAGCGACTAGCCCTAGGATGAATCGCTCGCGCGGCAGCACCAGAAAAACATCCCCCGCCAGCGAGAAGATCACCCCGAGAACGATCCAGAGCATTGGACCGCGAAAACCGCCGAACGCGGCGATCCAACCGAGCAGCGCCAACATCACCGCAGGTTTGGCGAAATACTCCAGCTTTCTCCAGCTTTTCCAGACCGCGACCCAATCGATAACTGCGATTGCAAACGGGATCAAAAACAGGATGATTGCCATGGCGCTGTCCTTCGAAAGAGAGTGGTTCTGAACCTTAATATCTGAACTGGCGCAATACTTTCTCATCGTCGCGCCAGTTCTTGCGAATTTTTACTTTGAGTTGCAGATACACTTTGCGCCCGCTCATTTCTTCGATCGCCTGCCGCGCCAGCGTTCCGATTTTCTTGAGCATCTGCCCGTCTTTCCCAATCACGATCGCTTTATGCGATTCGCGTTCGAGGAAGAGCGTAGCTTCGATGTACGCGCCGTGCTCGTTTCTCTCCTGGTACTGGTCGATGCGCACGGCGATACCGTGCGGGACTTCGTCGCGCAGCAGGTTCAGCGCGGCTTCGCGGATGAGATCCGCCGCCAGGTCGCGCTCGTAGAGGTCGGTGAGCTGGTCTTCGGGGAAGAACGGGTCGCCCGCCGGGAGGCGCTCCTGGATGGTGTGCAGTAAAACGTCCAGGTTGGTTCCGGCGGAGGCGGAGATCGGGATTACGATGGCGTTGGGGATCTGGCTGGCGAACTCGTCCTGGCGAGTTGGGAGCAGATCCGGTTCGAGCAGGTCGATTTTATTCAAAGCCAGGATGATTGTGCGCCGGGTTTTTGCTTCACGCAACAGCCCCACCAGCAGCAGATCGTCTTCGGTGGGGGGCTGGGTTACGTCCGCCACAAAGAGGATCAGGTCGCATTCGCGCAGAGCCTGGGCTGCCTCCTCGTTCATTAATGACCCAAGTTTGTTGCGCGGTTGGTGCACCCCCGGCGTGTCGACGAATATCACCTGCATCATCGAAGCGAGCGTGAGAATCCCCATTTGCCGCTTTCGGGTGGTCTGCGGTCGGGGCGTAACCGCCGCGATTTTCTGCCCCAGCAGCGCGTTGATCAACGTCGATTTGCCCACATTGGGTTTGCCCATTACGGCGACAAAGCCTGAACGGTAGATTTGTTCTAAATTCATCTCAGTTGAATTCTATCAAACAAAGGAATGAAAACAGGCAGCGATTTCGCTGAAAAACACCAAAAATCCCATCTTGACTTTGATTAAATCTGCCGGTATAATATTCTTTCGTCTAGTCATAATCAGCGCGGTTCTCGGAAAAGATACTTTATATATTGGACGACGGGTAAATAAACCAGTGGAGTGAAATTCGCAGGTAAATTTCCGGATGTCTCCTGGAGATTTACTTTTCGCGTATTCCGACGATTATGAATTGAAGTTTAGACTGTTCAATCAGCACATGTCAGGAGAATTCGCATGACATCCGCTTTACCAAGCAAATCTTACGCTCGTATTGATGTGGAATTGCCGCTGCCAGATTTGATCGAAGTTCAGATCGACTCTTTCAAGCGTTTGAAAGAGGGTGGTTTGGGCGATCTTTTTAACGAGCTCTCCCCGATCGAGTCCTATAACAAAGGGATGAAGCTCTATTTCCCAAGCCGGATGCCGGAAGCGCAACAGTTTGAATTGCGCTATTGGTTTGGTGAATCTAAGCATAGCATCGAAGAATGCGTCGAGCGTGACCTCACGTATGCCAGCCCATTATATGTCAAGGTGCTGCTAATCGGTCCGGATATTCCTGAGCCGATGACCCAAGACATCTTCCTGGGCGATTTCCCAGAGATGACCGAGAAGGGCACCTTTATCATCAATGGAACCGAGCGAGTGGTGGTCTCGCAACTGATTCGTTCGCCGGGCGTTTATTTTGAGGCGCCGATCGACCGGGCAACTGGTCGCCCACTGGCGATGGCAAAGCTGATCCCCGATCGCGGCGCCTGGATGGAATTTGAAACCCGCAAGAGCGATTACTTGACCTTGCGCTTCAATCGCAAGCGCACGGTACCGGTGACGATCTTCTTGCGCGCCCTCGCGGCAGTCAACGACGGCTTGGCTGGAGAAGACTCCCCGCTCAAAGAAGGGACCGATGAAGAACTGCTCAACCTCTTCGGAGATATCGATAAAAACCCTGATCGAATGTTTATCGCCTCCACCCTTGCTCAAGAGCCGGAATGGGACCTCTCGCATGGGTTGACGATTGCTGAAGCTGCGTTGTTGGAGTTCTTTAAGCGCATGCGACCCGGCGACCCGGCGACCCTCGATAACGCGCGCGATTTTCTGGAAGAACAGCTTTTCGATCAACGCCATTACGACCTAGAGCGGGTTGGCAGATATAAGCTTGACCAGAAGCTGGACTTGACCAATCTCATACCGACCACACACCGGATGGTGACCAAATTGGACATCGTGCGCCTGCTGCGCAGAATGATTATGATCAACAATGGCGTGATGGCTCCCGATGATATTGATCATCTTGGCAACCGGCGTGCAAAAACAGTGGGCGAGTTGATCCAAAACAAACTGCGCGTGGGCTTGCGGCGAATGGAGCGGGTGATCAAGGAAAGAATGTCGATCCGCGACCAAGAGCAGATTTCGCCGATTACGCTGATCAACATCCGCCCGGTCGTTGCGGCTTTGCGCGAGTTCTTCGGCTCCAGCCAGTTGTCCCAGTTCATGGATCAGACCAACCCTCTGGCAGAATTGCGGCACAAGCGCACATTGTCCGCATTGGGCCCCGGCGGCTTGCGCCGTGAAAGAGCCGGTTTCGATGTGCGCGACGTCCATCATTCGCACTACGGTCGCATCTGTCCGATCGAGACGCCGGAAGGTCCGAACATTGGTCTTATTGGACGTCTGGCATCCTTTGCACGCGTGAACGAATATGGGTTCATCGACACCCCCTATCGACGCGTGCGAAAAACCTTAAGACCGGACGATCTTCGTCTGGTTGACCGCATGCTGCGCGAGGATGTTGTACATCCAGTTTCAGGCGAGGTGATCGCCAAAGCAGATGAGCGCGTCACGCCCGCCTTAGCGAAGAAGATTGCCAAGTTGAAAATCAACGAGGTGGCAATAGTCCCCTTTGTAACCGCAGAGACGGATTATCTCTCAGCCGACACTGAAGATCGATTTGTGATCGCTCAGGCAAATACGCCGTTAAACAACTATAACGAATTTGTGCGGTCGCGCGTCTCTTCGAGACATTACTCCTCTTTCATCTTTTCACCGGCAACGAACCTTGATTATATGGACGTTGCCCCGCACCAGATTGTAGGCATCAGCGCCGCCTTAATCCCATTCCTGGAGCATGATGACGCTAACCGGGCGCTGATGGGCTCGAACATGCAGGCTCAGGCGGTGCCTTTGCTGCGCCCCGATGTGCCTCAGGTGTCCACCGGGATGGAATATCACGCGGCGATCGATTCAGGGCAAGTGATCCTGGCTGAAGACGACGGCGAAGTCATCTCCGTTACCGGTCGCAGTGTGACTTTACGCACCTCGGATGGCGATCAGAAGGTGTACAACCTGCGCAAATATTCGCGTTCGAACCAAAGCACCTGCATCGACCAGCGTCCGGCGGTGGTCAAAGGTCAACGCGTCCGCCGCAATGATGTGATTGCCGATTCCTCCTCAACCGAAAACGGTCAACTGGCGTTGGGGCAGAACGTGGTCGTCGCATTTCTCTCGTGGGAAGGCGGCAATTTCGAAGACGCAATTCTGATTTCAGAGCGATTGGTGCAAGAGGATCGTTTCACCTCGGTTCATATTGAGAAATTCGAGGTGGAGTCGCGCGATACGCGCCTCGGCCCGGAAGAGATCACCCGCGATATCCCCAATGTGGGTGACGAGGCGATCAAAGACCTGGACGACCATGGGATCATTCGCATCGGCGCAGAGGTCGGACCGAACGATATTCTGGTCGGCAAAATTTCCCCCAAGGGGGAAAAGGAGCTAACCCCCGAAGAACGCTTGCTGCGCGCCATTTTTGGCGAGAAATCGCGCGATGTGAAAGACACCTCGCTGCGCATGCCGCATGGCGAGCGCGGAAAAGTGGTGGATGTGAAAGTGTTCACGCGGGAGGACAATGCGGACCTTTCCGCCGGAGTGGACACGATGGTGCGCGTATCCGTTGCTCAACGCCGCAAGATAACTGCCGGCGATAAAATGGCGGGGCGGCATGGGAATAAAGGCGTGGTTTCGAAAGTCGTCCCGGTCGAGGATATGCCATTCCTCGAAGATGGACGACCGGTTGATATCATTCTGAACCCGCTGGGCGTACCCGGGCGAATGAACATTGGGCAGGTGCTCGAAACGCACCTGGGCTGGGCTTCCAGCCGGCTGGGTTTCAGAGCCATCTCCCCGGTCTTTGACGGAGCCAGCGAAGAAGAGATCGAGGCGGAGCTGGCGCGCGCCTGGTTGATCGATCAAGCCTGGTCAAAAGCCACCGAGGCTGCCTGGGAATGGCTTAAAGAAACTGAGTTTGATGATCCTAGCATGATCGAGGATGATCAGGAGGTGCGCCGCATCTATCTGGAGAACTGGTTAGGTGACCGCGGTTATGATGCGTATTTGCTTATCTCAGATGATGCGTATGCACATCGGGCTGTTTTGCGAGAATGGTTGAAAGACAACAGACTTGACCCGGATAGCCTGCTGGCTTTTGAGGAAGAGCAGAAGAACGTCGCTGGCAACAAAGAGCGGGATAAGCATGCGGTCGAAGCTTGTCTGCGTTTGTGGCTCACGGATCACAGCGAAGATGCTTCAGGCGCCTTGAAGCTGTCCAACGAGGACCTGCTTGTCAGAGCAAAGGAAGTCAGCCTGGAATTGGGGCTGCCAGTTCCAACTCTTGGCAAGCAACTGTTGCGAGATGGCAAGACCGGAGAACCTTTCGATCAGCCGGTGACCGTTGGCGTTATGACAATGTTGAAGCTTCACCACCTGGTAGAGGATAAAGTTCATGCGCGCTCAACCGGACCGTACAGTCTAGTGTCGCAGCAGCCGCTGGGTGGAAAAGCCCAATTTGGCGGTCAGCGATTTGGTGAAATGGAAGTATGGGCTCTGGAAGCGTACGGCGCCGCATACACGTTGCAGGAAATGCTCACAGTCAAATCCGATGACGTGCAGGGTCGGGTAAAAATCTACGAAGCGATTGTCAAAGGCGAACAGATTGAAGAACCCAGCATCCCGGCTTCCTTTCGCGTGTTGGTCAAAGAGCTTCAAAGCCTTGGGTTAGCGGTTGAGGCTGTGACGGACACCGGAGAGATCATTAAATTCGGCAAGGATGAAGAACGCGCCCGTCCGCCAAGGCTCGGCACCGGGCTGTTGAATCTGGGTGAAGAGCTTTGAGGGAGATCAAACCCCGTTTGAAATGGATAACGGGGTTTTTAATTTGGAATCGCATCTTGACGCTGTTTTCTGCACATGGTAAAATTCCTCCTCGTTGCCCAACCTTGGGTTGAGACGGCAATGACCCCCGTCTCTGGCAACCTTGCGAGCGATATCCCGTGAGGCCATCATGTACATGCGATGGCCTCGCTTATTGAAAAAATAATCTACAGGCTTTTGTAATTTGTAGTAATCAAACAGTTTTGGAGGCGACTGTGCCAACGATCAATCAATTGGTCCGTAAGGGCCGCCAAAGTAAGAAGCTGAAGAGCAAATCACCGGCTCTGCTTTATACGCTGAACTCAATGAAGCAGCGACGTAATCGCCAGGACAAGGGCGCGCCCCAAAAACGCGGCGTTTGCACCGTCGTCCGGACGATGACCCCGAAAAAACCAAACTCGGCGCTGCGGAAGATCGCGCGCGTGCGCTTGTCAAACGGGCTTGAAGTCACTGCCTATATCCCTGGCGAAGGTCACACACTCCAGGAACACTCAGTCGTATTAGTACGTGGCGGGCGGGTGAAGGACCTTCCGGGTGTGCGCTATCACATTGTGCGCGGCACTTTGGACACTGGCGGAGTGAATAACCGCAAGCAGGCTCGCTCAAAATACGGTTCGAAGCGTCCAAAAGCGAAGTAGGATCAGGAGTATAGAATGTCTCGACGTGCAAAACCCGAAAAACGACCCATGCTGCCGGATGTGCGTTACAACAGCGTCCAGGTCCAGGCGTTTATCAATAATGTCATGAGAAATGGGAAGAAGAGCCTGGCAACTCGACTGGTCTATGACGCCTTTGATCTGATGGAGGCGCGCGCAAAGCGCCCTGGGATCGAGTTATTCGAACAAGCGATTAAAAATGTCTCCCCAATGATGGAGGTCAAGCCGCGGCGGGTGGGCGGCGCGACGTATCAGATTCCGATGGAAGTCGCCGCTAGCCGACGGTTTGCTCTGGCAACCCGCTGGATTCTCTCCGCCGCGAATAGCCGCTCTGGCAGGAATTTTTCCGAAAAGCTGGCTGGCGAGCTGATGGACGCCGCCAATAATACTGGATCAGCCATACGCAAGCGCGACGAAACGCACAAAATGGCGGAAGCCAACCGGGCATTTTCACATTATCGGGTCTGAGATCGAACACTGGCTAAATTATTTCAGGCACTCGTTTTAGATATTAGTTTGAATTTTGCAGGCAAAGCATGGCGCGCATCTATCCGCTCGAGAAATATCGAAATATTGGGATTATCGCCCATATCGACGCTGGTAAGACCACAACGACCGAGCGGATACTTTACTATACCGGAAAAACGCATCGAATTGGATCTGTGGATGACGGAACCACCGTTACCGATTGGATGGAGCAAGAACGCGAGCGGGGGATAACCATCGTTTCAGCAGCTGTGTCTGCTGAATGGAAGGGCTTCCAGATCAATATTATCGACACGCCGGGACATATCGATTTCACAGCCGAAGTCCAACGCTCTTTGCGGGTTTTGGATGGCGGTATTGTGATCTTTGACGCAGTCCAGGGTGTGGAGCCGCAAAGCGAAACAGTGTGGCGTCAGGCGGACCGTTATCATGTGCCGCGGATTTGTTTTGTGAACAAAATGGACCGGGTTGGCGCATCCTACGAACAGACGATTCAGTCCATCAAAGACCGTTTAGGCGCCACGCCGTTAGCCATGCAAATTCCGATTGGAGCAGAAGCCAATTTTTCTGGGATTATCGATCTCATGCAGCATAAGGCAATTGTTTGGGAGGAGACTCCTGAACAGGGGTTGCCCGAAGCGGATATTCCCTTCGATATGGCGGCTGAAACCGAGCTTATGCGCGCTCGCATGGTTGAGATGATCGCAGAAACAGATGACGATCTCACCCTGAAATACCTCGAAGGGATTGAGATCAGCACCGCCGAGTTGAAAGCTGCGCTGCGCAGAGCTGTCCTCGCAGGCAAAATTACCCCGGTTTTTTGCGGAAGTTCGCTGCGCAACAAAGGCATTCAACTGGTGCTCGACGCAGTGATCGACTATCTTCCGTCACCTGTGGACATCCCGGACGTAACGGGAGAGCATCCCAAGACCGAGGAGCAGCTAACTCGCCCTACTGAAGATGACGCACCGTTGAGCGCGCTCGTTTTCAAGATCGTCACTGACCCATATATGGGTCGCCTGGCATATCTGCGGGTATATTCCGGTAAACTTACCCAGGGCGGCATGGCATACAATTCCACCAAAGACCGGCGCGAGCGGATCGGTCGGCTGCTGCGGATGTACGCTGACCGGCGGGAAGATGTGAACGAAATTCTTGCGGGAGATATCGGCGCGGTTCTGGGGATGAAGGAGTCATTCACCGGCGACACGCTGTGTGACATCAATCATCCGATCATCCTCGAAAACATCAGTTTTCCCGAACCGGTGATCTCGGTCGCGATCGAGCCAAAAACCAACGCTGACCAGGATCGAATGTCAGAGGCGCTGCGTAAACTGTCGGAGGAAGACCCCACATTCGTGGTGCGCTCGAACGAAGAGACCGGACAGACGATCATTTCTGGCATGGGCGAGTTGCACCTGGAAGTTCTGGTTGATCGAATGCTGCGAGAATTCAAAGTGCAAGCCAGGGTTGGACGACCGCAGGTAGCTTATCGCGAATCAATTATGAGACCGGTGGAGCGAATCGACTATCGCTATGTCAAACAGACCGGCGGTCGCGGCCAGTATGGGCACGTCACTTTCGAAATTCAGCCAGGCGAACCTGGAAGCGGGGTTGTTTTTGAAAACGCGATTGTCGGCGGCGCGATCCCAAGAGAATACATCCCGGCGGTAGAAAAAGGCGTACGAGAAGCGGCAGAGGGCGGTGTTCTGGCGGGTTATCCGGTGACCGACATCTCTGTGCGGTTGTACGATGGGTCTTTTCATGAAGTCGATTCAAACGAGATGGCATTTAAAATGGCTGGCTCGCTGGCTTTCAAAGAGGGCGTACAGAAAGCTGGGCCCGTATTGCTCGAACCAATTGCGAAGGTTGAGGTCCTGGCGCCCGAGGAGTACCTGGGAGATATTATCGGTCAATTAAATGCGCGCAGAGGCGAGATACTTGGAATGGAAAGTCGCTCCGGGAATGCGAAGGCTGTTCGGGCGATGGTGCCTTTAGCTGAATTGTTTGGCTACGCTACGGATCTACGTTCTGCCACGCAGGGTCGAGGGGTGTTCTCGGTGGAGTTTGATCATTATGCGCGCGTCTCAGAAAGTGTGACGCGGGCGCTGATTGGAAGTTGAGTAAAGAAGTGGAGCATTATTCCAAATCCGTTCAAAGCAATTGTTGAAGGATCTTGTACATAGGAGAATCACATGGGAAAGCAGAAAT
>MWTA01000050.1 GCA_002050125.1 Anaerolineae bacterium UTCFX2 | reverse complement strand
TTATTAATGTACGGTAGAGAAATAAATAAAAGACTATTTACCTGTAAGACAATTCATCAGGCTGGCTGCATACCCTGCGCCAAACCCATTATCGATATTTACCACCGTCACGCCTGAGGCGCAACTATTCAACATCCCCAGCAGCGCCGCGATCCCGCCAAAGCTAGCGCCATAGCCCACACTGGTTGGCACGGCAATCACCGGCTGGCGCACCAGCCCGCCTACCACGCTCGGAAGCGCGCCTTCCATTCCCGCCACAACGATGAGCACCGCAGCAGACTGCACGCGCTCCAGGTCTGCCAGCAGGCGATGCAGCCCCGCTACGCCAACGTCGTAAAGGCGATCCACCGGGTTACCCATCACATCGGCGGTAACCGCAGCCTCCTCGGCAACCGGGATGTCAGCGGTTCCAGCGCTGATCACCAGGATTTTACCGCCGCGCTTCGGGAGGGGTTTTCGCTGAAAGACGATCGTGCGCCCAAGCTTGTTATACTCTGCCTCTGGAAGACTCCTTTTGACAGCCTCAAACACCTCCGGACTGGCGCGGGTTGCAAGCACGGGATCATCCCCACGCGCCAGGCGCGTCATGATTTCAACGATCTGCTCGGTTTGTTTTCCCAGGCAGAAAACGACCTCCGGAAACCCATTTCTCAACGCGCGGTGCAGATCCAGCCGGGCATACCCCAAATCTTCAAAGGGCAGCATTTTCAATGCCGAGACTGCATCATCAAGAGACATGCGCGATGTGCGCACCGCGTCAAGCAGTTCGCGTAATTGATTCTCATTCATATTCTTTCCATCGTCCTTTCAGAATTCTACCAAAGAAAAAGAGCGGAAGTTTTCTCTAGCCCGGTTTCTCCAAGATTCTAACCATATACTGATTTTGTGATGATATGATTAATCAATTCCGTTGTATCCGGAGGTCATATGACACAGGCTGATTTCGGTTTCGTAGGATTGGGCGTAATGGGGCACGCGCTGGCGCAGAACATGGAGCGGCACGGATACCTGACTGCCGGGTTCGACCTGGACCCAGCCAAAGTTGCTGCGTTTCAGGCTCACAACGCCGCAAAAAACGCCCCGGCATTTACCGACCCCCAAAAGTTCGTTGCCGCGCTGAAACGACCCCGCCTCGTTATGCTGATGGTGCCCGCCGGGCGTCCGGTTGATGCAGCCATTCAAACCTTCAGACCGCTCCTGGAAACCGGCGACCTGATCATCGACGGCGGCAATTCACACTTCCTGGATACCGAACGCCGTCAAAAGGAGCTTGAAAGCGGTCAGATCCTTTTTATCGGCGTGGGCGTCAGCGGCGGAGAACAGGGCGGGCTCTGGGGCCCGTCGCTCATGCCGGGGGGTAAGTCCGAAGCCTGGGATTTAATTGCGTCATACTATAAGGCAATCGCGGCGCACGTGGACGGTCAGGCGTGCGTCACCCACATCGGCCCGGGCGGTTCGGGTCATTATGTCAAGATGGTCCACAACGGGATCGAATACGCCGAAATGCAGTTGATCGCCGAAGCCTACGATCTGCTTCATCGCGGTTTGGGTTTGAGCAACGCCCAGCTGCACCGGATATTTTCGGAATGGAATAAGGGTGAACTGGAATCTTTCTTAATCGAAATTGCCGCGGATATATTCACGCGCATGGACCCCGAAACCGGGAAAGCGATCGTCGATCTGATCCTTGATGAAGCCCAACAAAAAGGCACCGGTAAGTGGACTTCGCAGAACGCGTTGGATGTTGGCGCTTCAATACCGACGATCAACACGGCTGTCGATGCGCGCCTGCTCTCCGCCCTCAAGGATCAACGCGTAGACGCCTCCCACCTCTTAAAAGGCCCCAATCCAAAGATCGATCTGGATCCAGGGCAGTTTACCGCCTGGCTGGAAGACGCGCTCTACGTCGCCAGGATTTGCGCCTACGCCCAGGGTTTTGCCTTGATGCAGATGGCAAGCGCTGAGTATGCGTACAATCTTAACCTGAGCGAAATCGCCCGCATCTGGCGCGGCGGTTGCATCATTCGAGCAAATGTATTAGGTGCGGTTCAGCAAGTTTACGCGCTGACCCCCGAATTGAAAAACCTCCTGCTGGCGTCAAATTTCGCCGCGGAAGCCAACAAACGCCAAGAGGCGCTCCGGCAGGTCATCATGGCTGCGGTCAAAGCCGGCATCCCGGTTCCGGCTTTCAGCTCGGCGCTGGCGTATTTCGACGCTTTTCGAACGGCGCGCCTGCCAGCCAACCTCACCCAGGCGCAGCGCGATTATTTCGGCGCACACACCTATCGACGGCTGGACCGGGACGGCATTTTCCACACCGATTGGACTGAGGGTAAACCGCCAACCAGCTAGTATATCGACGCGCCGGTTCTACCCCTCGAGATAATCGGGCGTGGCTCTCGTACCAAACCCCCGTTGACCAGTTAAATTAAAGCCCTGCGATTGGGCAACCGGCTTCTATCGCGTCCGATAGAATGCAAAGTTCTTTGCGGCATTACATCTTTCAACAGCAAACTATATTTTATGCAAATATCACATTTTTCTTTGACAAGACGATCTCTCTTTAGCATCCTTTCATTAAATAAGCAAATAAGTTGTTGCGTAATACAAAAATAAATGATATAATCTATAAAATACTGGGGCCAGAAGCGTTATTTGAAATCTGCGCTGAATAATCAAGCATCTAATTGAATAGCGACTTTTTTAGTAGGAGATAATGCCTATATAATTTCAACGACTAAAAAACCATCTCTATATCTCATATTTAATCTCTCAATGGGAAAATTGGTTCAGGCTAGACATGGGAGGAAAAATGAACACCCGTAACACCAAGAGGCTGCCAGCTCGAAGCCTATACAAAAGCTTGCTAGCCCTGTTTGCGTTAATTTTAATTTTTTCACTGATTGGCGTCCCTCCTGTTCAATTGGTGCAGGCAGCGGACCCGGTCACCTTTGGGATCATTTCTGATTTCGGCTATGCAAGCAACGCAACGACAACCACGGTCGCCAACGTCGTCAATAGCTGGAACCCAGATTTCATCGTAACCGCGGGTGATAATAACCAGGGCGGGTCTTGTGATGTCACCTGCTATCAGAATGTTGTCGGGGCTTATTACGGTCCCCAGGCGACACCCACTCGAACTGACTTTATAACACCCAACCCTACCACCAAGTTCTTTCCAGTGCCGGGCAACCATGATTATTCTTCTCCGATTGCCAACTACCAGACATATTTCAGCTACCTTCCCCCCGCCGGGGTCGGATCGTCACCTGGATCAACGTCGCTCTACTACGACTTTGTTCAAGGGCCGATCCACTTTTTCATGCTCGACAGCGGTTCGAGTTCCATGCCAAATCTGACAGCCCAGCAGACATTTCTACAGAATGGGCTGGCGGCTTCCACCTCCCCCTGGGATATCGTGGTATTTCACAGACCGGCGTACAGCGGTGGAATGTGGGGAGGAGACACAAGCCTGCAATGGGATTTCGCGGGTTGGGGGGCGGACTTTGTCGTCTCCGGGCACAACCACGTTTACGAACGCATCAGGGTAGGCGCCCAGGATTTGCGCTATTTTACAACGGGAACGGCTGGCGGTTCCCCGCGAACTGCACCAACCTCAGTTGCCGGCGCCACCCTGGAAGCTTCTGCGGGCGTCTCCGGCGCGCTGCGGGTCGTTGCGTCGGATACCAGCATTACCTTCGAATATCGAAATAGCGCCAACAGTGTGCTGGACACGTTTACTCAGACGAAAACCCCCACGCAAACCCCAACGATCACCACTTCAACTGCCTCATTGGCAGCGTTCTCCACTACAATGGGCACGCCTTCTGCGGCGCAGACCTACACCGTCTCGGGCAGCGATCTGACCGCTAACATCAGCATCAGCGCGCCGTCCGGGTTCGAGATTTCCACCAACGGCAGCACCTATTCCTCGAGCCTGAGCCTGACGCAGTCGGGCGGGACGGTTCCAAGCACCACGATCTACGCCCGCTTGACTGGGGCAGCCGTCGGCGCCTTCAGCGGGAATATCACGCACACCAGCGCCGGAGCTGCCGCCAAGGACGTGGCGGTCAGCGGCTCGGTAACCGCAGCCCCAACCGGTAAGATCTACCGCCTGACCGACACACTCACAGACGGCAAAAATTACCTGGTCGTCAGCCGCAATA
>MWTA01000009.1 GCA_002050125.1 Anaerolineae bacterium UTCFX2 | reverse complement strand
TGCTGTGGGTCTGGGCAATCGTCCTGCTCGATTTTGCGTACCTGGGGTGGCATCTCCTCCGCAACTCCAGCGCCATGATCCGGCAGGTTCTAGGCTCTGAAGCCAATCTCGCCAGCATCCCCGTCGGGGCTTATCTTGCGGGGGCTAAAGATTTTGCGGTTCATTTCTTCTCTCAGCGTCAGTGGTGGTCGAAATGCGATCCCGAGGAACGCAAAGTGGAGTACGATCGCTGGCTCAAACACATGACGCTGATGATCGGTTATGGGATCATGCTGATCCTGATCGTGCCGCTCTTGTGGTGGTTTCAAACGGACGAGATTTACCCGCTGTACCATCCTCAACGCTGGCTGGGGTATATCGCCACGATCCTCCTGGTTTTCACGACGGTCGAGATTATCTACAGCCGGAACGCAAAAAAGGAGGAAATCCATCGCTTTTCCCACCCAAGCGATTGGCTCTTCCCGGTCTTTCTGCTGGTTGGGGCGATCACCGGCATATTGGTGCACATCTTTCGTTATATGCAGCTCCCCTGGCCCACCTATGCCACTTACACCTTTCACGTGATGGTGATGATGGCGATGCTGGATACCGAGGTGGGGATTGGTAAATGGACGCACCTGGTCTATCGACCGCTGGCGCTGTCGCTGGAGGCGATGAAGAAGAAAGCTGAAGAGTTCGCTGCCGGGCTGGCGCCCGCCGATTGACCAGTGAGCAAAATTAAACTATCTTCATGACAAAAGAAAGGAAATCGAGGATGCCGCAAAAAATGGTTGTAGTCTGCAATGGCGATGAGGCCAAAAACATCATGCCCACACTGATCTTCGCATCATCGGGTCTGGCTCTTGACTACGAGGTGCACGTCTTCTTCTGCCCCGCCGGCACCAAGTGGACGCTCAAGGATGAGTTAGAGAAGCTGGGAACGCCCAAAGGCTTGCCGAACCCGGTAGGTCTGTTCAACGACATTCTGGATCTGGGCGGCAAGGTCGTTCTGTGCGAACTGGCGTTGGAGAACAAGGGGGTCTCCCCGAGTGACCTGCGCGACAGCCGCATTCTCATCGAAAAGGCGCCCCCCTTCCTGATGGCTGCCGAGGGCGCCGCGATGACGTTCACCTTCTAAATATAATCCTCGCGTTTCAACTCACAGGTGGATGGGCATTCCATCCACCTGTGTGCTTTTTCTAGCTGGCTGCGCCGGTCATCTCCGGTTTTTGCAGCAAGTCCGCATTCGAAGGATCGTGGATGAAACTCCAGAAAGCTTCCTGGGCGCGGTTGGGCGCCTCGATTGCCCGCCGCACCATGTACACCTTTCGGCGCAGCTCCAGACCGCTGATGGGGACTTCGACCACGGTTCTTTCACGCAGCGCATGGCTGGCGGACAACCGGGAGACAAAAGAGACGCCAAACCCGGCGGCAACCGTCTCGACGATGGCTTCGGCGTTGCCCAATTCCAAGAATACCTCCAGATCTTCAAGGCGGATGTCGTGCTTGCCGAGCTCGGTCAGCAAAACGCGCCGCGTACCCGCAGTGGGCTCGCGCATGATCACCTGCGCATCCAGCAGATCTTCCGGGTCGACCGATTGGCGGTGGGACCAGGGATGATCCTTGGGCGCAATGAGGATGATCTGATCGGTAAAGAACTCCTGCGATTCGAGCCCCTCCTCGAACGCTTCGCGGCTCAAGACCCCCAGGTTGGCGTCTTCCTCGAGCAGCCGCGGGATCACATGTTCGGACGTGCAAGACAGGATCGAGATTTTCACCCAGGGATAGCGCTGGCGAAACCGCCCCGCCAACAGGGGCAGCAGATATTTGCCGGAGGTGGTGCTGCAGGCAATGCGCAGGTAACCGACAATCTTCTCCTGCAGGGAGGTCATCATCTCCTGCACCTGTTTGGATTGGTAGATCAGCTTGCGCGCCCAGGGGAGCAGCAGACGCCCTGCCTCGGTCAGGTGCAGCCCTCCCGCGGTTCTTTCAAACAGCTCCACGCCCAATTCGTTTTCCAGATCGCGGATGTGATGACTGATCGTCGGCTGGCTCAGGTGCATGCGTTTGGCGGTCGTGGAGAAATTCAAGCTTTCGGCTGAGTGCAGAAAGATCTCCAGCTTTAGTAGGTCCATAGGGCAATCCTTTCCTTACGCCGCGCTATCCCCGATAACGACGGTTCGAGGCAGCAGCAATCGCGCGCGGATTTACACTGATTATAATGAATATTCAGCGTTTATTTTATTACGAACACCTGGCGCGGGCGCTGCGCGAGCTGCGGGCGGTGCTGGAACGGAGCAGGTCGTAGGATGCAAAACGAGAAAGAGGGCGGCGAGAAGGTTATTCTAAACTCTCAGGTTTGTAAGGATTTATCCCGAAACGCCAATAAATCCCTGTTCCTGGCATATAATGATGGAGGGATTAATATTGCCATGAATGTTGCTGATTGTCCAATAATCAAGTAGAAGGGGACCCTGGAAACCAATACATCGACCGATCACCTCGTTCTTAATATCCCATAGAATCTGTCAGCGAAAACAAGGAGAATTTTCATGGAATTTACACGACGTGATTTCTTGAAGACGCTTGGATTGGGCGCTGCGGCAGCCGGGATCGGCGGCGTGGCGAAATCCAACCCAGCACAAGCCAGTGCTAGCCCCGGGCTGACTGCGGCGCCTATGCCGCGGATGATGGAAACAAACGTTTCATGGCGCCTGCAAGACGTTGATTCTACCGATCCGCTGGCTGCCAAAACCGTAAAGATCGCCGAGAACATGGAGCCAGTGATACTCCATAATGCCCAGGCTTCCAAGGTAAAGAAAAAGCTGGAGGCGCTGGAAAAGAAAACAGGCAAAAAACCAAATATCCTGATCTTCTTAATGGACAACGTTGGCTATGGCGATTTTGGCATCAACGGCGGTGGCTTGCTGGCTGGTGCGCCAACCCCAAACATAGACCGCCTGGGACGGGAAGGTCTGCACCTTCTGTCTACTTACTCGCAGCCTTCCTGCACACCCACACGGTGTACACTGCTCACCGGTCGCCTGCCGATCCGGCATGGCCAGCTTCGGCCCAGTTTTGCTGGCGAGCCCGGCGGACTTGGGTCCGAGATCACAATTGCCACGCTTCTGAGCAAGGCGGGTTACACCACCCAGGCGGTGGGCAAGTGGCACTGCGGCGAAAACGAGGAATCGCAACCCCAAAGCGTCGGCTTTGATGATTTCTATGGCTTCCTTGGCTGGTCTGGACTGTACACCGACTGGCAGGATGAAGAATTTGCCCCGGAATTCGCCTTGAACCCTGACCGGCAGGCTTTTGTCCAGACCGTGCCTTTCAATCCCCATATTGTCCATGGTGTCAAAGGAAAGGGGATCGAGAACCTCGAACAAATCACCAAAGAAGTCAGCGCTGTGCTCGATGAAAAGTTCGCCGATTATTCGGTGGACTTCATCAAGAAGATAGCCAAGAGCGACAAGCCGTTTTTCCTATATCATTGCACACGCGGCGCGCACTTTAAGAATTTTCCCAATCCCAAGTATAAGGGCAAGTCACCGGCGAAGTATCCCTTCAAGGATTGTATCGTCGAGATGGATGACATCGTGGGGCGGCTGTTTGATGCCCTGCAGGACACCGGGCAACTCGAGAACACACTGATCTTCGTCACGTCAGACAATGGCCCGCTGATGGAGGCCTGGCCCGACTCGGGCTTTACGCCGTTTCGCGGCGGTATTGGCTCCACCTGGGAAGGGGGCGTGCGCGTGCCGGCGGTTGCCTATTGGAAGGATATGATCACACCAGGTCAGGTTAGCGACGGATTGTTCGATTTCTCCGACTTTCTACCTACCATGCTTAACTTGGCGGGTTCCACAGAACAGATCCCCAAAGATCGCTTTATCGACGGTATTGACCAGACCTCCTTCCTGCTGGCAGACAAGGGGCTATCGAACCGAAAATTCGTTTACTACTGGCTGCAGGATGTTTACAGCGGGCATCGCGTGGCCGAGTACAAATTTGTGTTTGCCAATATGTCGTTTGATGAATTTGACGTCGTAAATGCCGATACTGCGACAACGCTCGAAAACTACAAGAATGGCAAACTGTTCAACCTGTACCTGGATCCCAAAGAACGGTACAGCTACATGTCCCGGCAGACCTTTATGGACGCGTTAGCCTCTGGGCCGTATCAGGAGCATATGGCTACCTACCAAAAGTATCCGCCGAAGAAACCAATCAGTAAACCGTAAGAAACAAATGACACCCTCCATTCCCATTGAGTGGGAGTGGAGGGTCTTTTTCATAGCTGGCGAAAAAACGGTTTTCCTGATAGCCCAGGAATACGTGATCAGCATGATTACGCGGTATAAAATAAAGATGGTCCACCGTGAAAATGAGAAAGCAGTTTCAAAATGCGAACACAATCCAGTAACGATACCATCGAGACCCAAGGGGCGCCTCGTTCACCCAAAACGACTCCGCTAAACCCACCGCCGAACTTTCATGTGCTCGCAAAACCAACCGGCTCAGCCTGTAACCTGGCCTGCAGCTACTGCTTCTTTCTTGCAAAGGAAGCGCTCTACCCGGACAGCCGCTTTCGCATGACGGATGAATTGCTGGAGAACTACCTCAAGCAGTATATCGAGGCACAGAGCGGAGACCGGGTCACCATCGCCTGGCAGGGAGGCGAGCCGACTCTCATGGGGCTCGATTATTTCAAACGCTCGGTGGAGATCTCCAGGAGGTATGCCAGGCTGGGGGTGCAGATCGAGCACACGATCCAGACCAATGGCATTTTGCTGAACGATGAATGGTGTACCTTCTTTCGTGAGCATCATTTCCTGGTTGGATTGAGCATCGATGGACCAGAGCAGCTACACGATGCCTATCGTGTGGACAAAGGAGGCAGACCCACATTCAAGAAAGTCTTAGCGGCGGCACGTTTGTTGCAGAAGCACCAGGTTGACTTCAACATCCTCACAACAGTCCATTCCGCCAATGCTGACCACCCGTTGGAGGTGTATCATTTTCTGCGCGATGATTTGGGTGCTCAATGGCTGCAGTTTATCCCAATCGTCGAGCGCCTCAACTCTGATGGTCGCACACTCATTCAAGAAGGGTCCACCGTTACAGACCGTTCAGTCAAACCCGAGCAGTGGGGGCGGTTTCTTGTCACGATCTTTGATGAATGGGTGCAACAGGATGTTGGCAGGATATACATCACCTTGTTCGAAGCTGCGCTGGCTTCGTGGCTGAATCTTCCGGCGTCATTATGCATCTTTGATAAGACCTGCGGTCATGCCCTGGCTATCGAGCACAATGGGGATGTGTACTCTTGTGATCATTTTGTCGAGCCGAAATATCTGCTCGGAAACATTCAAGACCGACCGCTGATCGAACTGGTCGCCTCTGAAAAACAGCGCTTTTTTGGCCTCGCAAAGCAGGATTCTTTACCAGCATATTGCCTCAACTGTAAGGTGTATTTTGCCTGTCACGGTGAATGCCCAAAGAACCGTTTTCTCTATACACCGGATGGCAAACCAGGGCTAAACTATCTGTGCGCGGGCTATAAAGCCTTCTTTACCTACATTTACCAGCCGATGGAGATCATGGCTAAACTCTATCGCTCGGGTCGTGCACCCTGGGAGATCATGCAGTTGCTCTCTGAAGAAAACGCCCGGCTGGCAGCAGCATTTGCGACCGCAAAACGCAACGATTTTTGCCCGTGTGGCAGCGGGAAGAAGTTCAAACAATGCCACGGTAGGGGAGACCAACCATAGGTACGCTCCTGTTATCGAATTTATAGGCAGCAGACATAAAGGAGTGCATTCTCCTTACCGCCTTACCGACGGCAGGAACAAAATGTTCCCGCCGATCCTGCCCAATCAAAGTTATTAGCATGACAGCCAACAATGTGCGGTTCATCTGCGCCTCCTCATTCATTCCCCGTCACCGCCGGATCAACGGCAGAAACAGCTTTGACGTAATTATCACCGGTACGTTCAACTTCGCTCCCTGCGCCAGGTAGCCGCGGTTCGCCGCTCCGCCAGCCGGAGCGCCCAAATTAGCGTTCAGAAGGTCCGCCGGGAGAAATTTTATCTGTGAACTAATCTGCATCCGTTCTGCAAGGTCGCGGGCAACAACCAACACTTCGGGGGCATCCAGACAGGTGACCCGCACGGCTGGTTCAGTCTGAGCCAGCGCCATGCTCTTTATCCCACAGCCGCAAGCGAGATCTAGGATGCGAAAAATATCGTGCATACCGGGTCTTGCACCTGCCGCCTGCCACATCTCCAGGCTTTTAGGGATGCGCCAGGTACTGTAACTCTCCAACCAGGCGTCCTGGACAAAATTCTCCCCGAGCCAGCGGGGATTGCCACTGCGAAGGGCGCCCAGAACGTTATCCCATAGCTCATGACTTGTATAGTGCAGGATCATGTCGCCTGCGTATGCCTTGCGACGGGGCAGGAGAAAAGCTTCCGCCGTTGGCGTTAGCGAATACTCGTCTCCGCTCTTATTCAGAATTTGCAGGCTGCAAAAGTAATCCAACAAAGCGCGGATCGGTTTGTGATGGCACTTAATTTCCTTCGCGACCATCTCTGGAGTCGCTGGACCTGAATCCAGAGGAGAGAACAAATCGAGTTGCAATGCCAGGCGGAGAAATTGGGGTTTAATAACACCCCAAAATAAATCTCCGATCTTATCTGGGTCTGGTGAAGGGTTTTGGTTCACGGCTGGCCTCCAACCCAGGCATACGCATCCGCGGTGAGAACGGTTTGGAAACCGAGCTTCTGGTATAGAGGAAAACCGTCAGGCGTAGCGAATAACAATGCCTGAGTATATCCGCAATCCTTACCAGCCTGCATGGCTGCCAGGGTGAGTGCCTTTCCCAAACCTTTTCCACGATAGGCGGGCAGCGTGGTGACGTGGTAAATCCCCGCCGTTTCTCGCGCGCACAACAGGGTGGAAATGGCGCACGGAACGCCATCCCAGTGGGCGATGAAATGGCGCCATTCTGATCTCGTCAATGTGTATTCCAGGTAATCCTGGAAATCAAGTTTGGCTTCTGGCGGTTCGCCAAATCCCTCCATATGCACATCCAGCCATTCGGCTTGATCACGAGATGATCGAACTTCAGAAATTACCATCTTTTCAAGAGGTGGAAGCGGGGGCAGATCATCCAGGCTTCTGGTCATCGCCGGCATGCCTTTAGCCACCCGTGTAATCCCGTTGGCTGCCAGGTACTCACCCAGTCCGGGCGTCGCGCTGGGAGGGTAATCGGCCCAGAAAAACGGCAGGTTATTTTCCCAGAAATCTGCCAGGATAGGTCCAGTAGTCTCAGCTAGTCTTTTCGATGGTATTCGCGCCCGAAGGACGCCGTTGAACCGAAATATACTTTTCCGCCCGGTGCGGAACCAGATCAGATCTTCATCTTGGTCATAAAACTGGCCTCCCAGGGATTGGGCAATGCCTTTGTAATAGGCAATGACGCCTTCTTCTACGATATGGATCGTGGTTATATCCATAGCCACACTCCTTTTATCGAATCCGCCGGCAACGGTCGTAGGGGCCACATGCGAATTCTAACGGACGATCAGTGGAAGGAACAGATATTTTGTCGTGATGACAACCGGAACACTTAACACTTCTCCTTGCGCCAGGTGCCCGCTGCTGACCGCGCCCCCGGCTGGTCTGCCGAAACGTTCCACCGAGACCATCACGTAGTAATCTTCTCCCAGCCCGGTCAGCTCCAGGTGCAGCGGATCCACCGCGGCTCCCGTGACAAACCCAAACCCGTCCGCCTCCCCAAACCAGAGGCTGCCCGGAATCTCGGTCAACACGCCCGTCGCCTGGCTGTACCCCAACCGGCGGCCCTGTCCATCCACCAGGATCGTCTCCACCGGGTCGCTGATCACCGAGATCACGTTGGCATACCCCAACCCGGCGCCCGTGGAGATATTCCCCGCCTGGTTTTTGACTTTCAGCGTGTCCAGGATGTAGCTTTGCACCGACACATCCGACATCATACTGGTATGGTCGAGACCGACCCCATAGAACAACTTCCTCTTCACCCGTCCATCTCCTACGAACTGCTCGTAACACGATTCCAGCGGTACCGTCCCATCCCCCCCGTTTGCCATCCACAGGTCTTCGTACCACTCGTCCGCCGCGCTGGCGTCGTTGGCAAGGAAATCCGTGAAGGGCAGCAGAACATCTTCCCGCGCCGTCCCGGTGCGCTCGACCACCAGGTTGGCCGTGCGTCCCAGCCCGCCACAGATCACGGTGGCGTTCACCAACTCGGCAAAGGGATTGGGATCGGCAGTCGGCGCGAGGTCCAGCCCGTTGTTCAGATCCAGCACCAGGTTGTTGCGCTGGGCCGGATCGCTGTTGATGTTGGTAAACCCTGACCCGCGATCGAGAAAATCATAGGTCGCCAGCAGCGAGCGGATGGTGGGCACATATTTCTCGATGAACAGCCGCGGGTCCGGGCTGCCGCCGGGCGAGATTGAGGCCTTGGTGATATCGTAGTCTGGACCACTGATGGTTTCGGGCAACACCGCGGTCACCTTCTGGTAGGCGCGGTTGATGATCTTGCTCAGCACCGCGCGGTAAGCGATATCTGAAATCCAGTTGTTGTGCAGCGGGTTCCAGGCCTTGGAAGCGCCGCGGTTGGGCACCCCGACCATTATGAACTGATCCACCTCGGGCAGCTTGTAGTGGTTGGCCGTATCATATTCACCCCCGTAGGCGTCGCTCTGGATGTAGGTACGCGCCACCAGCCCGCCGGTGCTGTGAGAGATGATGTTGACCGCCGGCAGCTCCCCGCCGTATGTTGTCCGGTACGCTTCGGAGGCCTTGCGCAGGTAGTAACCGAGATAGTCCACCCCATACACGAACTGATCATCGGACAGCGCCGCGGCGTTCAGCCCGGCGATGTGACCGTCGAAGGGGCCGCTGGGGGAAACCGGCCCCGGTGACAGCCGCCAGTCGTACTTGACCACGAAAAGGCTCTTGCCTTCTTCATATCCCACATTCTTCAGGGTCTGGATCACGTCGTCGTAGACGTGCGCCAGCGGGTCGATCTGCAAGTCGTCTGGGTGTACTCCGCGATGGGTCAGCCAGGTGCGGTCAAATGTCGTGCTACTCGCATAGGTTCCGGCGATGCCCGGGACGACCAATACAGGCAGCCGCGGCGTGAGCAAAAAGGCGTGTGCATGTCCGCTTATCACTCCATATCCGACGATTTGGCCGCGTTCGTTGATGGCACGCGCTTCGACCAATGCCCACCCCGAATCAGCAGGGATCAGGCCGTTGAGATCTTTCATTCCATCATTCTCCCAAAGAAAGGCGCGCCCTATCCCCGCGGCATTCGTGGAGAAGCCAACCGCCTGCCCTCTATCGTTGATATCGTAGGCGTAGCTAAAATTTCCGCCCAGGGTGCCCAGGTCTTGCATCGCGCCGTTCTCCCATACAAAAGCATGGGTTGGGAAAGGGGAAACAAGGGAAGCAAGGGATTCGCCGACCACTTGGCCGTTGTTGTTGATCGCATACGCCCCGCTGGATTCACCTGCCAAAGAGCCCAGATCCTGGAATAAGCCATTTTGCCACAGGACGGCATGAGAAACGGCAGCTGAGGGGTCGCCGAAACTTGCCGAGCCGACCATCTGTCCAGCATCGTTGATGTCGGTGGCAGAGTCATGATTGACGCCCGGGGAGGCCAGAATCTGCATCGAACCGTTTTGCCACAAGAAAGCGCGAGAAAATGCATCATCATGGAAACTGTCCGACCCCACCACTTGCCCAACGCTGTTGATGCCGCTTGCACCGCTGGAATTTCCTCCAATCGTCCCCAGGTTTTGCATTACACCATTTTGCCAGATGAAGGCGCGGTTTCCGCCACCGCTATAGTGCGACCAACCGACCACCTGCCCGGCGTCGTTGATATCGGTGGCGCTGCTCTGCGGTCCGCCCAGGGTGCCCAGATCGGTCATCGTCTCGCCATCCCAGAAGAAGGCGTGATAAATCTGAGCGTCCAACTTGGCCAGACCGACAACATGACCTTTGTTGTTGATTCCAAAAGCCTGGCTGGTGTCGCCCCCCAACGTGCCCAGGTCGGTGATAGTGTAGCGGGATCCGGCAGCCGGGGCAGCCGGGAGAGCCGGTTGAGCGCTTGCGGCTGGCGCAGATCCTCCGTACTTCTCCGCGCCCGGCGAAACCAGCAGCGTTGTTATCAGCATGATGGAGAGATATAATCGTCTCATCTTTTGTCCCTTGATTTCAAAGATGTTGTATTCCACAAAGCGCTCTATCCTTGATCATTATCAACGCCTTATCAGCGGCAGGTATAACCTTCTCTGAGCTACACCATCGTTGAGAGCCTCGAGCACCAATTGCCCGTCAATGATGGTGAGATCGTACTCAAAACCAGGCATGAGCCCGTTGATCTTCACGCTGTCGAATGTACCGGTGAGGCCATTGGTTGCCGTCAGGAAGGTGAAGGTATCGCCCTGTTTTGGGGCGTAGCCCTGGCTGAAGTTGAGCGCCAGCACACCGTCTAAAGCAGCCGAGCCAGTGACAGCCAGGCTGCCATACAGCCCCGCCTCGTTGCCAATCAAGGGAATCGATACTTGACCGGAGGGCCCGATCGTTAATGTGCCAGAAATCGCCATCGTCGCATCCGCATTCGGGGATTGTGGCGCCGCAAGGGAATTAAGCGGGTAATGCACGGTGATGCCGGGAGCCAGCGTTCCATCGTTTTGCAGGCCGAGGAACCCAACCGCCAGCGTCCCTGTGCCGGTGATCACCCCGTTGGGCGTGATATACGTCCCATTGGTCGCCACCAGTGCGTTGTTCTCCATCCACACCAAGCCACTGCCGCCCCCGCCAACTGCCCCAACCGTCAGCACGTCCAGGGCGCGCACCATCCCTCCATCCACTGTGATAGAACCGTCGCCACTCATCCCCGTCTGACCGAGCTGGATGTTCCGGCAGCGGAATAAACCGCCGTCGTCCAGCGAGACGCCGCCGTCGTAGGTGTGACCGATGACGCACAGCCCCGCCGCCGGGTCCACCACATCCAGTTGGGTCGGGTGTGCTGTGTTCGCCGCCCCCCACAGGATCGCCGCCCCTTCGCCGTCCTTGCCGATAATCAAATCGCCTTCTATGCCGCCCCGCGCCGCGTTCCACAGCGCCAGCAGGTTGGCGCTGCCCGGTCCGCCGACGAATACACTGCCCAGCACATCCATCTCAGAGGGCCCGCCAGTGGGGTGACGGCCATCCACCCGCAGTTCGCCGTTCTTGATCTGCACATCTTGGGTGACGTACAGGCTGCCGCCATCCAGCACTTCGACCGAGCCGAATTCGGTTTGTCCAACGAACAAACTGCCCAAGAGCGCCCACATAGACGGTTGATTGGTGATCGCGCTGATGCTGTTAACCGTCACTTGCGAATCTTCACTTTGGACGCCCCAACTCACATAGGCGTCGTTCGAGTTGACGCGCCCGCCGTGCTGGATCGACAGGGTACCGCTGATGCCATAGCCCACGGCGATATTGCCCGTGTCCCACAGCGACCCATCGCCGCCCACGTCGGCTGTGCCAGTTCCTGTAGGCAATAAACCGCCAAGGCGCGCTTCGGCGCTGCTCAACTGTCCGCCGGCTGTCACGAACAGGTCGCCTACGCCCTCATCGCCAATGGTCAGGCGGCCCGAACCGCTCAGACTGGTGCCGCTGCCCAGTACCTGCAACCGGGCAATGGGCGGGTTGTTGGGGTTGGCGGGCGGCTCGCCGCCGATGATCGCGTGGGAGAAAGTCGCCGCGCCGGAGTTGAAGGCGGCAGTCCCACCGTCGTTGACCTCCAAAGAAGGCTCCTCCGGCGAGTCGTACACCATATTCAGATCCAGATTGTCGAAATAGACGAAGTTTGTGGAAGAGACGATCATGCGGTCGATGGAGAAAGCAGTGGGCGCTGATACTACGGCGCTGACATCCACCGCATACTGCCCGTTCAGGTCGAAGACGACGGAATCGCCCGCGCCGGGGTTGCCCCGGGGATCCCAGTTGGTCGTCAGATGCCACGCGCCGCCGCTGGGATTCGTCCAGTGATAGGCGTTCGGTTTGAGCATAAAGGCACGCGTCTGTCCGTTGAACGTACCCTTGCCGACGATTTGCCCCTTGTTGTTGATGCCGCGCGCGTTTTGCAGAACCCAGCCCGAACCCGCGGCGATCAACGTGTTGAGGTTCTTCATCTGCCCGCTCTCCCAGAGCACGGCTTGTCCTCCCGATTCGCCGACGATCAGCCCGGCGTTGTTGATGTCCCAGCCATAGCTTCGGGTCCCCCCCAGGTCTTGCATCCCGCCGCCCTGTGCCGCGAAAGCGTGCCAGTCGCTCTCGTCTGCATTAATCAAAATGCCGACCACATCCCCATTGTCGTTGATGCCACGCGCACTGCTGTGCGCCCACCCCAGCGTGCCCAGGTCTTGCATCGAGCCGCTCCAGCGGAAGGCATGTTCACTCAAAGCAGGAAAAACGCCAACCTTCCCCCAGCCCGCTACCTGACCAGCGTCGTTGACAGCATAAGCGTAGCTGGTGTCCCCACCGGTCAGGGTACCCAAATCCGCCATGCCGCCGTTCCACAAGAAGGCATGCATCTGGTAGGCGCCGTTGATGGCCCAACCCGCCACTTGCCCCGAGTTGTTGATCGCCAGCGCGCCGCTCATGTTGCCGCCCAGCGTGCCCAGGTTCTGCATCGAGCCGTTATTCCAGCGGAAGGCGGCCGTATACCCGTTGTTGAGGTGCGAGGTTCCGGCCACTTGCCCGTTGTCGTTGACCCCGTAAGCCTCGCTCCAGCTTCCGCCCAGCGTGCCCAGATCTTGCATGACGCCGTTGTCCCACAGAAAGGCGTGATACGCAGAGCCAGCGGCATATCGGCCGGCCACTTTGCCGTTGTTGCTGATGGCGAGCGCCTCACTGCCCCCTCCCAGCGTGCCCAGGTCGGTGATGGAGTAGCGGGATCCGGCAGCCGGGGCAGCCGGGAGAGCCGGTTGAGCGCTTGCGGCTGGCGCAGATCCTCCGTACTTCTCCGCGCCCGGCGACGCCAGCAGCGTCGAAATCAACAGGATGGTGAGCCATAATCGTTTCATCTTCTCTACTCCTTGTTTCGCCGAGGGCGATCGGGTTGATCTATAGACATGGATTTCTCAATCCATCAACGTTTAGCCAACGGTAAGAAAACCTGGTATATCGGCGGACCTAATTTGGCAATGCTCCGCAGGTCTTGCACCGTGCCGTCGGCAGAAGCCCAGAAATCGCCGCCCATATATAGATCGGTTCCCATGGGCTCAAACACATGCACGGGCCAACTCAAACCGTCATTTGGCAGCCCCGACCAAGCGCCGGTCGTCGTATCGAAGCGGGCAAGGTTGTTCAGCCTTATTGCGCCATCGAACGTTCCCCCAAAAAACATTCCACCGACGTACAGATCGGTTCCAAGAACCCCGAACGCCGATGTATCGCCATTCAACCCTTTGTTTGGCAGCGCCGACCACGTGGCTGTGGCAGTGTCGAACCGGGCGATGTGGTTCAGGTCTTTCACCACGCCGTCTTGCGTTGCGTCGAACTGACCGCCGACGTACAGGTCATTCCCAATCGCCGCCAACTGACGTACGCCGCCGAACTGGTTCATTCCGCCGTGCGGCAGCGCCGACCAGGTGTCTGTCGTCGTATCGAGTTTGGCGATTTGGTTCAAGTTCGTCACCGCGTTGTCCCAGGTGTGTGAGAAAACACCGCCGACGTACAAATCAGTCCCAACCCTCACTAGCGACGAAACAAATCCGCCATACACACCCCCGTTCGGCGAGGACCAACTTGCGCCGTCAAATATGGCAAAGTTCCACATGGACGTTATCACGTTATCGGCGGTTCGACTGAAACCGCCGCCGACATACAGTTTTGTGCCGATCACTGCCAGCGCATACACTGCACCGCCACCCAAACCATTATGCGGCAGCGCCGACCACGCGCCCGTCGTTGTGTCGAACCGGGCGATGGCGTTCAGTCCTGTCACCGCGCCGTCCTTGGTTTGGGAGAAACCGCCGCCGACATACAAATCTGTCCCCATCACCGCGAAGGAATGCACGGCATTATCTAACCCATTGTGGGGCAGCGCCGACCAGGTATTGGTCTTTGTGTCGTATTTAGCGATACGGTTCAGGTTCGTCACCGCGCCGTCGTAAGTTTGAGTGAAATCACCGCCGACGTATAAATCCGTCCCTATCGCCGCGATCGCGTTTACCGTTCCATTCAGCCCTTTGTTGGACAGGGGGTACCAGGCGCTGCTGAGTGCTGCGGCTGACGGCTGTTGCTGTGGTGACAGAACGGGCCCGCGCTGAGAATCGAGCGTCACGCCCCAGCCGCGCAGATCGAGCGCGCTGTTCACCGCCACCGTCATATTCAGCGTCCCGTCGGGGTTGAGCAGCGCCGCAACAGGAACGGTTTGGGGCTGCGCGAGCGCAGGCGCGGCGCCAACCAAACCGAGCGTCAGCGCGAGCGCCAACACCAATACAGAACTAACTCTGAATGAGCGTTTCATTTTTATATCTCCTCTGATGAATGAATAGAAATTAATCGGATGGCGTTCTATCGCCCTGTTCGCGCAGCGTTTCTTCGATGCGGGCGATCAGCGAATCCCAATCCGCGCAATAGGTCACTTCCCCGCTCTGCACGTCCTGGAAACGCGCGCGCCACTCGGGCGCGCTGTCTTCATTTGATGACCAAATTCGCAGGGTGAACAAGCGGGCTTGTGGAGGGATGTTGTCCAAGCTGTCTACCCCATCTGGACCCCAAGTTGTTGGAGCAGGGCTGGCACTTCGAAGTAAATGCGCCCGCGCTTGATTTTGCCGTTCTCCAAATCGTACACGACAGCCAACGGCACGCGCACGTTTTTACCCGTGGCGGGAACGCCAGCAAATTCGCCGATGTGCTTGCCCACGAACTCGCCTTCCCAGAGCGCGTTGTTCTCGCCGAAGATCGTGACGCGCGGTTCAGCGGCGGCGTCGAAGGCGACATGATAAAAATAGTTCAACATTCCAAGTACGCCGTCGCGCCCGCGGTTTTCCTGACCGGTCGCCATGACGGTGAAGGCGACATCCTCCGTTAATGTGCTGGCGTCGCCGTGCGCTGAATCGAGATAGCGCTGCATAGTTGCTTTGGTAGTTTCGATTGACATGGTTAGACTCCTTCTAAAATAGATTGAACGACTACCCATAGTTTAAGGATGGAGCGTTTAAAAAGCGTTTCATAAAAGAAGAAACCCCGATCTCTTTGAGAAATCGGGGTTCCGCCAGCCTGATCGTGATTACAGGTAGCGGTTTTCCTTCGCCCAGTCCACGGCTGCCGTCAGCAGGGTTTCGCTCTTTGCCCGATCCCCCGCTTCGGCGGCGGCGATCGCAGACGCGAGCAGATCATCCCCCGCTTGCGCAAAGATCTGCTGTCCGGGCGCTTTGAGCTGCCGCGCATACCCGAGCCCCTCGTCGAACTGCAGCGATCGAAGAGCGAGGTCAATCAAAGTCCATAAACCGAACCAGCGCAGGGGATAGAACACCCCCCAACCCTCCAGCGCCTGAAGGCTGAGCGCTTTAGCTTGCTGGAAATCGTTTCTCTTCCAGGCAACCCAGCCGAGATTGGCGCGGGCGCAGGCAACATAACTGTGCGCGTTCTCCCGGACACAAAGCGCGAGGGCGTGCTCGGAATAGGATTGGCAAGCCTCCAGATCTCCCCCGCGCCGGTGAGTTGTCGCCAGATAGGTCAGGCACATGATTTGCTGTTCGATGTGACCGATCTGGACGGCAAGGCTCAAGGCTTCATTTAGAAATTGAATCGCCGTTTCCAAATTCCCAGCCAAGAATTGGCAAAATCCGTGACCAAAAATCGACCGGGTGAGCAATTCGGGGTGCCCTATCTGCCGACTTGTTTGCAAAGCCAGGATCGAATACTGCAAACCAGCGTCATTTATTCGATAGCTGTCGCGCCTTAAGAGCATCGATTGCATCAGGTGATAATATTCGCCCAGTTTGTCCAGCTCTCCAAGCCTT
The DNA here is from genome assembly GCA_002050125.1 of Anaerolineae bacterium UTCFX2. Taxonomy (GTDB): domain Bacteria; phylum Chloroflexota; class Anaerolineae; order Anaerolineales; family UBA4823; genus UTCFX2. The sequence goes on along the minus strand of MWTA01000009.1, from coordinate 12,246 downwards.
TGCACTACCGGGAAGATTTCGTTCAGGGTGGATTGCATGCCTTGCGCGTCGGAACAGTTATAAGACACCCAAGCCTCGGTGATCTGAATCTCCAGCCAGGCATGCCACCAATCCAGCTCGCTTTCCACCGGCGGATCGCCCAGGATTTCCTCCGCCTGGTCGACAAACCCCACCAGGGCTTCGCAATCGTTTTGGTTCGAAGCGACTTTGGCAAGTTTGCCATACAAGCGCGCCCGGGTGAGGCTTTCGCTCGCGGCGGTCTGAGCGAGAGCCTCTGAATATTCGGTCATCGCCTGAACGAAATCGCCCAGCACCTTATACAGGTCGCCCAGCAATTCATAGGTTTCGAGCGCAAATTGTGTTCGGGCGCTGCCTTTGTTCCCCGGCGTTTCCGTGAACAAAACCAGCGCACGTTTCAGGTGCGAGATGGCGTCTCGGTTGGCAAACACGCGCTGCGCCGCGTCAGCCGCTTTGCGATATTGTTCGATTGCCTGGGGATATTGACCCGCCTTTTCGAAATGCCCGGCGACGATGGCGTTTTCAACCTCCCAGCCCCCTTCCGCCTCTGCCAGCATGGCTTCGGCGATTTTGCGATGACAGAGCCAGCGCCGCGCGGCGGTCAACGTTTCATAGGCGGCTTCCAGCAATTTCCCGTGCGAGAACTGGTAGGTCTCCCCCTGAACCTTAAGGATGCGGCGCGACCACAACTCGTCTAAAGCCTGCACGAGCGTGTACTCATCCATCTGGCTGGAGTTCTTCAACAGGCGATAATTGAATTCGCGCCCAATTGCTGCCGCGCTGCCAACCAGATCGCGCGCCGGGGCTGAAAGCTGGTTCAAGCGACGCGCCAGCACCGAGCGCAAACTCTGTGGCAGCCGCGCCGCGTCCGGCGCTTCGCCGCTGCGCAGCAACTCAACGAAGAAAAAGGGGTTGCCTTCGGACTCGGCGCTTAGCTCAGCCTGCTGCTGCGCGTCCAACTCCACGCTGGACAGGTCGCGCGCCAACTGCGCCAGATCCAAATTATCCAGCGGCGCAAGCTCCATTTCGATGCCCATTTCTTTCGATTGCAGATCCAGCCGCAATTGATTCAGGGGGTGCTGCGCCTCCAGCTCCTCGATGCGCGCGGTTGCCAGGATCATCAGCGGGGCGTTCGCATCGAAGCGCAGTAAGTAATGAACAAACTCCAGCGTCTCGTGATCGCTCCATTGCGCGTCGTCGAGAACCAGCAAACGCGGCGCGCCCGTCCCCAGCAGCCCCCGCGCCAGCGCTTCGAACAAACGCTGGCGCTGCCATTGCCCGCCTCCGCTTGCCTCCGTTTCCTGCGCCTCTTGTTCGGGCAGAAGGCGCCCAAGCTCCTTCTTCCAAAGCGGCGCGAGGCTCGCCTGCTCCTCGCGCAACCCGGGCGCTTTCAGCCAGGCGACTGCGGGCGCGTAGGGCAGGTTGCCTTCCGCAGGGTAACATTGCGCCTCGGCTGCGCGAATTCCTTGACGGCGCACCCACTGCGTCAGTTCATTCGCAAGGCGCGTCTTACCGACGCCCACCTCGCCGAGGATCAAGACGAACGTGGAGCAGCCTTTTGCAGCAGACTGCCAGGCGCTGCGCAACCGACCCCATTCAGCCTTCCGCCCGATGAGCCTGCGTCCCTCGGGGGTTGGCTCGCTGTCCGCCAGGCTGGATTGGATCAACTGCCGGTGCAGCGCTTTGGTCTCTGCCACCGGCTCCACGCCGAGTTCGCGCATCAAGACCGTGGAACAGGTATGAAACATCTGCAGCGCGCCCGCCCGGTCGTTATTCAAGGCGTGCAAACGCATGGCTTGTTGATAGGCGGCTTCGTTCAGCGGATCGTTCCGGATCAAGTTGTTGATGGCTTCGATAGCTTCCGCATATTGGCGGTGGTCCTCGTACAGTTTCGCCAACTGGATCAATGCGCCCAGAAACGCGCTGTGCAATTCTTCGCGTTGCAGGAGGACCCAATCTTCGTAAAAACCCGGCAAGAGCTCGCCGTGATAAAGGCTCACCGCCTCCCGCAGCTCGCGCAGGCGGCTCGCATCGTCTTTTTGGCGCTTCGCCCGCGCCAGCGTGGACGTGAATTGAAGCGCGTCCACCGCAAGCGCGGCTTCGCTCCGCCGGCGAATGGACTGCCCATCGAGGTCAAAGAAAGCCTCGATTTCAGGGAACACCCGTTTCAGTTGATGAATGAGGTTGCGCAGGTTGGCGCGCGCCTGTTCTTCGCTGGTGTCGGGCCAGAAGAGATATGCCAATTGTTTGCGCGAGGGGGGCGCTTCGAGGTGGAGGAACAGATAGGCAAGCAAAAGCACCAGGCGTTCGGATTGGATGGCGCAGATTCCACCTCCCGCCCTATGCAAACGAAAACCGCCCAGCAATTGGATCGCTAACAATGCTGTTCCCTGCCTTTGCGCTGAAATTATACTGTTACGCTCCGCTTTTTGGGTAGGAGAATTTTGTCACAAAGCCGAGTTTTAAATCGTTGGAGAGGGATGAAGGATCAGCCTGACAACAGATCAGCCGAGGTGAAGAAGCATTCGTCCTGGTCAATGAGGCTGAGCGAAACGGAGGTCCGGCAATCCTTATTACGCCGGACGGGCGCGATCTCCAGTTAGCGAACGGAGCGGTCTAAAACGGTTTTACCGCGCTCCTCCAGCGCGAACGCTTCGAGCGCCCTGGCAATCGGGGGGCGTAACGCTGTCATACTGGAGGCTGACCCTGGCAGCCTTTCGAGCGCCGGCGGCGTTCAACCCTCGCCGCGCTTCAACCACAGGAACTGGTATGGCTGCATAGCGATCTGCAGTTCATTATCTTCGGACGGATGCCACGCATCGCCGGAGAAAACATCGGTAAATACACGCGCCGCATCCGCGGCGATATTCAACGTGACGCTCTGCGCCTGGTGCGAGAGGTTGTTTAGAATGAGCATCTGCTCTCGCTGGTAGGTGCGCCAATATGCAGCAACGGCGGGCGAGTGGCTCTCTGCCCAGGCAAAATCGCCCCACCCCAGCACCAGATTGGCTTTGCGCAGAGCGATCATGCGGCGCAGCGTATTCCATAACGAACCTGGATCATGGCGTTGGTCGGCAACGTTGACCTGCTGCGGTCCGAACGGAGCAATCGAATTTACCGGCGTGTACAACCTCTGCGGCGGCGCGCTGGAAAAACCGGCGTTTGCCCCCGAGTCCCACTGCATGGGGGTGCGTACTCCGTTGCGGTCGGGCAGTTCGATGTTATCCCCCATGCCGATTTCATCGCCGTAATAGATGATCGCCGAGCCGGGCAAGGTGAAAAGCAGCGAGTTCGCCAGTTCGATCTTGCGGCGGTCGTTATCCAGCAGCGGCGCCAGGCGGCGGCGGATGCCTAGGTTCAGCCGCATGCGATCCTGCGGAGCATATTGGCGCCACATCCACTGCCGCTCTTCTTCGGTGACCATTTCCAGCGTCAACTCGTCGTGGTTGCGCAAAAAAATTGCCCACTGGCAGCTATCCGGGATAGGCGGGGTGCGGTCCAGAATCCAGACCAAGTCCTCTTTGCTCTCCTTCTTCAATGCCATATAGATGCGCGGCATAACCGGAAAGTGAAAGCCCATCTGGAATTCGTCGCCGTCGCCAAAGTATGGGCGCACATCCACGGGCCACTGGTTGGCTTCGCACAGCAGAATTCTGCCCGGATAGTGCGCGTCGATGAATTGGCGCAGGCGCTTCAAGTAGGCGTGCGTCTCGGGCAGGTTTTCACAGTTGGTGCCGGTGCGCTCGAACAGATAAGGCACCGCGTCCGCCCGGAAGCCGTCGATACCCATGTCCAGCCAGAATCGAACGACGTTGAGCATCTCTTCCTGAACCGCCGGGGTGTCGAAGTTGAGATCCGGTTGGGACGCATAAAACCGGTGCCAGTAGAACTGTCCGGCGTGCGCGTCCCAGGTCCAGTTGGATTTTTCGGTATCGATAAAGATAATGCGCGCCTCTTGGTACTTCTGGTCGGTGTCGCTCCACACGTAGTAATCCCGGTAGGGCGAAGCGCGGTCCGAGCGGGCAGCCTGAAACCAGGGGTGTTGGTCGGAGGTGTGGTTCAGCACCAGGTCGGTGATCAGACGCATGTCGCGGGCGTGCGCCTCCTCTATCAGGAATTTGAGATCCTCCAAACTGCCGTAGGTTTCCAGCACGCTGTAATAGTCGGCGATGTCGTAACCGTCGTCTTTCAGCGGAGAGGGATAGATGGGCAGCAGCCACAGGCAGTCGATGCCCAGCGCTTGCAGGTAATCCAGCTTCTGAGCTAAGCCGCGCAGATCGCCGTGCCCATCCCCGTTGCTGTCAAAAAAGGCGCGCACGTAGACTTCGTAGAATATTGCGTTCTTATACCAGAGCGGATCTTTCATCCTTTCACCGCGCCCGCCGTCAAACCGCGCACAAAGTAACGCTGGAAGGCAAAGAACACCAGCATGGGGATAATGAACGAAAGAAAAGCTGCGCCGGTGAGAATGTGCCAGTTACCCCCCCTGGGATCGATCAGGTTGGTGATCTGTACGGTGAGAACCGGCTGGGTGGTCAGGAAGATTTTCGCCACCAAGAAATCATTCCACAGCCACAGGAACTGGAAGATCCCCAGCGCGGCGATCGCCGGCAGCGCCAGAGGCAGCGCCATATTCCAAAAGCTTATCCAGTGGTTTGCGCCGTCGATGTAGGCGGACTCGAACAACTCGCGCGGCAGTCCGCGCAGGAAATTGGACATCAAGAAGATGGCGTAAGGCAGCCCAAAAGCGGTGTGGAACAGCCAAATGCCGTAAAAAGTGCTCTGCATCCCCAGTTGAGCGTACAGGCGGGCGATGGGGACCAGGGTCATTTGCAGCGGAACGATCTGCAAGCCCACCAAAATGATAAAGAGGAGCTGCCGACCCTTGAAATCCATCCAGGTGAAGGCGTACGCGGCAAACGCCGCCAGCAGGATCGGCAGGATCGTCGCCGGCACCGCCACCATGATCGTGTTCAATAGGGCGCGCCCCATCCCTTCAGGGTTCAGCAGGTCGCTCGAATTGCATTGGAATTTAGCCAGGGCGCTGGCTACACCTTGCTGGCAGTCGGTCAGGTAGTCTTGCGTGCCTTTATAGCCCACCAGAGCGTCGGCATAATTGCGCAGCGTGAATCTTTCTTTTGCCGTCCCGCCGCTGGAAAGACTCCTCATATAATCCAAGATCTTAGAAAGCGTATCCAGGGCTTTATTGGGATTGGAAGGCAAGGCAGGGTCGCTCAGATGAGGCTTCCCATCGATATCTTTGCGCAGCGCGGTCAGCAAGCGGTTGGAGCGCGGGTAGTCTACCAGAAGCTCCGGGCTGCTCAGGTCAGCCGCGCTGATCTCTTTGCCGTCTGCCCCATGACATGAGGCGCAGTAAGTATCATATTCAGTCTCTCCGACCACCTGGCGGGGTTGGAATACCGTCCACCAGCCGCTGGTGCGCACATCTTCTCTGGGGCGAAAGGAGGTGACGAATAATCCCAAAGTGGGCACAATCCATAGCAGGCAGAGCAAGATCAGCGCGGCGTGGATTGGTATATTGCTAAAGATGCGATTGAGGCTGGAGAACGGTTTCATCGCATAGCCTCCTCTTCTCGAAAGCGGCGCATGTTATAATACATGACCGGGATGGTGAGCACCACCAAGAGAACTGCAATTGCGGTGGATCTGCCCAGGTCGGTCACAATCAGCTTGAACATCCGGTTGGCGATCACCTCGGTGCCGAAATTTCCGCCCGTCATGACGAAGACGATGTCGAAGATCTTGAGGATGTTGATCACCATCGTCGTGGTAACCACCAGGATCGTGGGCCAGATCATTGGCACGGTGATGTTCCGAAAGGTTTGCCAGCCATTGGCGCCATCCACGTGGGCGGCTTCGATGATTTCAACAGACAGCCCCTTAATCGCGGCGGAGAGGATGGTCATGCAAAAACCCGCCCACAGCCAGGTACCCACCGCCATCAGCGCCAGGTTGTTGACGGCGGGGTTGCTCAGCCAGGCAACCGGCTGTAACCCCAGCCCCACCAGGATGGCGTTCAGCAATCCGGTCTGCGCGCCGCCGCCGCTTTCGATGTTGTACATGAAACGCCAGATGATGCCCGCGCCGATGAAGGAGATCGCCATCGGCATAAAGATGACCGCCTTCGCCAGGCTTTCGTACCGAACGCGGTCCGCCAAAATCGCCACCACCAAGCCTAACGCCACCGTGACAGGCACCATGAGCAAGAGCCAGAGCGCATTATTGCGCAACGCGGTGAGCATCTCCGGGTTGGTCAGCGCGTAACGATAGTTCTCGAATATGCCCCAGCACGGGTTGCCCGGCAGACAGCTGCTGGCGGCGGTGCCTGTTCCATACCGGTTCGTGAAACTCAAACGCACCGTTTCGATCATCGGATATACGATGAAGATCGTAATCACCGCCATCGCTGGCAGCAGGTACAGGAAAGGCGCTATACGCCCTTGCTTCATGATTGTCGGCACCATGAGATTTCCTCCAGTCGAGAAGCTTATCAGGCAATAAGATGGATTTTCTGGCGGGTAACCCGCCAGAAAATCCACAGTTCCTGTTGCGTAGCTTACTGCTTCAGCGCTTCGGCTTGCGCGGCTGCGGCAGCAGCGAGGGCTTTCGGAATGTCCTCACCCTGAACCGCGGCGATGATCGCCTTCCACTCCGCTTCGCCGAACGGCGCCGGGATGGTGTCGCCCAGGTCTGGCGTGAAACCAGAAGCGTTCGCTAACGCCTCGGCTTTCTTAGAAAGCTGAGCGTCGGTGTATTTGCCCACAGCATTCTTGTTCGGCGAGAGATCAAACCCCGTCTCCGCCCACACCTGCGCCCCATATGCACTGGTCAGGTAGGTCACCAGCGCTTTGACCGCCGGCGTGTCCGAGAACGCCATCATGTAGTCCGCTCCGCCCTGCATCCCCTTCGCGCCAGGAAAGGCAAAGAAGTCAAAGTCCGTGCCGTATTGCAGCGAAGGATACTGCTTGACGATCTCCCCACCGGCAAAGCCCGACTGCTTCACCATCATCGCTTCCGGCGGATCGGAGAACACTTTGTAGATCGCATCCAGAAACGGCGTGTTCACCGTCCCCTCCGCTCCTCCTACCGTGTACTTCGGATCCGCAGCCCATTTGACATACGTCTGGTAAGCTTCCACTACCCCCGCATCATCGTACGGGATCGAGCCGTCGATCAGCCCCATCACGTAATCCGGTCCCTGCTGCGTCAACAGCAAGTCTTGAATAAAGTCGGACCCGGTCCAACCCGTCGCAGCATCCGACCCAAATCCCATGCTCCACGGGATGTTTCCATCCGCTGCCATCCGGTCAACCAGGCTGTCCAACTCATCGAACGTCGCCGGTACGCTGTACCCAAACGTCTCGAATTGCACCGGCGAGTACCAGATGATCGACTTGATGTCCGCCTTCACCGGCGCCGCCAGCCACTGCCCCCCAGTCGTCCCCAAAGCCTGCCAGAACGACGCATAGCTGCCCGCATCCGCTCCCAGCGATCCCAGGTCCTTGAGCTGAGCCGTGTAAAGCGTCATCGGCGCTGTGGTGGGCCAGAACAACACGTCCGGCGGCGTGGATTTGGCTTTGGTGTCGAGCACCGCCGCATCCCGCGTGGACTCAGCCACGATTTGCACGCCGCACGCATCGATGAACGGCTTGAAGATCGCATTGATCTTCTCCTCCTCCGCCCCAGACCATTGGTACATCACGTTGAGCTGATCTCCCGCGGCTGCCCCCATGCAGTCGATCACCGGCGCAAGCGCCTGTGTCTCCGCGGGAGCTTCTGTCGCAACAGGGGCTTGCGTCTCTGCGGGCGCTTCCGTCGTGACGGGCGCCTGGGTGGGGGCGGGTGTCGCCGGAGCGCCGCAGGCTGCCAGCGTCATGGCAAAGATCACCAGGACGCTGATTATCAACCAAATTTTATTCTTGTTCTTCATGATCTTCTACCTCCATAGTAGAGATTACGGTTATGAAACTACGGCTTAATCGGGACTGGAAATTAATTATTCGCTACGACCTCCTTTCAAAAAAGTTGAGGATTATAGCGATGCCGGCGTGATGTTCCCTCAATTGGCGGTTATTGATCTATTGGTGCGGCGCGTATCCGTGTAATTTGGCGCCGCAAGAATCGCGCACCACTAGTTCGGTGCCCAAGATGATTTGCTTCTGTTCGGGCTGCTCGCCTTGTAGGAGGCGGAATAACAGATCCGTTGCTATACGCGCCAGTTCGATGGCAGGCAGCCGGATCGTGGTGAGCGGCGGGCTGATGAAGCGCGAGAAAGGCAGATCGTCCAAACCTACCAGAGCCATGTCCTCCGGGATGCGTAAACCATGCTCGCGGGTCGCGGCGATCGCGCCGTAAGCAACCAGGTCGCTGGCAACAAAAGCGGCGCTGAAATCAGAGCCGCTTTCTAAAAGATTATTCATCTGTTCGTAACCGCTTTCTGGATCAAACTCAGCAAAACGAACCAGTGGCGGATCGAAGGGGACGCCGGCGGTTTCGAGCGCCTGGCGGTATCCGGATAAACGGTCGTTAGCAGCTGTGTAACTCAGCGGGGCGTTTGTAATGCAGGCGATCCGGCGATGCCCCAAATTTAGCAAATGCGTCGCAGCATTGTGCGCTGCAGCCCGGTTGTCCACGTCCACGCTATAAAACTGGCTGCCAGGCAGTTGACCCAATAGCACGGTCGGAAAATCGACATCTAACAGGGCATTCAACGATTCATCGTTGGAGCGCGGCCCCGAGAGGATGATGCCATCAATCCGCTTGGCTCTCATCAAATGTAAATAGGTCTCTTCTTGATGCTCGGGGTCAATGATGTCGATCAACAAGCGCATGCCCGCTTTGTGCACGCTTTTTATCAACCCATCCAGAGTTTGGGTCAAAAAAATGTCCGATGCAATTTGGTCTGGGGTGCGGATGAGGACCAAGCCAATGACTTGCGATTGGCGGCTGGCTAACGCCTGTGCGGCGGCGTCGGGCACGTAATTCAGTTCTTCGGCAGCCTGCAAAACGCGTTGCCGGGTTGTGTCGCTGATTTGAATCCCCGGAACGTTGTTTAAGACCAGCGAAACCGTGGTGCGCGATACGCCCGCACGATCGGCTACGTCCTGACTGGTCACCCGATTGACTGCCACGCTGTTCCTCTCCCGATTCCACCTGACTAACACGCGTTAGTAACGCGTGTTAGTAATATAGCAAATTAATCACCCGTTGTCAATAAGCAAACTGCGGGTGGTATTTACAACCCCATTTTTACGCGCGCTTTGTTGGGTATAATCGTGGTTGCAACCCCCAACCTGGGATCGACGCACATGGCTGATTTGAACGCTGCAACAGACGACCAGCTCGTCGCCGTGCTGGATGTGGAAACCACCGGTCTCTTTCCGAGATCTGACCGGGTGTGCGAGGTGGGAATCGTGCTGGGGAAGGGCGACGAGGTGCTGGATACCTACCAGACGCTGGTCAACCCGCTGCGCCCGATCTCACTCGGGGCGGCGCGCGTCAACGGGCTGAGCGATCTGGATGTCTGCGACGCGCCCACGTTCGGCGAGATCGCCGGGGAGGTGCTGGCGCGGGTCGACGGGCGGCTGCTGGTCTGTCACAACGCTCCGTTCGATCTGAGCTTCTTAAAAGCCGAGTTTTACCGCGCCGGACTGTCCTGGCAGCCCGCCGGCGTGATCGACACACTCGAGATCGCCCGCCGGCGTTTTCGCTTTGCATCCAACAGCCTGGAGGCTTTGACCGCCCGCCTGGGGATACGCAACCCGCAGGCTCACCGCGCCTTAGGCGACGCGCTTGCCACTTTTCAAGTGCTTCGGATGCTCTACCGCCAGCTCCCGGGCGGCGCCCGCCTGGAATCGTTCGCCAGCAGCTACTCCCCTGCCGCGTCATTTGAAACCGAGGCTGACCTGCCCCCGGAGTTGCAGCAAGCGCTCTCCAACGGCGGCACCGCGCTGATCACCTACGAGGACGCCCAAGGTGAACGGACCTTCCGGCGCATCTCCCCCCGTGGAGTGGCAACGCAGAACGGCATAACCTACCTGGTCGCCTTTTGCCACCTGCGCCAGGAGGAGCGCCTTTTCCGGTTAGATCGTATCGTTGAAATCGAGATCGAAGCCGGCTGAATCAACTGCCGGGCTGCGCCGCGTTCAAGCGGTAGTGCGCGCTCCATAGCATCCAGCGGGTCAATCCCAGCCGCCCGAACAGGCGCAGCGAACGCAGTTTGGGAAGGCGCTGATCGAAATAGGTCCACTCTGCGAGCAGTTCGATCCCCCTGCCCCAACTTTCCATCTCACGGCTGTTTTCCAAACCGAAGTGATAGACGGTGTTCTCCCCCAACCCGGTGACCTGGCGCAGAAACCAGTTCGCCAGCGGGGTGAAAGGCAGTCTCAGCCAGCGGCGGTTGAACACTTCGCATAACAGCTCGCAGCCCGGAAAGCGCCGCTGGAGCGTCCCGATAAAATCCCTGACCCGTCCGGCGTCCATGTAGATAAAAACGCCTTCGGAGAGGAAGAGGATCGAGCGCGGGTTGGTCTGCTCCAGGCGCTTCATCCAGTCGTAATCGAAAACCGATTGTGGGATCATCCGGTAGCGCTGGTTTTGCGCGAGAAATTGGCGCTTGAACGCGATCATCTCGGGCAGGTCGAGGTCGAAGTAAATCACGCGCCCGTCGTCGATGCGCATGAAGCGGGTGTCCAGCCCGCAGCCGAGGTTGACCAGCACGCCGCCTGGATTGTCGCGCATGAACCCCTGGGCGACCCGGTCATAATAACTGCTGCGCAATGCGACGTGGCGATACACGACCGGCGCCAGCCGGTCTCTGGCGAGGGCGCGCTTCAATCGGTCCGGTGAGCCCGCCAGGATGGGACGCAGGCGTTCACAGATGGCGACCGCGTAGTCGTCGCGCACGATCGGTTCGGGTGAGCGGCTCTCAATCGCCCGGCTGAAAAGCGTCACGAGCGCCATCACCGGGATGTGCGCGAGCCCGGCGGCAATTTCATCCTGTGTGGGGAGGCGTTCTGTATCCAAGCTAGTCAGCAATATGTGCCTAAAATAACCGATGGAAATATTGTACCCGATGTCGGGCGGGCTTGCTGGATTGTCAGTTTTCCCTGCAAAATTTCTGTTCAAGGGTCAAGATTCTAGGATATACTTCTTTATATAATCTGCCACCAGCGAGGTTACCATGACTAAGATCGAATTCACCCGTAACTTCTCCGACCTGAGCACCGACCAGGGGTTCCAGTTCGAGTTTTACTGCGACCGCTGCGGTTCGGGGTTCCGCACCCATTTTCAGCCATCGGCGATCAGCACCGTCACCGGCGCGCTGGACGCAGCCAGCAGCCTGTTTGGCGGCGTGCTCGGACGGGCTGCCGACCTGAGCGAGCGGGCGCGCTCCGCCACCTGGGAGAAGGCTCACGACGACGCGTTCGAACGCGCCACCCAAGAACTGAAGCCCGATTTCATCCAGTGCCCGCGCTGCTCCTCCTGGGTTTGCCGCAAGAGCTGCTGGAACACGGCGAAGGGGCTGTGCAAAGGATGCGCGCCCGATCTGGGGGTCGAAATGGCGGCTGCGCAATCCAGCCGCACGGTTGAAGAGATCTGGGCGCATTCACAAATGGCAGAGGAAGACCGGGAGATGCTGACCGAGAAGAGCTGGCGGGCAGGGGTCCGGGCTGCCTGTCCGAGCTGCAATGCGCCTCTGCCGTCCAACGTGAAATTCTGCCCGGAGTGCGGCGCCAAGATCCAAGCCAAGGCATTTTGCGGCGAGTGCGGCGCGGAGATTCCACCCAACGTGAAGTTCTGCCCGGAGTGCGGCGCAAAAACTGCGCAAGCGAACACCTGAACGCGACGCGCCACTTTCAGCGCAATTTCTGTCACATTGAATCACTGCAGTTCAACGGGGCAAATTCTGATATACTGCGCCGATTGGTGCGATCAATCCGGGGATCGGTCAGATCGCCAAAGTGCTTCGTAGTGACTAGCAAAACGGTTTCGTCCATTGCTGATCCACCTCGGTCATTCATGGATTGAGGATAAGGCAGTTCGCCAGTTTTCGTCTAGTAATAATCAGATGTGTTTACCCTAGTCGCCAAGGCTGATGACTAAACAAGTCGGGAATTTGGTTCTATTATTGATGGTTTATGCTCTTATAACAGGATGCAAATCATCACAAACTCTTTCGTATGATTCTCTACCGTACATTAATAA
>MWTA01000018.1 GCA_002050125.1 Anaerolineae bacterium UTCFX2 | reverse complement strand
CGTTGTTTCAGTCCGAAGTGCTCGTTCGAGAGGCGCGGCTATCCGCCCGGGCAGCACGGGAAAGGCGCTCAATTCCGCCGCCGGCGCGAATCGGATTACAACCGCCAGTTGCGCGCCAAGCAAAAAGCGCGGCGCATGTATGGAATTCTCGAACGCCAGTTTCGGCGCTACTACGAGCATTCCGTGAGCCGGCGCGGCCTCACCGGTCTGAACCTGCTGCAGGTGCTCGAATCGCGTCTGGATAATGTCGTGTTCCGCCTCGGTTTTGCCGAGAGCCGGGCGCAGGCGCGCACGTTGGTCTCTCATGGTCACTTTACGGTCAACGGTCGCCGGACGGATGTGCCTTCGCTGCTGGTCAGCCCAGGCGATGTCGTTTCGGTGCGCCAGGGGTCGCGTGAGCGGACCTATTTCAAAGACCTGCAGGCTTTCGCAGAAGATAAAAATGTTCCAGCCTGGCTCAGCCGAGATCTAAAAGCGATCTCAGGCGCCATGATCCGGCTGCCGGAACGTTCCGAAATCGACAGCAATCTGCAAGAACAATTGATTGTCGAGTACTATTCGAGATAAATGATAGCTTGCGATGATTTCATGTTGGGGCGCGGTAAGCGCGCTGCAATGTGTCACCATGATGTAAAGGGGATGAGGTGAACCGTGATCGGTTTGAGTAATATGGTAACGCCTAAAATTGAGCGCGAAGCAGAGGCGCGCAATTACGGCAAGTTCATCATCAGCCCGCTTGAGCGCGGCTATGGTGTCACACTCGGAAATGTCCTTCGCAGGGTGCTGCTGTCCTCGCTCGAGGGAGCAGCGGTAACTTCGATTCGGATTGCTGACGTCCAGCATGAGTTCTCGGATATCCCAGGGGTGCGTGAAGATGTCATCCGATTAATGCTGCAAATCAAGCAGTTGCGCATGAAGCTTTACGATGTGGATACCGCCCGGTTGCATCTGGAAGTGCGGGGTAGCGGTGTGGTTACCGCCGGGGATATCATCACACCCCCGGAGGTCGATATCGTAAACCCCGACCTGTACCTGTTCACTGCCGATAGCAACGATGCGCACATCGAAATGGAACTAACTGTGGAGCATGGGCGGGGCTATTCGCCAGCCGATGACCGCATTGGTCATTTACCGATCGGCGAGCTGCCGGTGGATGCCATTTTCAGCCCGGTTCGACGTGTTAATTGGAATGTGGGTTATTCCCGCGTCGGACAAAGCACGAATTTCGACCGGCTGATCCTCGAAATTTGGACCGATGGCACAATCGGTCCCGAGGAAAGCCTGAGCACCAGTGCAAAAATCATCATCGATCACCTGCGTCATATCGCTGGGATCAGCGAGGAATCGCTGGCTGCAATTGCCCTGGAAGAGCCCGAAGGCGGTCGCCTGACCAGCGAAATGATCGAAACCCCCATCGAAAACCTGGATCTTTCCGTGCGGGTTTTCAACTCGCTCAAGCGCACTGGCATCACAACCGTAGGTGAGGTGCTGGAACTGCTTGAAAAAGGCGATGAAGCGGTTATGTCCATCCGAAATTTTGGTGAAAAGAGTCTGGATGAACTCCGCCAGAAGATGTACGAAAAGGGCTACATATCGGATGGGAATGAAAAAGAAGCGGAGTAATCAATTATGCGTCACAGGGTAGCAGGTGTCAAATTAGGTCGCAGCAAGGACCATCGCATTGCATTGCGCAAGAATCTGGTCAAACAGTTGTTCGAACACGAACGCATCCAGACGACGCGCGCCAAAGCCGAAGCGGTGCGCGGTCAGGCTGAGCGTCTCATTACGTTGGCAAAGAACGGCAATCAAGCGGGTGAAGCGAAAGAGGTGCACGCCCGCCGGCTGGCAGCCGCGCGTTTGGGCGATCCGGTTGCGGTAAAAAAACTATTCGACGATATTGCGCCGCGTTATGAAACCCGCCCGGGTGGGTACACTCGGATCATCAAGCTGGGTCAACGTCGGGGTGATGCCGCTGAAATGGTAATCTTGGAATTGGTTGAAGGTTGATCGCTGGTTGACTGGGTTACCAGTTGACTGGAAATGGCACGTTACCAGGTCATTCTCGCCTATGATGGCGCCGACTTTAAAGGCTTCCAGCGTCAGGCGAAAGGAAGAATAAGCCGGACTGTACAGGGTGAAATTGAAGCTGCGCTGCGCCGGATTGGCTGGCGGGGCGCTGCAATTTTATCCGCCGGGCGCACGGATACCGGAGTTCACGCCTCTGGACAGGTCGTTGCGTTTGACCTGGACTGGAAGCATGGTCCGCAGGATTTGTTGGCGGCGCTCAATGCCAACCTGCCCGGCGACATCGCCGCAAGAGAAGTCTGCCCGGCAAGGGAAGATTTCCACCCCCGCTTCGAGGCGCTTGCCCGGCGCTACCGGTACAGGGTGTTTTGCAGCCCGCTGCGAGACCCGCTGCGAGAGCGCTATGCCTGGCGGGTTTGGCGCCCTGCAGATCTTGGGCAGCTTCAACAAGCTGCAAAGCTGTTGCCCGGCAGTCACGATTTCGGCGCATTCGGCTCCCCTCCAGGCGGCAGAGGCGGTACTGTCCGGCACGTTTATCATGCGGAATGGGCAGCCAAAACCGATGATCAAGAAAATGAATATCTCATTTTCGAGATCGTCGGCAACGCGTTCTTATACCGGATGGCGCGCCGGCTGGTCAGCCTGCAAATTCAGATCGGGCAGGGCGAGCTCGAAATCGAAGAGTTGGCGCGTTGTTTGGAGAGCGGCGAGAAGAAGCTTGTCAGAACGCTGGCGCCACCCAATGGGTTGAGCCTGGTTGAGGTGATTTATCAGGACTCGGCTGGCAATATGGCAGCGGATTAATTGTCTTGAAGGATGACGATGGAGACGAAATCTTCATCTGCAATTGGAGAAAAACAGCGTGGAAAAGACATACATACCAAAAGCGAATGAGATCGAACAAGAATGGTATCTCGTAGATGCGAATGGTCAGAACCTTGGCCGTTTGGCTTCCAGGATCGCCACGGTTTTGCTTGGTAAACATAAGCCGAACTTCACCCCTGGGATGGATACCGGCGACTTTGTGGTTGTGGTCAATTGCGAACGGGTGAAAGTGACTGGTAATAAGCTCAACGATAAATTCTATTACCGCTATTCGCTTTATCCCAGTGGGTTGAAGGAAACCAGCTTGCGCGATCAACTAAAAAAACATCCCGATCGGGTAATCACAAGCGCGGTCTGGGGGATGCTCCCGCGCAATAAGTTCGGACGACAGATCATCAAGAAATTGAAAGTCTACGCCGGACCCGATCACCCGCACAAAGCCCAACAGCCCAAGCCTCTAGCGATGGACAAGGAGTAGGAACAATGGCGACACAATATTACGAGGGCATTGGCCGCCGCAAGGAAAGCACCGCGCGCGTCCGTTTGATGAGCGGCTCGGGCAAGTTTGTGGTGAACGAACGACCTGCGGAAGAGTACTTCCCTCGCCTGGGCGATCTGGAATCGATCCTGGCGCCGCTGCAAACTGCCAGCGAAAACCGCGATTTGATGGACATCAGCGTGCTGGTTAAGGGCGGAGGCGTAACCGGGCAGACCGAGGCGGTTCAATTGGGCGTTGCCCGAGCGCTGGTAAAAATGAACCCGGATTTGAAGCCAGCCATGCGCAAGGGCGGTTTTCTCACCCGAGACGCGCGCATCAAGGAGCGCAAGAAACCCGGGCTCAAACGCGCGCGCAAGGCGCCGACTTATACGAAACGTTAGCTCCTTCAGGGGCTATGCCAGAGAAATGCGTATGCCACAATGCGCGCCGGGAGAAATCGAGGCGCAAGGTGGATTACGCATTTTTCGTTAATCCAACAGAAACGAAGATCGACGTGCGATTTCAATCAAACTCCGGATAGGCTGGCTTTATGAACGCTGGTGGAATTGGAATAAGAATTCTGGGGCTGGGTCCCGGCGGCGGCGAATTGCTGACCCGCAAAGCCTGGCAGGTGCTGCACGATAGCCAAGAAATCTATCTGCGAACCCGCTTGCATCCGGCGGTCGAGGAGCTTCCCGCTCATCTGGTGATCCATTCCTTCGATGATCTCTATGAGACTGAGGGGTCGTTTGAGCAGGTGTATGCGCAAATCACCGAACGAATTGTTGAGCTTGGAAGGCGGGAAACAGGAGTGGTCTATGCTGTTCCCGGACACCCGCTGGTGGCAGAGGCGACCACCCCCCAAATAATGCAGCGCGCCGCAGCCGAAGGTCTGCCGGTAGAGATCATCGATGGGATGAGCTTTCTGGAGCCAGTCCTAACCGCGCTTGGGATCGACCCATTTCCGCAAACGGTTCTGGTCGATGCGCTTGAAATTGCGGGCGGGCATGTGCCTCCTTTCCCAACCAGTACCCCGGCGTTGATTGCGCAAATCTATTCAAAGACGATTGCTTCGAACGTTAAGCTGGTGTTGACCACGCTTTACCCCGACAACCATCCGGTGCGCCTGGTGCACGCGGCGGGTACTGCAAGGCAGGTTGTCGAAGACCTGAAACTTTACGAGATCGATCGCAGCAACCACCTGGGTCTGCTGAGCGCCCTCTTCCTTCCGCCGCTTCCTCGCGAAACCTCATTCGAGGCTTTTCTCGAAGTGGTCGCTCATCTGCGTTCCCCGGAGGGCTGCCCCTGGGACCGTGAGCAGACCCATCAATCGCTCAAAGCGGATTTGCTCGAAGAAACCTATGAAGCCCTGGCAGCGATGGATGCCGATGACCCGGAGGGGATGTGCGAAGAACTTGGCGATATGATCTTGTTGATCTTGCTGCACACCCAGATCGCAGCGGACAATGGCGAGTTTACGATTGCGGATGTTTTGCAGCGCGTGCACACCAAAATCGTCCGCCGTCATCCGCATGTCTTTGGCGATCAGCGGATCAATGATGAGAAAGAGGTCTTGCAGAACTGGGAAAAGCTTAAGGAGCAAGAGCGCCAGGAGTCCGGCAACACCAAGGGCAGCCTTTTGGATGGCGTCGCATTGGCGTTGCCGGCGCTGGTGCAATCCCAGATCTATCAGAAGCGCGCCGCACGGGTAGGGTTTGACTGGCCCGATGTGCAGGGTGTGCTGGACAAGCTAAACGAAGAGTTGGACGAGGTGATCCGAGCTGCAAACGATGAGGAGCGCGCATCGGAGATCGGCGATTTACTCTTTGCGATGGTCAACCTGGCGCGCTGGTACGATATCGACGCGGAAAGCGCGCTGCGCCTGGCAAGCGGGCGCTTTCGTGAGCGCTTTGCCTATATCGAGCAGGCTGCCCACGAACAAGGTTGCTCGGTCTCTGACCTTACGCTGGACGAGATGGAAGCGCTCTGGCAGCAAGCCAAGAAGCTGTAAACGCAAATCCCTGAGAAATCTTCTTGCGGCTCTTTTGAGCCGCATTTTTTATTGTGCTTCAGCTATGAATGCTTTCTGTCGTTTCGGGTGAATTTTCAGCGAGTTGTTTCGACGGCAGGCGCAGGATTGCGAGAATGTAGGCAATGGTGAAAACCGCAAAGATCGCGGTCGTGATCCAGCCAGCCGGCGTTCCCCAGATCGAGGATTGTTGCGTAATTGAAATAAAGCCGCCCATCAGGTTGGCTAAGATCAGCGCCGCCAGGACTCCGCGCTGGGAGGGCGGCGAAAGCTCAATGAATGCGTTTCTCAATGCCCACAGCAGCAGCCCAAATCCAAATAACGCGGCGCCGAACATGCGCGCAAACGCGGCAATCTGCCAATAGATATCTGTGCTGATCTGGAGCAATTCAGGGACGGCGAAGAACGCCATCATGAGCGGACCGTATAAGCCGAATGCGATGCCGCCGGCAAGGAGCAGGATAGCGTGCGTTTTTATCAGCCAAAGGATGTTTTTCATCTCAGCCCCGCGTGTGATTGATTGTATGATTATACATCCGCTTCCCAGCGGGCATAAATGGCGGTCGAGAGCAATTTGCCGGAAGACTTTTCTTCGAGAGCTAGCTCGCCGCTTTCCACTTTGCCGCCCAGTTTAGCAACCGCCTCCTCGAGCGCGTAAAAAACCGTCACCGCCGAGGCTCTGATCGCATAAGCGGTCAGAATGATAAAAAGTGGACGATCGCTTAAAATTTGACGGCAGTTTTGCAGCAACTCTGGGAGGGAGTCGAAGAGCTCCCAGACCTGTCCTTGCGGACCCCGCCCGAATTTTGGAGGGTCGAGCACAATTCCATCATATTTCGAGCCGCGCCGCACTTCACGCCGCACAAACTTGAAGGCATCGTCAACCAGCCAGCGGATGGGGCGTTCGTCTAATCCCGATAGAGACTGGTTTTCGCGCGCAAGAAGGATGGATTTTTTCGAAGCGTCCACGTGCGTCACCTGTGCGCCAGCCAGCGACGCGGTCAGGGTGGCTAACCCGGTATAGCCGAAAAGGTTCAAGACTTTCACCGGATTGGCTGCCGAGGGGTTTTGACGCGCGATCCGTTCGCGCATCCAATCCCAATGCGGCGACTGTTCTGGGAAAACCCCCACATGGCGGGAGTTGGCGGTGAAGCAAATGAAGCGCAGGTCCTTGTAGCGCATTTTCCAGGGGGTCTTCAGCGGCTGGTAGTTCTCCCAGCGCCCGCCGCTTTCATCACCGGTGGGCTGTAGAACCGCATGAATTTGCTGCCAGCGTTCTTCTGGGAGCGATTTCGCCCAAATCGCTTGATGCTCGGGACGCACGAGAGTATACGGACCAAAACGTTCGAGCTTTTGCCCGCCGCCGCTGTCTAGAAGTTCGTAATCTTCCCAACCGCGCGTAACGAGCAGTTGGATTTCCGGCTGGCGGAGGGGAAGGCGTTTCCGATCGCTCTCCTCAGTTGCTTCTTTGGGCAAAGGCTTTTTGATGTTCCTCACTCCTGTCTCGGATAATCTGCCTGAGTTTGCGCGGCTAAAAATATGCAGGCGGCGCCAAATTTGTCTTTCCTAAATTCTCACCGAGTCGCCCACCGGCTCAAAACGGGCAGTGAAGTGACGCAAGAATTCGGGCGCATAGGTGAACCGGTAGCCGTGGATTTGATCGCGGCGCGCCGCGATCTCTGTGAGAGTTTTAACCACGAAATCCAGGTGGCTTTGGGTGTAGACCCGGCGGGGTATCGCCAGCCGGACCAGCTCTAAGTCAGGATGAACCATCTTACCGGTGGCTGGGTCGGGGTGGGCGAACATCACCGAGCCGATCTCAACCGCGCGGATACCGCCCTGGCGGTACAACTCGACCGCCAGCGCCTGCCCTGGAAATTCCGCCGAGGGGATGTGAGGGAACAGCCTGTGGGCATCCAGATACACCGCATGACCCCCAGCCGGCTCGATGATCGGGATTTGTTGGGCGAGCAGGCTTTCAGCCAGATAGGCGGTCTGACCCAGCCGGTAGGCGAGGTAATCCTCATCCAGCCCCTCCCGCAGTCCGGTTGCAATCGCGTCTAGGTCACGCCCGGCGAGACCGCCGTAGGTAGGGAACCCTTCCCGCAGAATCAGTTCGTTGCACGCCTGTTGATAAAGGGTTGGGCTGTTCATCGCTAGAAACCCGCCGATGTTGACGATAGCGTCCTTCTTTGCGCTCATCGTCGCGCCATCTGCCAGCGCAAAGACCTCTCGGGCAATTTCGAGCGTGGTTTTTTGAGCATACCCTGGCTCACGCAGCTTGATGAAATAGGCGTTTTCAGCGAATCGGCACGCGTCGATGAAAAAGGGAATGCCGAACTCTTTGTAGGTCTGTGAAACCTGGCGAAGATTCTCCATGGAGACCGGCTGACCGCCGCCGGCGTTGTTGGTGATCGTGATCATGCCCATGGGGGTTTTATCCGGACCGTGCGCGGCGATGAATGCGCGCAGTTTTTGGATATCCAGGTTGCCTTTGAAAGGGTGCCGGCTCTGCGGATCTCGGGCTTCGTCGATTACCAGATTCACGGGCTGCCCGCCGCGCGCCCGAATGTTTGCGTCGGTGGTATCGAAGTGCATATTAGATGGCACATACGTCCCGGGCTTGATGAACAATGAACAGAGGATGTTCTCGGCAGCGCGCCCCTGATGGGTGGGGACGAAAAAACGGAACCCCAAAATTTCATCCATGGCGGCGGACAGGCGTTGAAATGACCGCGCCCCCGCGTACGATTCATCGCCTTGCATCATCGCCGCCCACTGAGCCTGGCTCATTGCCCCCGTGCCCGAATCGGTTAGCAGGTCGATAAACACGTCTTCCGCCAGCAGTGCAAATACGTTGTAACCTGCGCGTTCAATGGCGCGCTCGCGTTCCTCGCGCGCGGTCAGCCGGATTGGCTCTACCATCTTAATTCGGAACGGTTCGGGTGGATGGTACGCTTTCAATTTCGCCTCCAGAGCTTTGAAAATTGAGAGTTCGGTTGATTCTGTTTGCGTTTCTAGAGAAGCTATATTTCTTGGATAGAGTGTCATTATAATAAAATCTGGCGTTGTTATGGGGAATTATGGCAAATTGCCGCGTGAAGGGGGAAGAAAAGCACCTCGAATGGAGATTGCATTTTTGCAGGAATGTCAAAACCTCAAACTATTTTGCCTCGAACCAGCTATAATTGACTGATGAGAAGGCAATTGCTCCTGCGTGGATTTGGAGCGGCGATATTTCTTGCTTCAGCGCTGATCTTTGCCTGGGGAGTGGTTCCGCTTAAGTTGATTTCGCGCACGATTCCAATCCTCTGGGAAGAATTGAGTCCCAATCCAGGTGGAGCTCTGGCAGACGGTGCTCCGGTCGCCTGGCTGAAATATGAATTTCCGGAGGGGCTGCGTAAAGGCGATGCGGCAAAAGTCAGGCTCACTTTCGAATGGATCAGGCCGGGAGACATTAAGATAACGACTGGCGATTTCACGCTGATCTCTCAACTTGACCTGGTTGGGCTTCCCCACACCCCCACCGGGGAGATCTCGCAGGCGTTTTCGAGCGAGCATCCGGTGGTTTTCTTGTGGAACCTGCGGGCAGCCAAACCTGGGAATTATCCGGGGAAGATCTGGCTGCATTCACAACCTCGATTAGCCGTCGCCGGTCCAGGCACGCGGCGTTTGATCGCCGCGCAGCCGCTGGAGATCAAGGTTGTAAGCCTGTTGGGTTTTAGCGGCGATCAGGGGCGCGTATTCGGCGCAATTGGAATCGTCGCGGGCCTCTTGTTGAGCTTCAATGCAATTATCCTGCGGGTGTCCAAATAAAGAAAATGGGAGATTTGATGCTGGATATTGTCCAATTTACGCTCGGTCCGGTGGGCACAAACACCTATCTGATTGCGGATACTACGACTGGGGACGCAGCAGTGATCGACCCAGCCTGGGATGGCGCTAAACTTGCGCGCGCAGCCGCCGACCGGGATTACCGCATCCGCCAGATCTGGCTGACGCACGCCCATTTCGATCACCTCGGCGGAACGGCTGAACTGGCTCAAGTTGTGCAACCCAGTCTAGCAGTTGCACTGCACTCGGGCGACCTGCCGTTATGGGAAGCGCGCGGGGGGTCTGAATTGTTCGGTTTCAGGATCGATCCGGGTCCGCGGCCTTCGGTGATGCTGGATAAGGAAACGCAGGTGAAGGTTGGGAGCATTGGTTTTGACATACGGCATGCCCCGGGTCACACCCCCGGTCATGTGGTTTTTTATTCCTCCGAGATGAAAGTCGCTTTTTGCGGCGATGTGATTTTTGCCGGCTCGATCGGGAGAACGGATCTGCCGGGCGGCAGCTACAACCAGCTCATCCAAAGCATTCAGACCCAAATCTTAACCATGCCCGATGACACCCGGCTGCTCTCTGGTCATGGTCCCGAAACCACGGTTGGGGAGGAGCGCAGGAGCAATCCTTTCTTGACAGACCTGGACTTCTAATAATATACTCATTATGAGAGTCTTTTAGGGATGAGGAAGAACCGATCTGGTTGTCTTCGCTGGGTGATTATTGCAGCCGCAGGGGCAGCTCTGCTGTTTGTTTTTCGCTATGAGCTGCGTCTGGCTCTGCTCTTTATGAGGTCGTTGTTGTCCGGACAGGCAGTAGAAGGCATGCCTGGGTTGGCTCACTCGATGAAGATCACTCTGTTCATCACTGAGAATGCCCTGGCCGCGTTCTTCTTTGTGATTTTGGTTCTCTACTGGGCTGCCAGTTCGGCATTTCCGGTGAATGACAATCGCCAGGTAACCCAGATAATGCGCCGCATGATCAGTACGGCGCTCGGACGGGTGACCCCTTTTTTGCTGGTGCGCGATGGCGTGCTGGTGGGCGAGGTGGGCAGGACGAGCGCCAATGTGTTGTTAGTCGACCTGAACAGCGCGGTGGTTATCGAGCGGCAGAACGTTGGCGCCGCCCGGGTTGGTCGCCCCGGACTGGTCTTCTTGCGCGGTGGTGAGCGGCTGAGAGATGTAGTGAGCCTGCGTAATTACTTTCGGACCCTTAAGGACGTTCGCGGTCAGACGAACGAAGGCATCGAACTCAGTACAAACGTCTACGCGACCTTTACGCTGGGGCAGCCGTCAGACGTGATCCAGGTCGCGTACGTGGACGAAGAAACGGCTCAAAACTTGCGCCTCTTGCAGATCGATGGGGAGACCCGCCGGATCGTAGCTATTCGCGATGAACTCGATCCCCTGGACAAGGATGAAATCCACACTTATGCCCAAAGTTTCTTGTATTACCTGGAACCGAATTCACAATTGGAGGTAGGCGAGAGATCGAACGTGCGTCCACCCTACCTGATCGACGACCAGCGCATCTTCTCGGCGGTCTATTCCCAGGCGCGGGACGTGATCGAAACTGACCGGTCGAATCGGTGGACGGACATGCCGGCGCTGGTCGCCGCAGAAGTATTCCGCAACATGATCGCCCGCTTCACGCTCAATGAGTTCTACAAACCCGAGGATCCTGCTTCGTGCCCATTGCTCGACGAAATCAAACCGGAGTTCGAGCGCCGGATTTGCCTTTTAGGGATGGTTTCTTACCAGTTTGTGCAGCGCAACGATGGCGCGCCGCCTCAAATAGACCAGCGGGTTGATCATCGCAACTTCAGAATTGCTGCGGTTCAGGAACTACGCGGCTCGAAGGTGCTGCGCGAGCGCGGGATCAAAGTTGTCCAGGCTGGTTTTTCCGAATTGAACCCCACCGATCCCCAGGTCAACCAGCAGCGAATTGAAAACTGGCGGGCGCGCTGGCAAAAGGAGGCAGACATCATTCGCGCCGACATGGATCTGGAGGTGAGCCGCATTCGCAACCAAGCCAGAGCCGACCGGCAGAGCGAAATGATCGAGCAGCTTTCGAGCCTGATGAAGAGTTCGGCTTACACCGAAGAGGCTTTGAGCCTGCGCATCTTTCAGATTCTGGAGGAGATGGCGGCGGATCCTGCCACGCGCCAGTTCTTGCCAAAAGACGCATTCGGCTTATTGAAGAGTCTGCGGTTGGATCTGACGGCTGAAAAAGAATCGAGCCCTAAGCTGTTGGACCAGGGAGCGGCTGAGGAGAAATCAAAATGATCCGCCCAGGTTTCAGATTATTGATTGCCACAACGATATTGCTGGCTTGGATCGTTTTGAATTTTGTGTTCTTCCGCTTGACGATTGGACAGGGATTGGGAGTTCGATATTTATTAATTCCGCTGGTCGTCTTTTTGCTCGCGCTTTACCTGGGGGCGCGTTATATCCACTTAGCATTGCGGATGACGAAACCGTTTGAGGGGATGGAATATTTGTTTGCCTGTATGTTTGGGTTTGGATATCCGGCGCTGCAAATTGGCGATGGGAAAGCTCAAGCCGATAGGCTCGTCAAGCGCCCAATTTCGGGAATCGGCGGTCCGGGAAGATTGTCGATCAGCGCGGGGAGCATTGCGCTGGTGGAAGATTTCCGCGGCTCGCTGCGCGTGCTGGGTCCCGGCACGCATTTCCTGAACCGTTATGAAACGATCAAAGAATATTCAAGCCTGGAGGAGCGCTACCGGCTTATTGAAAAACTGAACACGCATTCGAAAGATGGAATTGCAGTGCTGGTGCACGATATCCGCTACAGGTATCGTTTAGCCCGCCAGGAGGGAGCAGACAAAGCGAAAGGCATCGATGCGCTGCTGCAATATTCCGAGGAGGCGGTTGTTCGGATGGTTTATAACCGCCAGTTGGCTGAAGGGGGCATCGAAAGCTGGGAAGATGGCGTGAACCGCGTCGTCGTCTCGATCATCACCGATTTCATCCACCGGCATCCGGTGGACTACTTGACCGCGCCAAAGGGTCGAGCTGTGGACCCGCGCGCCGAGATCAACGCTGAATTATACAGCCCCGCCGGTCAGAAGAAATTCGGTGAACACGGCGCCGAACTGGTTTGGATTGATATCGGGCATTTCGAGACGCCCGAAAAAGTTGTGGCTGAACAGCGCGTCAGCACCTGGCAAGCGCGTTTGCAGGGAGATGCAAGTAAGGAACGCGCGATTGGAGAGGCGCAGCGCCTGGCGTATCAAGAGATGGGCCGCGCGGAAGCCCAAGCGGGGATGTTAATCAACATCATGGACAGCCTCGAATCGGTGAATAAATCAGGGGATGCGCGTCAAAATGTGCGCGCCCTCTATCTTGCCCGCATTGCCCAGTTCCTGGATACGATGGGAGGACCTGCCCGCTTATCCGGCCCAAGACCGGATAAAGAGTAGATCGGAGCAGGTTTTTCGGCATACCCCTGGTAGCGGGCAGTGTGGGAGGCTGCGAACCTGTTCGGCTGGTCGTAGTACGTCCTCATAACCCCCTGAGGACTACCTGGCACAAGCAATCGCAAATTGGGTTACCTACCCGACCGAGCTTCCGGATCCCGCAATAAAAATATAAATATAGGAGATAGTCATCTTTTCGTAAGATGATTGGGTGCACGTACTGGTGATGCGATATGTTTTTGAAAAAAATTGGTTTATCGGTCCTCTTAATTTTGCCGAGTTTAATTCTTTCTGGGTGTAGCTGGATAAAAGGTCGTTCTTTCTACGCCGATTTGACCTGTCAACTGCCCTGCTGGCAAAACATCGTCTCAGGCGTAACGACTGAAGAAGAAGCTCTGCGTATTCTGAGAAACTCAGCGAGCATTGATCAGCAGAGCCTCTCTACCACAGGTTCCGCGTGGTTGATCTTTGACGACATCATTCGGTTTCGTTCGGCTCCAAAAAACTGGCATGGGGAGGCTTACATCCTCGATCAAAAAGTGGCGAAAATCAACTTTTGGGGAAACCTCAACCTCAAGTTCGGCGATGCAATAAAAGTAAATGGAGAGCCAAAATTTGTCATTAACATTCCAACGTATCGTGGACCTCCCGGGTCTCCGGCATTGGGTTATTCACTTATTGTAATAGACCCGGATAGAGGGATCGCTTACGAATTTAATACGGCTGACCTCCCTGAGTTACAGCGCGGTGAGTTGAGACCCGATACGCCTATCAGACTGATGACCTATTTTGACCCTGATAAGTATGATGAGTTCTTGGAGGCAAAGCTCTTTTCGATGGGCTTTCTCGGGCGGGAAGGTACTCTTGAATATTTAGTTCCCTGGACTGGTTTCGGTTCCATCAAAAGTAAATATCCCCCAGCGCCGGTTCAATGAGTTAAAAGACGAGCGAAGGACCTGTTAGCTGCCTTCGCTCGCTTTTCTTATACTCGCGTTATTTCGCGTAATCCACAGCCCGCGTTTCGCGGATCACGGTGACTTTGATCTGCCCTGGATACTGCATGGATTCTTCGATCTTCTTGGCAATATCGCGCGCCATTTGGATCGATGCTAAATCGTCGATCTCTTCCGGTCTGACAAAAATCCTGATCTCGCGCCCTGCCTGAAGCGCATAGCTCTGGGTGACGCCCTTGTGGGTGTTTGCAATGTCCTCGAGCGAACGCACGCGTTTGATGTACTGCTCCAGGCTCTCGCGGCGGGCACCGGGCCGTGCGCCGGAGATGGCATCCGCGGCTTCGACAATCACCGCCTCGACCGTCTCCTGCTCAAGTTCGTGGTGATGCGAGGCAATTGCATTGACGACCTTGGGTGGTAAACCGTAGCGTTTAGCGATCTCGGCTCCCAGTTGCGCGTGGGTGCCCTCGATGCTGTGGTCGACCGCTTTGCCCAGGTCATGTAGCAGCGCGGCTGTTCGGGCAGTTTCGACGTCCGCTCCCAGTTCGGCGGCAATGACAGCCGCCAACTTGGCGGTTTCGACCGCGTGCGCAAGCTGGTTTTGACCGTAGGAAGTCCGGTATTTTAACCTGCCGAAGATTTTGATGATTTCCGGGTGCAGTCCTGGCACACCGGCTTCAAAGACTGCTTGCTCTCCTGCCTCGATGATCAAGCGGTCAACTTCCTTCTGTTCATTCTTGAGGACTTTTTCAATGTGCGCCGGATGAATGCGCCCGTCTTGGATCAGTTTTCCCAAGGCGCGCCGGGCGACTTCGCGGCGAACCGGGTCGAAGCATGAGATTGTGACAGCTTCGGGCGTGTCGTCGACGATCACATCCACCCCCGCCGCCTGTTCGAAAGCGTGGATATTCCGACCGTTGCGCCCAATAATCCGCCCCTTCATATCGTCAGATGGTATCTCAACCGAAGAGGTTGTGATCTCGGCGACATGATCAGAGGCGACGCGCTGGATGGCTGCAGTGATCAATTTTCGGGCGCGGTTCTCGCCTTCCTCGCGCGCTTCCTGTTCGATCTGGCGGATCACGCGCGCCATATCGTTGCGCGACTCTTTTTCGACGTTGGCTAGCAGCATTGTGCGCGCTTCTTCAACCGACATTTGGGAGATGCGCTGCAATTCCTCCAGATGTTGGGAATATAGCTTCTCGACATCATTTACCCGTTTATCGATCAAGCTCTGGCGTTTGTTCAATGCTTGTTCGCGCTTCTCAAGCCGGTCGACACGGTTATCCATTTCTTCGCGGCGTTTCTGAAGCCGGTCTTCCTCTTTGCTCAACTCTGCCCGTTTTCGGTCATTGTCCTGCTCGGCTTTTTGATGCAACACCAGAGCCTGGTCGCGGGCTTTGATCTCGATCAGGCGCGCTTTCTCTTTAGCCTCTTCGAGAAATTTCTCTGCATCATCCATCTGTTCACGTTTTGCTTTTTCGGCCCGGTTCTGCTTGTAAAGATAACCCAGCACCAGTCCCAGACCCAGGGCAACCAGAACTATGATGAACCCGATGACATAGAATATTAAGTTCATGGTTCAGCCTCTTCTCTCTGTTTTGTCTCCGTCAGATGTGTTTCTTCCCAAACCCGGCGCGCCACCTCCGCGCTGACTTCGTAACTGAAGCCGCGTTGGGCTAGATAACGGAGCATTTTTTGGCGGTATTCGTTCCAATCTAGGTGGATGATCTTGTGCTTCTGGCGAAGCGCAGCCAGATACGCCTGATCATCGTCACTGACCTCTCCGATCGATTCTTGAATGATTTCATCCGAAATTCCGCGCTGACGCAATTCATAAACCAATGCACGCCGGCTGCGCGGCCGCATTTCAGCCCGGTTTTCTACCCAATTTTGAGCGAAACGCTCGTCATCGATCAGACCGCCGCGCTTAAGTCGCTCCAGTACATAATCGATCGTTTCTTCGTCCGCGGATTTTTTCTGTAAATATCTCTGGATCTCGGTCTCTGTGCGCGGACGACAACTCAAATATCGCAGCACATGCTGGTAATGAATTTCTCGCGTGTCTTCTGCCTGTAACTGGGCGATCTTTTCATCGCTGATGACCTGACCCACGCTCAGCCAGGCGGCAGTGATGCGCGCCAGACCAAACCCAAATTCGCCATCGAGATACACATTCACCCGTTGCGGGTTGCGTTTTTGAACCTTGAGGGCGGTAATCCGATGTTCTATCATTCAATCATTCATTCAGCCAAAAACATAAAGCCGCATTCCTGCCAGAACAGGCTGCGGCCATCTGTGTCCATTCAGATGTGTGGTCTCGGCAACAACTACCGATGATGAGGTTAACCGAACTGAGGAGCGGTCTTGATATCCGACCCTTTTATGTTACGACAGCGCGGCTGGCACTTGCCTGTTTAACCACCATGTTTATCGGCTTGACATCCTTTTGCTTTCCACTTTCGGTTGGTCAGCGGTTAAATCCGAAAGCTGCGTCATTGGTAAATGTCCCGAGATCAATCTGATTAAACAATACCGGTCAGGGTATTGCTTGGTCACGTACTGGCCACAAAAAGCTCTGTTGCGGCGGTTTTCTATTGAGGAATTAGCTTTTGTCGGATTTCGCTTTCAAGCGCCTGAATGACTGATAAGTCGCCTGTCAAAAAATCCAACGCCTGCTGAGGTGTCTTGCCCAGAAAAACCTCTCGATAATAAAAGCCATTATCAGTCTGGCAAATAGAATGAAGAGAGGCTGCCAGGGAAAACACTTCCACAGCGCGATCAATCCCTCGATCGTATATTATATCAAAATCTGTCGTATATAAACAGGGCGCAAATTTATTTTTTATCACTCGCGCTTGAATTCTTGCGCCGCGATGATCTTTTCCGCGTTTGATTTCCTGCAACCGGTGCAAATGTAGCCGGATCGAGGCATGCAGCTTGATCGCCAATCGACTGATTTGCTCCCCCAGACGGTGATAAATCGCGCTCATCTTCGCATCAGAGGCATTCGTAAAAACGACCAGGGTATTGCTATGGCTGAGCTGCGCCTCGATGTGGTTCAGACAGGCGGAGAGCAGTTCATGATCTCGCGCTTGATTGACTTCAAGTTGCGCGCGCTTGAATTCGATTGCTGGAACCAGGGTCTGCAGCGAATCAAAAATGATTACAGAGAACGCCGCGCTTCTGACCAATCGTTCCAAAATGTCTAAAGCCTGTTCCGCAGTGACCGGCTGACCAAAGTACAAATTTGGTAGATCAACCCCGCACCGCTGAGCGAAAGCGGGGGAGAAACTCATGTCAGTGTCAATCCAGGCTGCCAAGCCGCCGAGCTTTTGCGCTTCCGCGGCGATGTGCTGGCACAGGGTGGTCTTTCCAGTCGCAGAAGCGCCGCTGATCTCCACGATCGAGCCGGTTAAACAGCCTCCAACGCCCAGCGCGATATCCAGTTTCAAGGACCCGCTTGAGATCACGCGGCGCGCCTGGCGTTTAGCTGACAGATCGATCAAGTTTGAATTCAAGAGCCAGTATTCCTCTTTTCGAAATGTAAGGATCGACTGATTTGTCAATTTTACAACAAATCGACCCGTTCATCCCGTTTCCGCGAGCCAGGGGAGTGGCTAAAATATTGGGTCTAAATTCCCCCTCCCCCCCTGACCTCCCCAAATCCGTCCCAGATTTGGGGAGGGGTCATTTGGCGTTCTGTTCGACTGAATATCGGACAATTAATCATCTCCCAGCTTCAGCCCATTTTTTCACCACTCCCTACGCCAGGCACTCATGTAACTCGCTTTTTTTTGAAGAGCAAGATGTTGAAAATTGGAATTGTTAAAAACCCGCCAAGTTTGCCTTTTTGTTGGGTTAAAGCCTTGCATTTCAGCGGAAATATAGTTATACTGTGTGTGTTTGTGGGGCAGAGTGGGAATATGTGGTGGAACGCCGGACTTCCGGCGTTCTGGCTTTTATAAAGGAAGGTAGAACTAATGTTCTTAGGTCAATTCTACCACAACTTGGATGAAAAAGGGCGCCTGACGGTGCCGTTTCGCTATCGCGCTGATCTGATGCCTGAAGGCGCCTACGTCATGCAGGGGTTTGACCAGAACCTGATTGTGCTCCCTTCCGACAAATTTGCCGAGATTTCGGAGCGTGTCAATCGAATGAGTTTGACCGATTCGAGTGCCAGATTGCTGCGCCGGCTGGTGTTCTCTACTGCCAATCACGTTGAGCTCGACAAGGCTGGTCGAATCTTGCTTTCGCAGTATCTGCGCGAATTTGCCGGGCTTGAAAGCGGCTCGGTGATCGTTGGGGTGGGTGATTACTTTGAAATCTGGTCGCTTGATGCCTGGGAGGCGCAAAATAAAACCTTGATGGACGCGCAATCTAACCCAGATCGATTTGCAGCGTTGAGCCTGGCTGTTTAATGAACTTCTGGATCAATGCTCAATGACATCACTGTTAGACGATGCCCCTCATCGTCCAGTACTTTACAACGAGATCATTCAATTTTTACAACCTAAGCCGGGCGGTCGTTACGTTGACTGCACGTTGGGAGCAGGCGGGCACGCCTGGGGCATCCTGGAACACAGCTCTCCAGATGGTGTGTTGCTCGGGCTGGAGGTTGATCCACTGGCTCTGGACATCGCCCGCCAACGCCTCAAACTGTTTGAGGAGCGGGTTTGTTTAGTGCAGGAATCGTACGTGACATTGAGTGAACAGTTGGATAACCTGGGTTGGCTTACAGTGGATGGAATTCTCCTCGATCTTGGCGTGTCTTCAATGCAGTTGGACATCCCTGAGAGGGGGTTTTCGTTTCTCATGAATGGGCCTTTGGATATGCGCTTTGATCCTGAAGCGCCGGTCAGGGCGTTCGATTTGGTGAATGGTTTATCGGTGGATGAACTGGCAGATATAATTTATCGCTTTAGCGAAGAACCACACGCCCGGCGTATCGCTCGGGCTATTGTGCAGTCCCGACCGGTAAATAGCACGTTCGAGCTGGCGGAGATCGTTAAGCGTACGGGTCAAAGTTCACGCTCGCGCGGTCCGGTGGAAAAGCGCACCCATTCCGCCACACGCACGTTCCAGGCGCTCAGGATAGCCGTGAACCACGAATTGGAATCGCTTGAGAAGGTTTTACCTCAGGCAATCAACAGATTGGCTGAAGGTGGAAGACTGGCGGTGATCGCCTTTCATTCGCTCGAGGATCGGATTGTAAAGCAAACTTTCCGTCAGGAGAGCAAAGGATGTATATGTCCACCCCGGCAGCCTTTTTGCACCTGTGGGCATAAAGCCTCGATTGCGCAAATCACGCCCCGCCCGATCCGGCCCACGGAGGGTGAGATACGGTGCAATCCGAGAGGACGCAGCGCACGGCTGCGCGTCGTCGAGAAATTGCCAGCCTCTATGTAAACGGGCAGAGATCGAGGTTGGAAGCCTTGCTGGCATAGTTATTGCAAATTCATTTCTGACTGTCTTGTCTGTGGCTTGACAAATGGATCAATTCGAAAACCTTGCTCGAAATTATTCGCAGGCGCCGTGGCGCAAACAATTGCAGACAATCGCGCTTTTCCTGTTGATTGTCGTGCTGATAGCTTTAGTCGCAGGCATATATCTAAATATCAGCGCTCGCGCGACGGCGGTGGGGCGTGATATTCAAGCCATGCAAGCGGACGTCAAGAAATTCAATCGCGAAATTGAGGATCTGCAATCTGAGCTGGCTCGCATTTTGTCATCATCACAAATGGAGGCGCGCGCTGAAAGCCTTGGGTTCATCCAGGTTCCTACAGATGAAATTGTCTATCTCTCTGTTCCTGGATACGTTGAACGCCCAGCGATCATCCTGGCGCCGACATCTGAGAGGACGGTTGTCAGGGCTATTGCGATGCCGCCCGAATACACTGAGTCGATCTTTGAATGGCTTGCTCGGAAAGCGATGGATTGGTACACAATTCTAACCGAGGAACAAAGATGAAAGCTCAGGAGCGGAGCCGGAGATATTCACTGTTGGGGACGCTGTTTACAGTTTTTCCGGTCATTATTATTTTTCAGATGGTGCGCATTCAAGCCAATCCTGATCTGGGTCAGAAGCTGCGCGATATGGGCGAAACCATCACCAATCCCTCGATGACGATCACCCCGGCGCGCGGCCAGATCTACGACCAGAGAGGTCACCTTCTTGCGGGCAATCGAACGGTTTACGAAGTTGGCGTTGAGCTTCAGGACGTAAAAAACCCTATGACGATTGCCCAGACGGTCAGCGCATTGCTGGGAGTTAATTATGATTATGCGTTGGCGCGCGCCAGTTTACAGGCTTCTTCAACTTCAGTATACGCTCTCTTGATCGACAATGTCCCCCCGGAAGAAATCGAAAAACTCAAAGTTGTCATCGAGCAGATGAATTCGATGTACTCCGGCGGGAAGGATGAAAACAAACCCAGTCTGAGGGGGCTGGTTTATTATCCGCATCTGGGGCGGATCTACCCGGAAGAAACGCTGGCTTCGAATATCCTTGGATTTGTGAACGCCGAGGGCGAAGGATATTTTGGTTTAGAAGAGCGTTTCGATTCGCTGCTGGCAGGCAGGTCTAAAAAAGTCCGCGTCCCGCTGGATCCAAATCGCGCCCAGGAACTTCCAAGCGTCCCGAATGGGGCGAACCTGGTACTCACGATTGATCGCGAGGTTCAGCGGGCGATGGAACAAGTCATCGACCGCGCGGTGGCTCAAACCGGCTCGGATTCGGGCACGCTGGTTGTCCTGGACCCACGCACCGGCGAGGTGATGGCTTTGGCGACCACCCCGCGCATGGACCTGAACCAGTTCTGGAAATTCGCTCAGGTATTTCCGAAGGACACACCTTTCAACCGGGCGATAACGCAGGCTTATGAGCCGGGATCGGTTTTCAAAGTTCTGACAATGGCGTCCGCGCTAGACGTTGGGGCTGTTACGCCCGAAACCGTTTTCGTTGATACCGGTGTAATCGAAGTTGGCGGCGCGGTGATTACCAACTGGAACCAGGGAGCCTGGGGTCCGCAAGACATGCAGGGCTGTATGCAGCACTCCTTAAACGTCTGTCTGGCGTGGGTCGCTACACAGGTCGGCCCCGAGGATTTTTACCGCTATCTGCGTAACTTTGGGATCGGACATGTATCTGGGATCGACCTGGCAGGCGAGGGCTCCGGTCGTTTGAAAGAGCCGGGCGACAGCGATTGGTACGAGGCTGAACTGGCTACAAACGCTTTTGGGCAGGGCGTCGCGGCAACCCCGATCCAGATGGCGGTGGCGATCTCGGCGATCGCGAACCAGGGCGTCATGATGGCGCCTCAAGTCGTCCAGGCGGTGGTAAGCGAAGGGTATCAGCACCAAATCGATCAGCGGGTATTGAGCATGCCGTTGAAGGCTGAGACGGCGAACAAGCTGAGCCGGTTATTAGCCCGCTCGCTTGAGTTGGAATCTTCAGATGCCCTGATCACAGGTTATCGTGTGGCGGGCAAGACGGGCACGGCGGAAATTCCTACCCCGGACGGCTATACATCGAACCAAACCAACGCTTCATTTGTGGGTTGGGGTCCCCTAGATGATCCGCGCTTCCTGATCTATGTCTGGTTGGAGAAGCCTGGCATCTCCCCTTGGGGTTCTGTGGTCGCCGCACCCGTATTCCGCGAAGCGGTAGAAGAGTTAGTTGTGCTGCTCAACCTGCCTCCGGACGATATCCGGCGCAAATTGAGCAGCGAACCATAGCATATGGATGCTGCTGAGTACGAACTGATACGATGAAGATTGCAGACGTCATCGAAGCTCTAAGTGGTACGCACCCCGACTGGGCAAGTGCAGAAGTGACCGGGGGCGTGATCGATTCGCGCCAGGCATATCCGGGGGCGATGTTCGTTGCATTACGCGGTGAGAACTTCGATGGTCATGATTTTATTCAAGCGGCATTCATGAACGGCGCCTGCCTGGCGCTCGCGCAGCGCGATCCAGGCGCTGACTTTAAGGTAATTGACCTGCGCGAAGAAAACGCAGGCGATCTCAACCAGGCAGTTCAAACTCCTTTCTGTCTGCTCGTCAATGACAACCTGGCGAGTCTGCAAAAAATCGCCGGCTTTTGGCGGGGCAAGATGCCAGTTAAAGTTGTGGGCATCACCGGCAGCGTTGGAAAATCCACCACCAAAGAACTCGCAGCCGAGGTTCTCTCGCAGCGTTATAAGACGCTAAAAAATCCGGGCAACCTGAACAATGAAATCGGTTTGCCGCTGACGCTGCTATCGCTGAGGGAAGACCATCAACGCGCGGTACTGGAAATGGGTTTCTACGTTGCAGGCGAGATTAAACTCCTTTGTGATCTGGCTCATCCTGAGGTTGGTGTAATAACAAATGTTGGCATGGTTCACGCTGAAAGAGCTGGAAGCCAGGAAGAAATCGCACATGGTAAAGCGGAGCTTGTACAAGCCTTGCCTGCTGCCCCCCGGGGGACGGCGATCCTGAATTTCGACGATCCCTGGGTCCGTCAGATGGCAGAGCTCACCTCAGCCAGAGTTTTTTTCTATGGGCTGGATCCGCAAGCGGATTTGTGGGCTGACAATATCGAAGGGCTGGGGTTGGATGGCATTCGATTCAGACTGCACTTCCGCAATGAAATACTTCACCTGCGGGCGCCCCTAATTGGCCGGCATTCTGTTCACACGGTTCTGCGCGCCACCGCAGTTGGTCTGGTTGAAGGATTGACCTGGCAGGAAATTGTCGCCGGACTTCGGTCAGAAGAGGCGCAGCTCAGGCTCGCCACTGTGCGCGCTCCTAACAGCGCCCTGATATTGGATGACTCGTACAACGCCTCTCCAGAATCGAACCTGGCGGCGCTCAATCTCTTGGGCGAACTGCAAGGACGTAAGATTGCGGTTTTAGGGGATATGCTGGAGTTGGGGCAATACGAAAAACGCGGTCATGCGATGGTCGGCGTGCGCGCCGCAGAAGTAGTGGACCAGTTGATCACGGTGGGAGAGAAAGCCCGCTTGATCGCCGCGGCTGCCCGTTCTGCCGGGCTTCCGGCGCAGTCCATCATCGAGTTGGATGATATTTCTCAAGCGATCGAGAAGCTGAAAGATTGTCTTACGCCAGACGATGTGGTGCTGATCAAAGGCTCGCATGGAATGCACATGGAGCGGATTGTAACTGCGCTGGAGGCTTGGTCATGAACCAATCCTCCATGGCGGTAGCCCTGGCTGGTTTCAGCTTTATGATGACCGTGATTTGGGGCACACCGCTGTTGCGCGTGCTGCGTTACTTCAAGGTAGGAAAAGCGATCAGGGTAGACGGTCCGGAGCGGCACTTCGCGAAAATCGGGACCCCCACCATGGGGGGTGTGATGATTGTAATCCCCGTGGTGCTGATTACCGTGCTGATGAATGCAAGCTCGTTCTTTGGGTACACGCTGATTGGGCGCTCGATTCTTTTGCCAATGGGGACGATGATCGTTTTCACTATGCTCGGTGCGGTGGATGATTGGGCAGGGTTGCGGGGAGAGCGGCGCGCTAAAGGGTTGAGTGCGCGCACGAAATTTATTTTCCAGGTGATCTTTGCGCTGGTGATTGCTGTCACATTAAAGTATCTACTAGACGCGCCCGAACTTTTCATCCCCGGTATGCCGGGGCTGTTGGATTTGGGGATCTGGTATGTGCCGATCGCGGCGTTTGTTATCGTGACCTATTGCAACGCGGTCAATCTCACGGATGGCTTGGATGGGCTGGCAGGATTGATTTCAGCGACTGCGTTTGTCACCTATGGCGGGATTGCGCTGATCCAGGGGCAGGTATTCCTGGCGCATTTTTGTTTCACGGTGGTCGGAGCGGTGTTCGGTTTCTTGTGGTTCAACGTCCACCCGGCTCAATTGTTCATGGGCGATACCGGCGCGCTTTCGCTCGGCGCAACCCTGGCTGTGGTCGCCTTGATGACCGGGCAATGGGTGCTGCTGCCGGTCATCGCCATCATTCCCTCCAGCGTGGTTCTGAGCGTGGTTCTTCAAGTGGCGTATTTCAAGTTGACCGGCGGCAGGCGGTTATTCAAAATGGCGCCAATTCATCACCATTTTGAGCTTTCGGGCTGGAGCGAAACCCAGGTTGTCCAGCGATTCTGGTTGATCAGTTTGCTGTTCGCCATGATAGGCGTGGCATTGGCAGTCGTGTGAGATAGAAAATGAGAGATTGGAGCGCCGAACGCGTAGTCATTATCGGAGCAGCCCGCCAGGGAACCGCGCTGGCTGGCTATTTGCTCAAACAAGGCGCTCAGGTTGTGATCACTGACCAGCGACCGTTTGACGAACTGGTTGAGGCGCACGAAGCACTGCTCAGTTATGCCCACGACCCTCGCCTTGAGTGGGTTTGCGAAGGGCATCCCCTCGATTTGCTCGAAGCGGCGACGCTCGTTTGTCCATCGGGAGGTGTCCCGCTCACGCTGCCATTGGTTGTCGAGGCAGTTAAACGAGGGATACCTTTATCGAACGATTCCCAGATTTTCCTCGAAGAGGCTCCGTGCAAAGTTATCGGGATCACCGGCTCAGCGGGCAAAACGACCACAACCGCGCTTGTCGGGCGAATGGCGCAGTGCGCGGTTCAGTCCGACGGGTTGAAGACCCCCAGCCGGCAAGCGTGGGTCGGCGGAAACATCGGCGCGCCCCTGATCCGCGAGATCGAAAAGATGCATCCCGATGACTATGCAGTGATGGAGCTTTCAAGCTTTCAACTGGATATCATGACGCGTTCGCCCCAGGTGGCGGCTGTGTTGAATATCACACCCAACCACCTGGACCGGCACGGAACGATGCAGGCGTATCGCAGCGCCAAAACGCGCATCCTGGAATTTCAAACCGAGAAGGACTATGCGGTGTTGGGCAGGGACGACCCAGGCGCCTGGTCACTGGCGGATCGAGTCAGGGGGCGGCTTTCTTCGTTCGGTTTGACAAGCCTGACAAAGGGTCAGCTCGGGGCGGAACTGCGCCACGATTCTGTCTACTTGCGCTTTCATAAAGAACCAAGCCATCCGCACTCTAGGGCAGAGGGGGGAGAGGGCATTACCGAAGCGCCCGTAATTGCCCGAGACGAGATCTTGTTGAGGGGAGAGCATAATCTGTTGAATGTAATGGCGGCTTGCTGCATTGCAGCCGCGGCTGGGTTGTCGATCCAGGCGATGCAGGCTGGGGTGAAGGGTTTTCGGGGCATTCCTCATCGTCTGGAGTTTGTGCGCCGCTGGAAAGACGCCGATTGGTACAACGATTCGATTGCGACCTCTCCAGAACGAGCAATGGCGGCGATCCGGTCCTTCGATGAACCGCTGGTGCTGCTCGCTGGGGGCCGGGATAAACAACTGCCCTGGAAGGACTTCGCTTCCCTGGTAAAACAACGCGTAGACCACTTGATCCTGTTTGGCGAAGCCGCGGACAAGATACTCGATGAATTGCAGCTATCGAGAACCGAACTGCTGACCCTCTCGCACGCCTCGGGTCTGCGCGCAGCGGTGGCGCGTGCAGCCGAGATTGTGGAGCCTGGCGATGTTGTCTTGCTTTCCCCGGGTGGGACGAGTTTCGATGAATTCAAGGATTTTGAGGAGCGTGGAGAATGTTTCGCTCGTTGGGTGAACGAACTGACATAAAATCTGGCGCACGATCCCGCCGTAAACGCACATACCAGTCTGTCGTGGATGGATTGGGCGTTTCTTTTTCGCAGTTTGAAGAAAGAACCGCCCAGAAGCCTCGATCAGCCGCCAAAAACCACACCATCCATTTCAAGTTCGATATCTGGATGCTGTTGATCGTGTTCATCTTGATCATCTTCGGTCTGCTGATGGTTTATTCGGCAAGCTATGACTATTCGTTCAGTTGGTATGATGACCCGAATATGATTTTCAACCGCCAATTGATCTGGCTGGCGCTTGGTTTGGTGGTGATGACCGCAATGATGTTCATTGATTACCACGTTTTAGGTAAGCTGGCGGTTCCGGTGGTTACCATCACAGTTGTGTTACTGATCGCTGTCCTGATTGTGAACGAGGTTGTAAATGGCGCCTCACGCACGCTATATCGCGGCTCGGTCCAGCCTTCCGAACTGGCGAAATTGGTGACGGTGGTTTATCTATCGATCTGGTTTACTGCACGGCGTGAGCAGTTGAGTAATGTAGGCTTTGGACTGATCCCGCTTGGGGTTATTCTGGGTGTCTTGGGTGGGCTGATCGCAATTCAACCGGATTTGAGCGCAGCTGTGACAATCCTGGCGTTGGGAGGGCTGATGTTCTTCCTGGCAGGCGGCGAACTCAAACAGATCGGCTTGTTGATTGTGTTAGCTCTCGTGATAGGATGGCTGGTCGTTCAGTTTCACCCTACCGGCAGCAAACGCGTCGCCGACTACCTGGACGGGCTCGAGGACCCGACCGCAGGTTCATACCAGGTCGTTCGCTCGCTTGAAGCGTTTAACAATGGCGGTTGGTTTGGCGTTGGGATCGGTAAGGCGACGACCAAGGTGACGGGTCTCCCCGTGCCGCCGACTGACAGCATTTTTGCAGTTGTCGGTGAGGAGACCGGAGTTATTGGCTCCGCTTTTCTGGTTGTCCTGTACGGGCTGCTCCTGTGGCGCGGTTTCATTGTTGCCAGGCATGCCCCTGATGAAATGGGGGCTTTACTCGCAGCCGGACTAATTGTCTGGATCAGCCTGGAGGCTTTCATTAATATGTCGGTGTCAGTTAACCTCTTACCGGTTACTGGGAACCCGCTTCCATTTATCAGCGCTGGAGGCTCGAACTTGGTGGCAACCCTGACTGCGGTCGGGATTATCTTAGGTATTTCGCGCGTATCCGTCCGTAAAAACGAAGAAAAAGGAAAACCATTCGATGCGGTTATTGATCTGCGCAGGTGGGACCGGCGGCGGAGTCAATCCGGCGCTCGCCGTTCTGCAGGCGTTGGAAAATGAGATCGGTTCGGCGAACCCGCCAGGCGAGGAAGGGACTTCATTCTCGGTGTTGTGGGTCGGTGTCGCAGGAGGCATGGAAAAAGATTTGGTAGAGCGGACAGGCATTCCATTCCAGGCGATTTCTGCTGCTGGCGTCCATGGTGTAGGGCTGAGCCGTCTGCCCGGTAATTTATTGCGGCTTGGCAGAGGTTACGCCCAAGCAGGCAGAATCCTGAAGCGCTATAAGCCGGACGCAATGCTGTTCACCGGCGGATTTATGGCTGTCCCGATGGCATTGGCTGGCAGGCGCGTGGCTTCGGTGCTTTACGTGCCGGACATCGCGCCGGGCTTGGCGTTGAAATTCCT
>MWTA01000004.1 GCA_002050125.1 Anaerolineae bacterium UTCFX2 | reverse complement strand
GTCGGTCCGATGGCGAGCGTCACCGGCACAGGTCCAGCTACCCTGGCAGGTACTCTGGCGCAAGAAAATGCAGAGATTCTTGCGGGTATAGTCGCGGTCCAAGCCATTGGTCCCGGCACACCTATGATGTACGGCGGAATTCCTCACATCTTAGATGCGCGCACCGCATCATTCGTGTTCAGCTCTCCAGAACAAGCGCTCATGGCAGTTTCAATGACGCAGATTGGAAAGCACTATGGATTGCCGGTGTACGTAAATGTAAACCTGTCGGACTCAAAATCCCTGGACGCTCAGGCTGGCATGGAAAAAATGGGGACCCTCGTCCCTGCCATGCTGGCTGGCGCTGACCTGTTTGGGCATGCCGGGATCCTCGGCGAAGATCATGGCGCCAGCTTATTGTGGCTGATCGTCGATAACGAAGCCATAGATTTTGCAAAAAGATTGTTAAAGGGTTTTCAAGTGGATGAAGACCGGTTAGCCGCCGCAGCCATTGCCGATGTTGGACCAGGAGGCAACTTTCTTTTTCATCCTCACACCCGGAGTCATTTCCGCCAGGAACAATGGTTCCCAAGCGATCTATGGGCTCGCCAAACTTATGAAGCTTGGGAAGCGGAGGGCGCTAAAACGATAACCGATCGAGCAATTGCCAAAGTTGATCACATTCTCGCGCATCACCAACCCGAGCCAATTGACCCCTTGCTGTCCCAAGAAATCGATCGGATCGTCGAAACTGCCCGCCGCGAGCTTCTGGGCGCTTGATGATGTAATTTTTTGTCCTAAAAGAAACAGGTTTATCTATACTTGTGCACGATGAAACGTTTTCTAGTTGTGGGCGATGCCAATGTGGATATCATCGTCAGCGGGATTAGTGGGTTTCCCGTCCTGGGGCAGGAACTCAGTTGCGAGTCTTTTTCGATGCACCCCGGCGGGTCCTCAGCCAACTGCGCCAACTGCCTGGCGGGGTTGGGCGCCGATGTCACATTTTGGGGAAAGATAGGCGCCGATGCGCTGGGTGATTTTATCCTGCACGAGTTACAACAGCGTCACATCGACACGGGTCACGTAATCCAAGACCCGTCAATTCACACCGGGGCTTGTGTGGCTTTATCCTATTCAACTGACCGCGCCCTGATTAGCTACCTGGCTTCAATAACCAGCCTTCAATACCAGGATTTACCCCTCCATCTGCTTGGACAGTTTGATCATCTGCATAGCGGATCGATTTTCATCCAGGATGGTCTGAAACTCGATTTTGCAAGGCTTTTCAAATTGGCAAAAGAGCACAACCTGTCTACTTCGCTTGACAGCGGCTGGGACCCGGCTGAGCAATGGGGAATAGACCTCCACAACCTGTTACCTTATGTAGATTATTTCATCCCTAATGAGGTGGAGATCCTGAACATTACCGGTAAAGGTTCTTTAGAAGCTGCACTTGAAGAGCTGAGCCGGTTCGGGTCCACCGTCATCGTGAAACGCGGCAAGGAAGGGGCGATCGCGCGGGCGGGCAATCACGTATGGCAGGCGCCCGCTTTTAAAATAGATGTTGTCGAAACCACCGGCGCCGGAGACTGTTTCAACGCGGGGCTGCTCTACGCATTAATAGAAGAAAGCCAGGAGATCCCGGAAGCGTTACAATTCGCGAATGGGTGTGGCGCGATCGGCGCCTCAACACCCGGCGGCGCATCTGCCCGGCTGTCATCTGAACAGGTTCACCGATTTATCGCTAAGAGGCTTGGGCATGCGCCATAGTTCTAACACCTATACTAGAAGTTATGCAGTTAAGCGTGAATAACCCCGAAAAATAGCGGTGTTCCCTTCACCGATCTGCTTAAGTGCTACATACGTTATACAAAAATACATCGATACCAACCACAAGGAGATTAGCAATGGGATCATTCCAAAACGACTATTACAGTTTTGGCGAGATCGGAAGTCAGCCTGAAGCCTGGTCGCGGCTTATTCCTCTTATCCTAAATCAGTCTGAGGCTATCCGGAAGATTTTCAACGGGGTTGAGGAAGTCATCTTCACTGGCTGCGGCTCTGGCTTAAACGCTTCTGTGTCTGGCGCTACAGTCATGCAGGCAAAAGCCCATCTTTCAGCCAAAGCGGCGCCAGCGTTTGATGTCTATAAATTCCCGGCAACTGTCTTGAATAAAAACCGCAAGACTCTGGCGATCCTGAGCTCGCGCTCAGGGAAAACCACCGAAGTCGTAGATGCTTTACATTTCCTTAATGATCGGGGGATTCCAACCCTGGGTATTACCTGCACAGAAGACAGCCCGCTGGCGATAGAAAGCACCCTGGCGCTCATCCTCTCTCCTGTAACGGAGCAAGCGGTTGTCACCACCCGCTCGCTGACAGGCATGATCCTCGTGACACAGCTCATCACGGCAATTGCTGCAAACGACGAAGCATACCTCGATGAACTCAGGCAACTTCCCGAAATTTGCTCTCTGCAGATGCAAGCTTTTCACGACTTGGGTCGGGACATCGGTCAGCGCGCAGATTTAACCCGATACTCTTTTCTTGCCAATGCTCCATTATATGGCGCTGCTCGCGAAAGCCAGCTCAAGATCAAAGAGATGGTGTTGCTGCCATGTGATTGTTACCCCGCGCTGGATTTTCGCCATGGCCCCAAATCTAATGTCGATGAGCAAATGCTCGTAACTTTATTGTTCTCAGATAGCGCCAGCCAGGAGGAAGCCTGCCTTCTAGCGGATATGAAGGCATTGCAGGGAGTTACCTGGGCTATTTGTGAACAAGCCTTCCCCGAGATTACCCGGAGCGCAGATCACCTGGTCCAACTCGGT
The DNA here is from genome assembly GCA_002050125.1 of Anaerolineae bacterium UTCFX2. Taxonomy (GTDB): domain Bacteria; phylum Chloroflexota; class Anaerolineae; order Anaerolineales; family UBA4823; genus UTCFX2. The sequence continues at coordinate 1,413 of MWTA01000004.1, read as the reverse complement.
TCAGGGCTGGGAGAATACGCCCGGATAATCCTTTACCTGCCAGCGATTCAATATATGGCTTATTACCGCGCCCTCACGCGTGGGTTGAACCCGGATGAGCCGCACAACCTCACATATTGGATCGACACATCCCAATAGGAATTATCTGACATATGCAAATTGCCGGCGCTATTTTTGATTTCGACGGGACAATCGTCGATTCGCTGCCGATTGTGATCGAAGCATTCCGCAGAGCCATCACGCGGTTTACTGGTCGTTCTATTACAGATAATGAAATCGTCAGCCTTTTCGGACCTGATGAGGCAGGTGTCATCCAACGAGCAGTACCAGATCGGTGGGAAGAAAGCTTGGCAGTATATCTGAAAGAATATGAAAGGCTTTTCACTCAGAGAAATATTGGGGCTTTTCTGGGCATTGAAGAATCGCTACAATTGTTGAGAAGCCATGGAATCCGTATGGCGGTCGTTACAGGCAAAGGAACTTATAGCACTGCCTTTTCATTAAGGCACGCTCTTCTTGAAAACTATTTCGAGATGGTAGAGACAGGCTCGCCGCACGGATCGATCAAGTCGAAACTCATCCAGAAAGTTTCTGATCGTTGGGCTTTGCCGCCCTCCAGGGTTTTCTATCTGGGGGACTCACCCTCCGATGTTCACGAAGCCCGGATAGCGGGGGTGATCCCCTTAAGCGCGGCTTGGGCGGATCCGTTCAACACGGAAAAACTTAAGGCGGAGAATCCAGAAGCCGTCTTCACCACACCCCAGTCGTTTATCAACTGGATTTCCAGCAAGCTGATTTGATTTACCTCTATGTTTTGTGATAATATTAGAATGTTCCAACAACTTTCGCATCCAGTTTAGCCTTCGGCAAATTATCCGGAGCAATGATAATGATCCTCCGTGACAACCTCCTCCCATATTACTACCAACTGTACAAAATCCTTCGCACGCAGATTCTGGAGGGCGAGTGGAAGCCAGGCAGCATGCTTCCATCCGAATCTGAGTTGGTCGAAAAATTCAACCTTAGTCGCACCACTGTCCGCCAGTCGCTTGATATGCTAGTCAATGATGGGCTGATCCACAGGCAGCGCGGACGCGGCACATATGTTTCTAATCCTACAATTGAACAAGGCTTGTCAAAGATTATTAGCTTTACGGAGGATATGCGCCAACGCGAGATGGAGCCCCGTGCGGTGGTTCTTTCTTCAGAACTCATCCAGGCGTCGAATGAAATTGCCGAAGCGTTGCAGATAACTCCGGGAGAGGAGGTAACTCACCTGAAGAGGCTGCGCCTGGCTGATTTAGAGCCAATGAGCATCGAAACCTCGTACCTGGTTCACAGGCTTTGCCCGGGGGTGCTCCAGTACGATTTCTCCCGCTGCTCTTTGCGTCAAATTCTTGAAAATGAATATAA
>MWTA01000070.1 GCA_002050125.1 Anaerolineae bacterium UTCFX2 | reverse complement strand
ATCCTGCCGGATGAGATTTATACTCACCCGCGCCGCAACATGATCTTCCGATTTCTGGGGCAAAAAGGGCTGGTGCAGATCGACCTCTTCGAAAAGGAACTCCAGCCCGGAGATTTCATCTTGCTCTGCTCCGATGGTTTGTGGGAGATGGTGCACGAGAACGCCAGGATCGTGGATCTGATCGAAAACGCCAAAGACCCCAAGGACGCCTGTCAGAAACTGGTGGATGCGGCAAACGCAGCCGGGGGCGAAGACAACGTCGGCGTGGTAGTGGTGCAGATAATTTAGCAGGACGCGATGCCGCACAACCCCGGTGAAATTGTTCATAACCGCTATCGCATCCTGCAACAGCTTGGTCAAGGGGGGTTTGCCACAGTATATCAGGCGGAGGACATCGTCCAGGGGACTGTCTGCGCCATCAAAGAGAACTTGGATTACTGGGAGGATTCGCAGCGCCAGTTCGAACGCGAGTCGATGATCCTCGCCAACTTGCATCACCCCAACCTCCCACGCGTAATCGATTATTTTTCCGAGCCCAGCGAAGGTCAATACCTGGTCATGGAGTACGTCGATGGGTACGACCTGCAGGAGATTCTGAACCGGGTGAAACAGCCGCTGATCGAAGCCAAGGTGTTGGGCTGGATCGATCAGATTTGCGACGCGCTCAACTATTTGCATTCGCAAAGCCCTCCCGTTATCCATCGGGATATCAAGCCGGCTAACATCAAGATCACCCGGGCAGACCGGGCAATGTTGGTTGATTTTGGCGTCGCCAAAACCTACGATCCGGGTCGGAAAACTACCATGGCAGCCAGGGCAGTCACGCCTGGCTATTCTCCAATCGAGCAATATGGGCACAGCTCGACCGACGCCCGCACGGATCAATACTCATTAGCGGCGACGATTTATATGCTGTTGACCAATAAGCGCCCTCCGGAGAGCATTGAACGGGTGACCGGTGAGCGCCTGGCGCCGCCCTGCGAACTGAACCCGCAAATCAGCCAACCGGTGGAGCGGGCAATACTGCGCGGCATGGAGATCCTGGCTTCGAACCGGTTCGACACCGTCGTGGATTTCCGGAAAGCGCTGCGGCGCGGCCGCACAATCACGGGACAGTTAAAACCCGCCCGGCTGCCGGCAGAGGCAATTGTCATGAATGGCAATCCTGCTGCGCCCTTGCCCGGACCACCCTTACGGGATACCGGACCGCTCACACTCCCCGTAGGCGAAATGCTCGAAATCGAGTGGATCACTATCCCGGGCGGGGAGTTTCGCTATGGCAGCGATCAGCATCTGCTCGGTCTGCCGGCATTCGAGATCACGCGCTATCCGATCACCAATTCTCAATACCTGCAGTTTCTGCAGTTCGCTCCACAGCGCAACCCGCCGCCGGATTGGAAGGATGGGATGTATCCGCGCGGTAAAGGGCTGCACCCAGTGGTGGGCGTGAGCCTCAACGACGCGCTGGCGTTTTGCGAATGGCTGGATTGCCGTCTGCCGACCGAAGAAGAATGGGAAAAGGCTGCGCGCGGCGCCGATGGGCAGACGTACCCCTGGGGGGAAGAATGGGTGGAGGGGTTATATTGCAACAACTGGGAGTCTAAGGTGGCAGGCACCGCCCCGGTCGATCGTTACCCGCAGGGGGTGGGACCGTACGGCGTGTGGGATATGGTGGGCAACGTCTGGGAGTGGACCGGCAGCGAATACCAGGGTCCATTTATGCACGTGCTGCGCGGCGGATCCTGGCGGGAATTTGGGGGCATTGCGGTGCGGCTGACGGCGCGCTCCTGGCTGTGGATCGAGGAAGGGCGGGATGATGTCGGGTTTCGCTGTGCGCGCTCGATCAACGAGTACGGCGAAGACGGCTTGGACCGGCTGTAAGGCTCAGCTCGATCTCAGTTGAAAGCAGTTCCACAGTACTGGCAAAATCTGGCGTCTCGGCTGTTGGTCTTCCCGCAGTTCGGGCAGACCTGACGGCGTTTCGCCGGCTTGGTTTTCTGCGGGGCGGGGAGTTGCGGATCCGCCGGGGCGCTCAGGCGCGGCCGCCGCGACCAGGGCAAGCGGAACGAAAGCCGCAAACGGGGGCGCGGCATGCGCGCCGCCAGAGTGCGGGCGAGGGCGCGACCCTGCTCTAAGGCTCTGGAATAGAGTTGGCGCATCTGCGGCTTGGAGAGGTGTTTGCCGGTCAGGTACCACTGTAGAACCACGTTGCCCACCACATAGGTCCCCGCGTAAGCGATGGCGGTCTTGGGGATGATCCCCCAGAGCGGGATCAGCCCGACAAGCGAGCGGGCGATGTTGCGCCACACGAAACCCCCGCCCAACACCCCGCCAAACTCCGCGACGTAATCCTTCCAATTGGTAGAGTAGCCCAAAGCCAGACCGAGTTTGTAGACCAGGAAAGCCTGCGATTTGGTGAGGACAATGGTATCGGCAATGGTGATTGGGAGATCCAGCACGGCGACGAGTTCCGCCAGACCGGTGCTCATGGCATAGGCGGCGTTCGAAAAGCTGGTGTCGTTGATCAGGAAATGGGCAATTTTGAGCCGGAAGAGTGGGAAATACCGCCCGAGCGCCAGAAGCAAGCCCGGGACGAGTTCGATCACCGCCGGGACAAATTTTTCCACCAGGAAGCGGGTGTCGGAGACGGAACCGCTGATCACTCGCCAGCCGGGTTGAACGGTCGAGGGACTGAGCGCCTGAGCGTCAGCCGAAGGCTGGACTTGATCCGGGTTATCCTGATTGATGAAAACCAGCGCCCGCTGACCGTGGTTCTGCCAATACTGCACCAGCGCTCGTTCGCGGCTGATATCGCGTTTCCCGGCGGGGATGAGCAGGATAATGAGGTCAGCGGTAGCAGCCTGGCTGGCTGATTCGAGATCGAGTGTCAGGACCGGCGCGTCGCTGGCAAGTTGGGGGCGGTTTGGGTCGCGGCGCATCTGGTCAGCCAGCGCCGCGCGCCCCGAGCCTGGCTCGCCGACGATGGCGATCCGCACCCCAGCCAGAGCCTGGTCGCGAAACGGGCGCAGGTCGGCTTCGCCGACGTTTTTCCACAAACTGGTGAGACTGCCAATTTTATTCATCGTCGTTTGAGCAAACTCTTCCGGGTCAGATGAGTGGAAGGGCGTGCTTCCCGCTGAATTATAAGGGAAATCAAACGATTGGGGCGAATGAGGTAGAATTAATTCTGCCGCGTTTGCGGGTAGCCGAACCGCGGCGCTGAATTAGCGGCGCGATGCACCGCTATCGCTAATGTAGATCGCCTATGCACGAACTCGCCGTAACGGAAAGCATTCTGGAAATCACGCTGCGCTACGCTAAACAAGCCCAGGCGAGGCGAGTGGTGACGCTGAACCTGGTGATCGGGGAGCTGGCGTCGATCGTGGACGATTCGGTGCAGTTCTATTGGGATATAATCAGCAAAGACACGCCTGCCGAGGGCGCGCGGCTCAATTTCCGCCGGGTGCCGTTCGAACTGTTGTGCCTGGAGTGCACAGAACGTTTCACTCCACGGGGCGAGAGCTTCGCCTGCCCGCGCTGCGGGAGCGAACGCATCCAGGTGGCGGCGGGCGAGGAGTTTTACCTCGACTCGATCGAGGTTGAATAATGCGCGTGGGCGCGTTTTATCTGTGGAATTGAGACTGTGAGGTCGACTGTGGTTCAAAGGATCGCCATTGTCGAACAAATTCTGAATGCGAATGATCTGCTTGCTCAGGAAAACCGACGCAGGCTGGATGAGCAGGGGGTGGTTGCGATCAACATGATGGCTTCGCCGGGGGCGGGGAAGACCAGCCTGATCCTGCGCACGATTGAGGCGCTGGCGGGGCAGCTGCGCCTGGCGGTGGTCGAAGGTGACACGGCACCGGTCACGATCGACGCCGACAAGATCAGCGCGCAGGGCGTACTGGCGGTGCAGATCAACACCGGCGGAGACTGTCACCTGGACGCGGTGATGTTCCAGGCTGCGCTGCCGCAGTTCGACCTGAAACAGCTCGACTTGCTGATCGTGGAAAATGTGGGCAACCTGATCTGCCCGGCGAGCTTTCAGCTTGGGACGCACTGTAATGTGCTGATCGCCTCGGTGCCGGAGGGCGATGACAAGCCCTACAAGTATCCCAACATCTATCGCGGGGTGGACGCGCTGATCATCAACAAGATCGATCTGCTGCCTTATGTGCCTTTCGACATGGATTACTTCCGGCGCGGCGTGGAAGCGCTCAACCCCGGATTGGCGGTGTTTCCGCTTTCATGCCGCACCGGCGAAGGGTTGGAAGCCTGGACCGCCTGGCTCGCGGCGCAAGCCCGGCGGCAGAGGGCTTGAGCGGAGGCGGAAGTTGGAAGGCGCGCAGATCTGGGTTGGCGGGATCGTCCAGGGGGTGGGGTTTCGTCCGTTCGTCTATAACCTGGCGCTGCGGCATGGTCTGAGCGGCTGGGTGCGCAACACCTCCGCTGGGGTGGAGATCGAACTGGACGGGCGGCGGGCGGATCTGGAGGAGTTCGTTCAAGCGCTTCAAGCCGAGGCGCCAACGCTGGCGCGCATCGATGAGGTGCGCCTCGAATGGCGCCCGGCGAATGGCTTCCAGGGTTTTGAGATTCGCCATTCCGAGGCGCAGGCGGTGGAGTTCCAGCCGGTTTCGCCGGACGTGAGCATCTGCGCCGATTGCCTCAGGGAGCTGTTCGACCCGCAGGACCGGCGCTACCGCTACCCCTTTATCAACTGCACCAACTGTGGACCGCGCTTCACCATCACCCAAGATATTCCCTACGATCGGCGCAACACGACCATGGCAGGGTTCGCGCTGTGCGCCGAATGCGCGGCGGAGTACGAGGACCCAACCGACCGGCGCTTCCACGCCGAGCCGATCGCCTGCCCGCAGTGCGGACCGCAGGTCTGGTTGGAGGCTGGAGGGCAGAGCCGCGAACTGGCGCAGGGCGATGCGGCGATCCTGAAGGCGCGCGATCTGCTGTTCGAGGGTAAGATCCTGGCGATCAAGGGGCTGGGGGGCTTTCACCTGGCGTGCGACGCGACTAACATTGAAGCGGTGCGCGAGCTGCGCCGCCGCAAACTGCGGGTGGACAAGCCGTTCGCTTTGATGCTGGCGGATATCGAAGGGGTGCAGGCGCACTGCCTGTTGAGCCCGGTGGAACGCAGGCTGGTGGAACAGCGCGAACGTCCCATTGTGATTGTGCGGCGGCGGTTCGATTCGCCGGTTGCCGCGGAGGTCGCCCCCGGACAGAACACGTTGGGGGTGATGCTGCCTTACACGCCGCTGCACTATCTGCTGTTTGCGCAACCCGGCGCAACGCCGCCGGTCTTTGACTTGCCGCCGCTGGTGATGACCAGCGGCAACCTGAGCGAAGAGCCGATCTGCGCCACAAACGAAGCGGCGCGGTCGCGGCTGGCGCCGCTGGCGGATGCTTTTTTGATGCACAACCGCCCGATCCACATACGCTGCGATGATTCGGTGGTGCGCATGTTCCCCGCCACGCGCCGTGAGCAGGAGCAGAAGCGCGCCTCGGGGTTGTACCCGCTGCGGCGCGCCCGCGGGTTTGCGCCGGATCCGGTGCGCCTGGCTTTTGAAGTCCCGCCGGTGCTGGGGGTTGGGGCGGAGCTCAAAAACACTTTCTGCCTGACGCGCCAGCGCTACGCCTTTTTGAGCCATCACATCGGCGACATGGAGAACCTCGAGACGCTCGAATCGTTCGAGCAGGGCGTGGAGCATTTCGAGCGGCTGTTCCGTATCCAGCCGCAGGCGATCGCGTATGATCTGCACCCGGATTATATGGCGACGCGCTATGCGCTGAGGCGGGCTGAAGCGCAGGGGCTCAGTGCGGTGGGGGTGCAGCACCACCATGCCCACATCGCGGCTTGTATGGCAGAGAACGGGCTGAGCGAGGGGACGCAGGTGATCGGAGTGGCTTTCGACGGGACCGGCTACGGCGAGGACGGAGCGATCTGGGGCGGCGAGGTGCTGCTGGCGGATTACGGCGCTTACCGGCGCGCGCTGCACCTGCAATACGCCCCGCTGCCGGGCGGGGACCAGGCGGCGCGCGCGCCGTGGCGTATGGCGCTGGCATGGCTGGAGCGCGCCGGGTTGGATTGGGCTGAGGATTTGCCGCCGGTGCGTTACGCGCTCGAACAGAAAGAGGCGGCGATTGCGCCGCTCGAAGCGCTGCGCGGGCAGCTCCGATCGAGGATCAATTGTCCGGATACCTCGAGCATGGGGCGGCTGTTCGACGCGGTAGCGGCGCTGATTGGCGTTCGCCAGACGGTGAACTACGAGGCGCAAGCCGCGATCGAGTTGGAAGCCGGGCTGGATGGGCGCGAACCGCGCTTTTACCCGTTCGAATTGCGGGACGGCGTCATCGACCCGGCGCCGATGCTGCGCCAGGCGCTGGAAGACCTGCGCGCCGGCGCCGGGATTGCGACCATCGCAGCCCGTTTTCACAACGGCGTGGCAAAACTGACGCTCGAAGCCTGCAGCCAACTGCGGGCTGAAAGCGGGATCAACAAAGTGGCGCTGAGCGGCGGGGTGTGGCAAAATTCGTACCTGCTGACGGTCAGCGCCGGGCTGCTGCAAGAAGCCGGCTTCGAGATCTACCTGCACCGGCAGACGCCAGCCAACGACGGGGGCTTGTCGCTTGGGCAGGCTGTGGCGGCAGCAGTAAAATTGAACGGTATCGGTAAAAAGACCGAATAAGAGGAGCCTGTTTATGTGTTTAGGAGTGCCGGGTAAGATTATCGAAATTTACCAGCGCGGCGGGTTGACGATGGGCAAGGTGGATTTCGGCGGCGTGAGGCGCGAAGTCTGCCTGGCATACGTTCCCGAAGCGCAGGTGGGCGATTACGCGCTGGTACACGTCGGTTTTGCGCTCAACCTGATCGATGAAGCCGAAGCGCAGGAGACGCTGGCGCTATTGGCGGAGATCGACAGTCTGGGGGAGGAGGGCGGTTTCAGCGGGACGGCGGTGCGCGGGTCTGAGGCAAAAGAATGAAGTACTTGGAAGAATATCGCGCGGCGGCGCAGGTGCATCGCGTGATCGAGGCGATCCGCCAGACCGTGCGGCAGCCCTGGGTGCTGATGGAAATCTGCGGCGGGCAAACGCACGCGATCCTGCATTACGGGCTGGATCAGCTTCTGCCGCCAGAGTTGGAACTGGTGCACGGGCCGGGCTGCCCGGTGTGCGTGACGCCGCTCGAATTGATCGACCGCGGGCTAGAGATCGCTTCCCGCCCCCAAGTGATTTTCACCTCTTACGGAGATATGCTGCGCGTGCCGGGCAGCGGGCGCGACCTGTTCTCGGTGCGGGCGGCGGGCGGCGAAGTGCGAGTGGTCTATTCGCCGCTGGACGCCCTCGAAATCGCCCGGCAAAACCCCGACCGCGAGGTGGTGTTCTTTGCGATTGGGTTCGAGACGACCGCCCCGGCGAACGCGATGTGCGTGCTGCAGGCGCGGGCGCAAGGGCTGCGCAACTTTAGCGTGCTGGTCTCGCAGGTGCGCGTGCCGCCGGCGATGGAAGTCATCCTGGCTTCGCCGCACAACCGGGTGCAGGGCTTTTTGCTGGCGGGGCACGTGTGCACCGTGATGGGCTATTGGGAGTACCCGCCGTTGGCGCAGCGCTACAGCGTGCCGATGACCGTGACCGGATTCGAGCCGCTGGACATCGCCCAGGGGATTCTGGAAACGCTGCAGATGCTGGAGGGGAGGCGGCTGGAAGTCCGCAACGCGTACAAGCGGCTGGTGACCTACGAAGGCAACCGTGCGGCGCAGCAGGTGATCGAGCAGGTGTTCGAGCCGTGCGACATGGGGTGGCGCGGGATCGGCGTGATCCCGCAGAGCGGCTGGAGGCTGCGGCGCGAACTGGCGGAGTTCGACGCCGAGCAGCGCTTTGCGGTGGGTCAGATCCAGACCCAGGAATCGGCGTTGTGCATCGCCGGGCTGGTGCTGCAAGGGCTGAAAAAGCCGGTTGAGTGCCCAGCATTTGGGCGGGAGTGCACGCCGGAAAGCCCGCTCGGCGCGCCGATGGTCTCGGCGGAGGGGGCTTGCGCCGCCTATTATCGTTACAAGCGGCAGCCGTGAACCGGGAGGCAGGCTGATATAGATGGACGCTGAACACAAGCGCGTGACGCTGGAAGAAGGACCGGTCTGCCCGATACCGCTGCCGCACCAGGAGCGGATCGTGTTGGGGCATGGCAGCGGGGGCAAGATGACCCACGATTTGGTGGAACGGCTGTTTCTGCCGCACTTCGATAACCCGATCCTGCGCACAGGCGACGACGCGGCGCCGCTGGAACTGGGCGAGGAGTTGGAGCTGGCGCTCAGCACGGATTCGCACGTGGTTACGCCGCTGTTCTTCCCTGGCGGGGACATCGGACGGCTGGCGGTGTGCGGGACAGTGAACGACGTCGCGATGCTGGGGGCGAAGCCGCTCTATCTCACAGCCGGGTTCATCCTGGAAGAGGGGTTGGAGATGCGGACGCTGGAACGCGTAATCCACTCGATGATGGAGGCGGCGCAGGAAGCGGGTGTGGCGATCGTGGCGGGGGATACCAAGGTGGTGGAGCGCGGCAAGGCGGATAGGTTGTTCATCAACACCACCGGTCTGGGCGTGCGGCGGAAGGGGCTGAAGATCGGCGGGGCGCAGGCGCGCCCGGGCGACGCAGTGCTGCTCTCGGGTCCGCTGGGCGACCACGGCATGGCGGTGGTGCGCGCCAGAGGCGAGTTGGGCTTCGAGATCGAGGTGGAAAGCGACACCGCGCCGCTGAACGGGCTGGTGGAGGCGCTGCTGGAGAGCGGCGCCGAGGTGCACGTGCTGCGCGACCCGACCCGCGGCGGGCTGGCGACCACGCTCAACGAGATCGCAGCGCAGTCGCAGGTAGGGATTCTGCTCGATGAGGCGGCGATCCCGGTGCGCCCAGCGGTGCAGGCGGCGTGCGAGGCGCTGGGGTTCGACCCGCTCTACCTGGCAAACGAGGGGCGGCTGGCGGCGATCGTCGCCGAAGAGGGGGCGGAGCGGGCGCTGCGGGCGCTGCGCGGTCAGCGCTACGGCGAGGCGAGCGTACGGATCGGTCGGGTGGTGGAGAATCACGCCGGTCGAGTGATGCTCAAGACCCGCCTGGGGAGCACCCGCGTGATCGAGCGGCTGGCGGGGGAGATGCTGCCGCGGATTTGCTAGTTTTCCTGCCTGAAGCAGCTTATCTTATTTATATGGTAGAATTTCCCCGTCTGGGAAGGTGCCAGAGTGGTCGATTGGGGCCGCCTGCTAAGCGGTTGCTGGGACTATAAATCTCAGCCCAGGGTTCGAATCCCTGCCTTCCCGCTCGCCTAAAAGGGCATTTTCAGATCGGTCTGAAAATGCCCTTTTGCAAAGGAGTAGCTGCCATGCGTATTTGCAAGCGCAAAATGATCGCCGAAGACATCGCCGCGAGGTTAGAGAAATGCTAATGTACGACGCGTTAAGCTCCGATTACGATTATTTCGTCAACTGGGACGGACGGCTGAAGCTGGAACTGACTTTCCTCGAGCAGGCGCTGAGCGGAGTTCGGCGCGGCGCGGCGCCCGTGCGGGTGCTGGACGCAGCCTGCGGCACCGGCTGGCACGCGATCGCGCTGGCGCAGCGGGGCTATCAGGTTGCCGGAGCGGACCTCAGCGCCGGGATGGTCGAGCGGGCGCGGGCGAACGCCAGCCAGGCGGGCGTGGAGGCTGAGTTTCAACAACGGGGCTTTGGCGAACTGAGCAGCGCATTCCGCGGCTTCGACGCGTTGCTGTGTCTGGGGAACTCTCTGCCGCACCTGCTCAGCGCTGTAGAAGTGCGGCGGGCTTTGCAGGATTTTGCGGCGTGTTTGCGACCGGGAGGCGTCCTGCTGATCCAAAACCGCAATTTCGACGCGGTGATGGCGCAGCGCCTGCGCTGGATGGGGCCCGAATCGCACCGTGAAGCCGGGCGCGAATGGCTGTTCCTGCGGTTCTATGATTTCGAGCCGGATGGGCTGATCGCGTTCCACGTGATTACGCTTTACCGTCAGGAGGGGGCTGCCTGGGAACAAAAGGTTACCAGCACCCGTTTGCGACCGCAATTGGAAGGCGAGTTGCGCCGCGCGCTGGCGGAGGCTGGTTTCGAGGACGTTCAAAGCTTTGGCAATATGCAAGGGGAAGCCTTTGATCCAGTCAAGAGCTCGAACCTTGTGGTGACCGCACGCCTGGCGCAGTAAAACGCGGCGGATCGTTGGTTCTCAAAATGATCGGCGCTATGGAATGGGGCGGGAGATAGCGGAGTATGCGTATCACAACTTGGAATGTTAATGGGCTGCGCGCCGCGCTGAAAAAGGGTTTGATGGAGTGGGTCGAAAATGACCCGCCCGAAGCGCTCTGCCTGCAAGAGGTGCGCGCCCGCCCGGAGCAGCTCGACGCGCAGGCGCTGGAGCGGCTGAGGGCAGTCTATCCCTGGATGATCTGGAACCCGGCAGAACGACCGGGGTATAGCGGCGTGGCGGTGTTCACCAACCAACCCGCGTTGGAGGTCGGATATGGGCTTGGTTCGCCGCGCTTTGACGCCGAAGGGCGCGTGGTCTGGCTGAGATACCCGGGTTTCACGCTGCTCAACGTTTACTTTCCGAGCGCGGCGCGCGCTCTGGAGCGCTTGCCTTTCAAACTGGATTTCTATGCTCACCTGCTGGAATTTTGCACCGCTTTACATGAAAACGGGCAGCAGCTCATCCTGACGGGAGACTTCAACATCGCCCACAATGAGATCGATCTGAAGAACCCCAAAGCGAACGAGCGTAACACTGGTTTTCTGCCGGAAGAGCGCGCCTGGATCGACCGCTACCTGGCGCATGGGTTTGTCGATTCGTATCGCAGTCTTTACCCCGAGCGGGCTCAGTACACCTGGTGGACGTTCATGGCGAATGCGCGCAGCCGGGGGATCGGCTGGCGGTTGGATTATTTTCTGGTCTCGAAACCCTTGCACGCGCAGGTGCAGGACGTGATGATTATGGACGAGGTGCGGGGTTCGGACCACTGCCCGGTGATGCTGAAATTGCGCGGATGAGCGCGCCCCGGGGGATCGGTGATTTAGTCACGAATAGCGTCACCCGATCGAGTACCGATCCAATCCTGCCAACTGAGGCGGGCGTGTTCGCGTAGTCCGGCATCTGCCAGCTAAAGCTCAGTGACGGTAATTGCGCCCTCGCCACACTCTGCTTCGCAGGAGAGACAGCCGATGCAGTCGTCGGGGTCGCCGGCGACCATCGCATATTTCTTGCCGTTTTCTTCGACCAGGGCGAAGATCTCGTTTGGGCAGGTGTCCACACAATCGCCGCAGGCTTCGCATTTATCGATGTCGATGGTGATGACGTACATTTATATCTCCTTGATTCATTTTGGCAGTCACCCATCCCTAACTTTTCGCCAAACGCTGGTAAATGCCTGAACCCGATAATAGGCGATGTCGATAAATTCTACAAGTGACGCATCTCCTACTCTCAAAATGACATTTCGCAGGTACAGGTGCGCGGTATGGCGCTCTGGGCGCTGTAACAGGCGCGCTGACTTGGTATCATCCCATGCCCCGCAGCGTTATAGGGGGATCTCGGTAAGGTAGAACTTTATCAGGATGGCTGGCTGTACGAGACCACGTTCGTAGTGTTGGCTCAGGCGCTGCGGCTGAAGCGAATCACTTCAGATAGGGGATGGTCGAGGTGGCGCGCGGCATGATCGCGATGCGCGCCTCCAGCGGAAGCTGGCTCAGCACCAGATTGACGGCTTGCTGCAGGTCGGAAACCGGGTCGATCAGCAGGGAACGGGTGAAATCTGGGGACATTTGCGAGAGAAACAGCAGGTGGACTTTGGAGGCATCGCGCGCAATCTGGAAAGCTTTGTGGGGACCGATGCGGAAGCCTTCGCGCTTGAACCGTTCGAAAACCTCGGTGTAGGATTTCATCCCGATCACCCACTCTTCATAACTGGGGCTGCCGGTGCCGTCGGGGCAGGCGGCTGCCAGGATCACCGTCCCACCGGTGCGCATGACCTGGTTGGCGTGGTAGAGCGCCTTTTGAGACTGGTAAAGGTTGATGTCCTTCGGATGCCCGCCTGGCGCGACGACCATGAAGTCATAGGGCGCGTCCACCGCGACCTGACAAAATCGGCGCGCAAGCGGGATGCCGTGCTGGAGAACCAGGTAGGGATCGCCAGCCAGCGCATGGACGATCTCTTTGTGGGTGTTCAGAATGGCGTTGAGGCAAAAGTGCACGCCGATGCGCTTGCCGATCTCTTCGACATCCTGGCGGGCTGGGTTTTCCTCGAACACGCCGAGCTGAGACATCGGGTCGATCATCAGGGCATGGTTGTGGTTGATGGTCGCATCGCCTGCCAGCCCGATCGCCGCGCTCTTTACGCCGCCCGAAAAGCCTTCGAATTGGTGCGGCTCGATGTTGCCAATTGTGATCCGCAGATCGGCTTCGATATATCGGCGGTTGATCCAGACCGGCGTGCCGTGCGGCGTCTGACCGAGGTGTACCAGGTTTGCCTCGTCGCGCGCGTTGTGTGAGAAGACCGGATAGCGCGCCAGGATCTCCGCGGGTAAGATCTGCTCGAATTCCTCGGGCTGCATGGGTTGGTGGGTGCCGGTGGCGATCAGCAGTTGGATGGACGCCGGCTCCAGCCCGAGCATTTCCAGGCGTTCGAGCAGCGGCGGAAGCAGGAGTTGGTGCGGCACCGGGCGGGTCTTGTCGTTCACCGCGATGGCGGCGCTCATGACGCCTTTAAAATCCTGCACCCGGCTGGCGCCGAGCGGCGTTTCAAGCGCCTGGACGACCGCGCGGCGCGGGTCGGCGGCGGCTGGCGCTTCGAGCGGAGCGATGCAGTCGACTTTGCGCTCATCGGGGATGTGGAAGCTCAGTTCGGATTTGCCGTAAGGGATGCTGTATTCGCTCATAGGTAACCTCGGCGAGGGTGTGGATTGATTCACACCCTCGCGCAATGATGATCAAGCGCTGCGATAGAACCTGGCGACGACAAACGCTGCGCGGCGCAGGGTTTGGGCGGAAGTCATCCGCCCGTTGATGGTGCGCTCAGCTGCGCCGTCCAGATTGTATTCCAAATGGCGCAAACTGGTAAGACCTGCGCCTCGAGCACGTTACCCGGCGAACGGGCAGGGCTTCGCAATGTGAGATTTTTGGCAATCAAAGGGGGGTCAATTTCATGGGGATGCCGGCGATGATAAAGATCACCTGGCTGGCTTGCGCGGCGAGGCGCTGGTTCGCCCGCCCCAGCAGATCGCGATAGACTCGACCGAGCGGATATGGCGGCACTAATCCCAGTCCGACCTCGTTGGAGACGATGATGAAATCGGCGGGGATCTGGCGCACGGCGTTCAACAGGCTTTCGATTTCCGCGTCAACGAGCGCGACGGCGGCGGTTTCGTCCAGTTCGCCCGCGGGGGTGCAGATTTGCATGAGCAGGTTGGAGACCAGCAGCGTCAGGCAATCCAAAATCACCAGACCCGCTTGTGGCGGATCGGCGAGCAGCGCCTGCCCAACGCCCAATGGGATTTCGCGGGTGACCCAGGCAGCCGGGCGCGCCTGGCGGTGGACGGCGATGCGCTGCAGCATTTCGGGATCCAGCGCCTGGGCGGTGGCGACATAGGTCACGCTGCCAGCGTACTGGAGAGCCAGGCTTTCTGCATAGGCGGATTTGCCGCTGCGGGCGCCGCCCAGGATCAAGGTCAGTCTGCCCATAGCCGCCCGGCGTTCAGCGCACGCCTTCCAGATGACAGGTGCCGTTGAAAAGGTTCAAGACCGCTCCAGCCGGGTGCAGGTCCACTTCGGAAACGCCGGTGTTGCTCATGTGGATCTGCCACATGCGGTCAATCGGCAAACCGAGCAGGTGCGCTAACAGCGCCTGGAGCGTTCCCCCGTGCGCGACGAGGATCACGCTTGCCTCAGGGTGGCGTTCGACGATCTGCGCGTGAGCCGAGAAGATGCGCTCGAGCATCTGCGCGACGTTCTCGCCGCCCGGGGGGGCGTAATACAGGTAGTCGGTTTCCCAGGCTTTCAGCGCCTCGGGATGTTCGGTTGTAATCTGTTGGTAATTCAAACCCTCCCAGGCGCCAAAGCTCATCTCGCGCCAGGCTGGTTCGGGGAGCAGCGGAGGCGGCGGATCGGGTGCACAGGATTCAGCGATGGCGCGGTGGATCTGCTCGGCGGTCTGCCAGGCGCGCTTCAGGTCGCTGGCGTAGATCGCCTGGGGGCGTTCCCGCGCCAGCCTGCGCCCTACGGCTTCAGCCTGGCGCAAGCCCAGCACGCTCAATTCAATGTCCTTCTGCCCCATGAACCGCCCGTCGGCGTTCCAATCAGTCTGGGCGTGGCGGACAAGCAGCAAGCGGGTTGTCATCCGTTTGACCTTCGTTTGCCTTTCTTTACTTCCACGAGAAACACCAGACAATCAAAACCGCAACTTCAACGAGTTCGTTGACTGCCCCATAAATATCGCCGGTCAAGCCGGGCAGGCGGGCAAGGGTGAAACGGGCGAACAAAATGGAGACCAACCCGGCAGCAACCACCGATAAGATCACGGGAACCGGGGGCGCCCAAAATGCTAGAAGCGCCAACACAGCCAAGGTGATGATCGAAGCCAGCAGCGCCTGACGCCAGCCGGCGTGGTTTTTGACCGCGCGTCCAAGGCCTTCTGAACGAGCATATGGAAAAGCCACCAGAACCATCGCGACCCCCCAGCGGCTGAGCAGCGCAGCGCTCACCAGGGCGGGGATGATCCAGGGGATGGAAACCAGCGCGCTGAACTTGGTCAGCAGCAGCAGCGACCCGCCAGCCAGCGCGTACGCGCCCACGCGCTCATCGCGCATGATCTCCAGGCGCTGCTCTGGGGTGAAGCCGCCCAGCAGCCCGTCGCAGGAATCGAGGAAACCGTCTAAGTGAAGCGCCCCGGTGAGCGCAACCCAGAGCGCCAGGATCAGCGCGGCGCTCAACAGCGGCGGGATCACCAGTGCGAACAGAAAGCGCACGCCCGCCAGAATCAATCCCAGGATCAACCCGGCAACGGGATAGAAACCCACCGCTGCGCCCATCTCCTGCGGGGTGAACGCCCGGCGAATAAAGGCGGGCGAAACTAGCAAAAACTGCACTGCGCCGAGCAATGCAGCCGCCAGCCCCGCGGGCGGGTTCTCATCTGGTTGGTTGTCGCGCTGGTTCAATTCAAGCGTCTTTTCCGGCGACCCCGGCTTCAGCGAAAGTCGCCATCTCATCGAGGATCTTGCAGGAGGCTTCGACCAGCGACATGGCTAAAGCCGCGCCGGTGCCTTCGCCGAGCCGCATTCGTAAATCCAACAGCGGGCGCACCTGCAGCCAGTCCATCATAACATGATGTCCTTGCTCCATCGAGGTATGCGCGGCGATCAGATAAGGGCGTACCGCCGGGGCGAGGCTGACGGCGATCATCGCCGCCGCGGTGGATATAAACCCGTCGATCACCACCGGGCGGCGGCGGGAAGCCGCAGCCAGGATTGCGCCCGCCAGCCCGCCGATCTCAAAGCCGCCCAGTTTGGCAAGCACATCGACGCCGTCGGCTGGCTCCGGGCGGTTGATCGCGAGCGCCCGCTGGATGGCGGCGATCTTGCGCTGCATCCCCTGGTCGTCGACCCCGGTGCCGCGCCCGGCGATTTCCTCCACCGGGCGGTTGGTTATGGCGCAGGCGACCGCCGCCGCGGGGGTGGTGTTGCCGATCCCCATATCGCCGGTGGCAAGCAGGTCTAGACCCGCCTCGATCTGATCCAGGCAAATCTGCGCGCCGATTTGCAGACATTCCAACGCCTGCGAACGGCTCATCGCCGGTCCGCGGGCGATGTTTCCCGTGGCGCGGGCGATTTTATGGACCAGCAAGTGCGGGTGGGGGGGCAGGTCTACGGCGACGCCCATATCGACGACCACCACCCGCGCCCCAACGTGCCGGGCAAGGACGTTGATCGCCGCACCGCCGTTTAGAAAATTGACCACCATCGCGGGGGTGACCGCCTGGGGATAAGCGCTGACGCCTTCCTCCACCACGCCATGGTCGCCTGCCATCACCAGTACGACCTTGTGGCGCAGGCGCGGCCGCGGGTCGGCGGTGATGCCGGCGATCTGGAGTGAAAGCTCTTCCAGCCGCCCCAGGCTGCCCTGGGGCTTAGTCAAAGTATCCTGGCGCTCGCGCGCCGCCTGCATGGCTGCCGCTTCGAGCGGCTCGATTGCGGAAATCAGTTGTTCGATCTGCATTTTCGACCTTTTCAGAACTCGATCCCGGGCTGGGCTTTGATGCCCTGGTCAAATGGGTGTTTGATCACGGTCATGTCGGTGACCAGGTCGGCGTAATCGATTAAAAGCTCCGGCGCGTCGCGGCCGGTGACGACCAGGTGCAGCTCCGGCGGTTTGTGCGCCTTCATCCAGGAAACGACCTCGGCGGGGTCGAGCCAGCCGTAAAGCAGGGGGTAGGTAAACTCGTCCAGCACGACCAGGTCGTAGTCGCCGCTGGTGATTTTCTGTTGGGCAAGCTCCCAGCCGTTGCGCGCAGTTTGGATGGTTTTATCCATGTCCTTGGAGAGCCAGGTAAACCCGTCGCCCATTTTATGCCACTCGATTCCCAGGCGCTCGGCGGCTTTGAACTCGCCCCAGGCGCCGGTTTCAGCCTTGATGAACTGGATCACGCAAACGCGCAAGCCGCGCCCCCAGGCGCGCAACAGAAGCCCGAGCGCAGCCGTGGTTTTCCCCTTTCCGTTGCCGGTGTTGACAATTACCAGACCGCGCCTCATAAGCCAGCCGCCTTTCGCCCGTCGGGCAGGACGAGCGGGCTGCCATATTCGGGGTGGGGCACGACCTGAACCGGCACCTGATAGACCTGAGCGAGGGTTGCCTCGGTCAGCACCTGGGCGGGGCTGCCGACGGCGCGCAGTTGCCCATCCACCAACAATGCGATCCGGTCGGCGTAGAGGCTGGCAAGGTTGAGGTCGTGGAGGACCATCAGCACGGCAAGCTGCTGTTGCGTGGCAAGCTGCCGAACCAGGTTGAGCAAGCCGGATTGGTGGCGCAAATCCAGGTGCGTGGTGGGCTCGTCCAGGAGCAGGACGGAGGTTTCCTGCGCCAGGGCGCGGGCGAGCAGCACGCGCTGTTGTTCGCCCCCCGAGAGTTCGCCGACCGGGCGCTCGATCAGTTCCACACAGGAGGTGCGTTCGAGCGCGGCGCGGGCGCTGTGGTGGTCTTTTTGGCCCGCGTGTCCGAGCCAGCCCACGTAAGGCGTGCGCCCCATCAACACCGATTGATAAACGGTGACTGCGGCGGGCAGGTTGCGCGCTTGCGGCACAACCGCCATCTGGCGGGCGCGCTGGGCATGTGAAAGCCGGGAGAGGTCCAAGCCATTCACCTGGACCGAGCCGTGGCGCAGAGGCAGCGCTCCGCTGACTGCTCGGATCAGGGTGGTTTTTCCGGCGCCATTCGGACCGATCACCACCAGCAATTCGCCGGGCATGACTTCGAGCGTGATGTCGTCCAGCACTTTGCGGCTGCCATAATTGACGGATAACGATTTGATCTCAAGCATCTTTCACCTCGTAATAAACGCGAAATCGCACAAAAAACACTTCTTACATCCAACTCGTCTTCGCCAGAAACCGGCGCTACCAATAAACCTGGTTCTTCGCGCGGCGCAGCACCCAGAGGAAGAACGGCGCGCCTACCAGGGCGGTCACGATCCCCACCGGGATAATTTGGGGGGCAAGGGCGGTGCGCGCGATCAGATCGGCGAGCAGCAAGGCGGCGCCCCCGCCCAGGATCGAAAGCGGGATGAGGCTGCGATAGTCGTGACCCCAAATCAGGCGCGCCAGGTGCGGGACGATCAGCCCGATAAAACCGATCACCCCCGAGAACGCCACAGCCGCAGCCGTGGTGAGCGACGCGGCGAGCAGGATCAGGACTTTGGCGCGCTCGGCTGGCAGACCAAGCTGGACTGCCTGCTCTTCGCCAAACTGGAGCACGTTCAAAGCGTGACCCGAACTGAGGAGCAGCCCCAAACCGATAACGATGTAGGGGAGGATGACCAGCACCGGCTCCCAGCCGCTCAAGATCGAGCCGCCAAGCAGCCAGCCGATGGCGCGCCGGAGCTCGTGGCTCGAGCGCAGCATCAGAAACGAGGTCAGAGAGGTGGCAAACGCGCTCACGGCGACCCCTGCCAGGATGAGGGTGGTGGTCGGCAGGGCGCCTCCGACCCGGGCGAGGCTGTACACCAGCACCACCGTGATCAAAGCGCCCAGGAAGGCTGCCATGGGGATTGCATAGAGGCTCAGCAGCCCCAGGGGCCAGCGGACCGCCATGGCTGCCACCGCGCCCAGCCCCGCGCCGGACGCCACCCCGATCAGATAGGGGTCGGCGAGCGGATTGCGAAAAACGCCCTGATAAGCCGCGCCGCTGCCGCCCAACGCCGCCCCGGTGAGCAGGATCAGAAAGGCGTGCGGCAGGCGGATTTGATACACGATCGCGAGGTAATTTTGCGGCCAGTCCGCCGCGAGGGTTACGCCCGGAAGGCTGTTAGCCAGGATGCGCACGATCGTGCCGGGCGGAATGAACACCGGTCCCGCTGCGATGCTCAGAATGAGGGCGGCAAGCAGCAGCGCTAAACTTATCAGGTATGGACGGAGCCCGATACTCATGCGATTACTGGAACAACTCCGGATGGATGAAGCGGGCGAGCAGTTCGAGACCCTCTACCATGCGCGGCCCCGGACGGGCGACCAGATCATCGTCGAGGGTGTACACTTTGTCGTTTTTAATTGCGCTGAGGACGTTCCAGCCCGGCCGCGCCTGCACCTGCTCCACGGTGACGCCGCCGAGAATGGCGTCCCCAAGCAGAATGATGTCCGGATCCTGGGCGATCAACTCTTCGATGCTGATCTGCGCCCATTCGCTGCCCAGCCGGTTGCCGAGGTTCTCGCCGCCTGCCAGGGCGATGAGCCGGTCGATGTACGAGCCAGGACCGGGCGTCCAGGGCGCGTTTGGATCGGTGCCGTCTATCTCGTAGAAGACCACCGGGCGTTCGGTGACCTGACTGACAGCCTCGATCACAGCGGTCAGGCGCTGCTGCAGACCGGCGACAAGCTGATCCGCCTGCTCGGTATGCCCGGTCAGGCTGGCAACGGTGCGGATGCTCTCAAACAGCCCTTCGAACTCGGTTGGGTTTGGCAGCGCAAAGACCACGAGACCGAGGTCTTCGAGGGCTTTGATCTGTTCCGGCGGGGTCAGCTCGCTGGCGAAGACCAGGTCGGGATGGAGGGAGAGAATGACTTCTGTGTTCAACTCGCCAAATCCGCCGCCGACATCTGAGATAGATTCGGCCTCGGTTGGAAAGTTGGAAAAAGTATCCCGCCCGACGACCTGGCTTCCAGCGCCGATGGCAAACAGGATTTCTGTGATCGCTGGCGCGAGCGCGACGACGCGCTGCGCCGGACCGGCAAGCTCGATCTGGCGTTCAAGCCCATCGACGAGGACGATCGGCGCCTGGGTGGGGGTTTGGGGCGCGGGCGTTACGGCTCCGGAACACCCAGCCAGCAAATTGATCCCGATTGTGAAAAGGACGAACAATGCGATCTGTTTTGAAGACATCTTTTCTCCTGTAACCGTCTGATATAAATAAAAAATCCCTGCCGTTAGGTCAGGGAGGTGATTTTGGGGGTTTCAGGTCGTTTCCACCTCCTTGCCGCGAGGCGTGTGGATACAAGAGCTGAGGCAGTCGTCCTGGCTTTCCGCTTGAGCGGATTACAGTTGCGCGACAGCGCCGGACTTTCACCGGCTTCGCAATTAAGCCCTCCCATCCGGGGGAGAGGCGCCTCAACTATTGAGAGATATTCGATTGTTAATTTAACTGGGATTAGGATATCACATAAGTTGAAATATAGCTACCCCTTGCCTCGGCGCAGGGTTTGCCTGAAGCCGCGCAGCGGCGTTCCCAATGAGCGTTCTTTGCGAGCGCGCAGAAAAACCTGTGCCGCTTCGGGCGAATGATTAGAGAACGGATCGGTTTAGACAAAGAACGTTGTAAAACCCTGGCAAACAAGATATAATGTAATCAAAGCTGGCGATTCTCTACGAATCTTCCATAAATATTGAAATGCGATTCGACGCTCTGCGCGGGCAGAGAAGAGGAACCGGTGACCGCAGTCCGTTCTAATCTACAAAAAAGTTGGGAAATCGTTGCGACCACTGCGGATAGAGTTCGGTAATCGATTGAAAAAGACCTCCCTTTTAGCGCTGTTCATCGTCTTGGCTGTATTGGGGTGGGCTTGCGGCAGCACTCCTACACCCGCGCCGACTGTACCGCCGCCGGGGACATTCCAGGTGGATCCAGTCTTCCGCGAATATTACAACTATCTGGGAGGCGAAGCCCGCCTGGGACCGGCAATTTCTCCCCCTCTGCGAGAAGGCTACGCAACCACCCAATTTATCCAGAGCGGCAAGATGATTTTCGATCCGGCCTCGCCAGCGACCAGCAAGTTTCGTATGGCGCCGCTGGGTCTGGAGATGAAGGTCGGCGATCCTCCGGTGCCCCAGCCGGACGACCCAAAAATTCACTTTATCGAAGGGCACACGGTCCCGCAGGATTTCTATTACCTGTACACTCAGTTAGGGGCGAGTACTGTGGGGAAGCCGCTCACCGAGCCGCGCCCCAACTTAATTCGCCAGCGAACTGAGCAATACTTCGAGAACCTGGGCTTTTATCGCCTGGAAGGTTCGCCCGGAGTGCACCTGCTTTCCTACGGCGCCTGGGCGTGCGGCGACAAATGCCCCGGCGTTAATGTGCCGGGGGAGTCAAGCCTGGATATCCGCAGTTATATCGATCCGGCTTTTGAAGCGTTTACTCACCAACACGGCGCAGATTTCACCGGTTTTGCGCTGACGGACGCTTATCAGACCCGCGACGGGAAGTGGGAGCAAATCACCGAAAACATGGTGCTGGTGGCGGACTCGCGGCTGGCGCCCCAAACCGTGACGCTGCGTCCGCTGGCTGAGGCGCTCACGATTCTGGCTGAGCCGCCGCGCCTGCCCAGCAACGCCCCCGGGATGTACTTTTATGAAGTTAAGGATGGATTGGGTTATGAAATTCCGCTGCATTTCTGGGAGTACATTCTGCAGCACGGCGGCATTGAACTTTTCGGAGCGCCGATTACGCACTATTCGATTCTAAAAGACCAGATCTATCACCAGTGCTTTACTGTGCTGTGCCTGCTGTATGATTCACAAGCCACCCAAGGGGCGCGGGTGAGACCGGAACCGCTGGGCTACGCTTACCGGGTGCTGCATTATTCGCCGGAAACTGCGCCTCCGATTTCTTCGACGCCAACCTCGATGCCGACTTTCACCGCCGTTCCAGAGACAAACGAGCCGCAAAGCGCGGCGCGGGAGATTTCGCTGCGCCTCTGGCAGCGCTACCTGGTGATCGAACAAGAGGAGGGGCAAGAGATCCTCTTGCGCGTGACAGAGAATGAACAACCTGTTTCTGGCAAGGAAGTTGAGCTGACCGTGCGCATGCCAGACGGCAGCGAAACGCTGTTTAAAATGCCGCCGACCGACGCCGACGGGCAGACGCGCAAGACGCTGCCCAAGATCGAAGCCCTGAACGGAACCATTGTGCCGTTCAAAGCCTGTTATCGGGCGAGTATCGATCTCAAGGTTTGTGTGGCAGATATTTTCGTGATCTGGAACGCCCCCTGATTTAAAAAAACTCAGCCGGAAGGTGGGGCAGGTCGATTGTGGCTTCGTCGCAGAACAACATCGCCCGCTCGATCACGTTGCG
The DNA here is from genome assembly GCA_002050125.1 of Anaerolineae bacterium UTCFX2. GTDB lineage: Bacteria > Chloroflexota > Anaerolineae > Anaerolineales > UBA4823 > UTCFX2. The sequence goes on along the minus strand of MWTA01000070.1, from coordinate 10,431 downwards.
CAGCTCGCGAATGTTTCCGGGCCAGTCGTGTTTAATCAGCGCATCCATAGCGAGGGGTGAGATGTCAGTAACATTCATCCCCATTTTCTGGTTATTCCTGCGGATAAAGAACCCGACCAGATCGGGGATATCCTGCTTGCGCTCGCGCAGCGGGGGGATGTGCAGGTCGAGAACCTTGAGGCGATAATAGAGGTCCTCGCGGAATTTACTTTCTTCCATCAGCTTGGGGAGCGAACGATTGGAGGCTGCCAGCACCTGTACGTCGACGCGGATCAGGTTGGTTCCGCCAACGCGCCGAAAAGCCTGCTCTTCGATTGCGCGCAGCAACTTGGCTTGCATGTCTACCGGCATGGAGGAAATCTCATCGAGGAAAAGGATGCCTCCATCTGCCACTTCTATCAAACCCAACTTGCGTTTTTCGGCGCTGGTGAAAGCGCCCGGCTCGTAGCCGAACAACTCGGATTCGAGCACCGTGCTTTGGATGGCAGCGCAGTTGATATCCATAAAGGGTTTGTTGGCGCGCGAGCTCATGCGGTGAATGGCGCGTGCCAGCACCTCTTTTCCGGTGCCGGTCTCTCCGGTGATCAACACCGAAACCGAGGCTTCACCCGCGCGCCGGGCAGCATTCACCAGAGCCTGCATCTTCGGGGACGACCCGACGATAAATTCCAGATTATCCTGCTGCGCTTGGCGCAGATGAGCCAATTCGCGGCGCATGGCGACGATCTCAAACGCGCGCTGGACGGATTTCTCTATCAGGACGAGGTCGAGCGGCTTCTGAAAGAAGTCAAACGCTCCGTGCTTCATCGTATCCACCGCGGTTTCGATGTCCCCATAGGCGGTGATTAATATGATCGGCGGCTTGGAGGGGAGGTTAGCCGTCTCAACCAGCAGGTTACGACCGTGTCCATCGGGGAGTTGAATATCCAGTAAGATCACATCTGCGGCGCCCTGATGGACGTATTTGCGCGCCTCTTCCATGGTGCCTGCGCCGATGGTTTCATAGCCGCGCTTGCTCAGATATTGGATGATGTTACGCCGCGCATTTTCTTCATCGTCGACGATCAGGATAGTCCCGCTCATAGTAGCTTTTTCTCCGTTTCACTGGCTGGGAGCCGGATTTGAAAAACGGTCCCGCCGGGAAAGCTGGACAGGCGGATGTTGCCTCGGTGGGCAACCAGAATCCGTTTGGAGATCGAGAGGCCCAGCCCCGTGCCGTTTTCTTTGGTGGTGTAGAACGGCTGAAAAATTCGCTCCTGCTGCTCTTTGGGGATGCCAGGGCCAGTGTCGGTCACACAGATCTCCACGTAAGTAATGCCTTCAACGGGAGGTATGGCTTGAACCTTCAAGGTCAATACACCGCCTTCGTCCTCCATTGCCTGGACCGCGTTGTTGATGAGATTGTTGAGGACCTGTTCCAGGGCGCGCAGATTCCCCGAAACCGGCGGGCAGTCAGGCTCGATCTGCAACTCGCAGCGGACTTTCAGGCTCTCGATGCGCGGGCGCAGGCGCTCCAACAGGCGGGTAATCACCGCACCCATGTCCAGGTTTTCCATCGCATATTCCGCTGGTTTAGAAAACCCCAGCAGGGAGCGGATCAATTCATTCAAGCGGTCGCAATCCTGTAACATGCGCGCGACATCATCCTGCCGTGTATCATCCGCCGGGAGATCACTTGCCATAAGTTGCAGCCCGGTGCTGATGTTATTGATTGGGTTGCGCACCTCATGGGCGAACACCGCCATCAGTTCGCCCAGCAGGGCGCGGTTCTCAAGCTCCTGGGCTTGCAGGCGGTATTGCTCCTGGATGCTCAGATCCTGTAAAAATAACAAGATTTCATCCACTTGTTCGTCCTGAGTGATGGGAAAGAGGCGCACCAATGCCTGGAATGCATCGCCGTCGCGGCGGAACAGGGGAATGTCTCCCAGATGAAGCACCGCCTCGCCCTTTTGGGCAAGCCGCAAGGCAGGTCTCAGCAGTTCATTGCCGACCAGGATGCGCTCGACTGGCTGACCGATAATCTCGCGGCTGAGGTAGCCCAACAGTTGTTCCATGCGCGGGTTGAGATCGAGGATGTGCAGATCGGGCGAAAGCTGCATTACGCCTTCCTGAACCCGATCGGCAATGGTCGCCAGCCGGTTAGCCTGAAAGGCTTGCAAACGCAGCTCGCGGGTCAGATGGTCTCGCTGGGTATGGTTCTGAAAGATGGACTCGACTTCAGTTGCCAGAAGCTGAGCGATCTCCTGGATCGAGTCGGGCGGGGCGCTCCGCATGCTGGACAGCGTCACAAGCCCGATGACCGCCGCCTGCGGTCCAACCGGAGCAGTGGCAAGGTAGCGCAGCCCGGAAGCGCGGGCTGCGCGCTGAAGACCGCACGAAGGGTGCTTTCCGGCTTCCCAAAGCCTGACCTGGCTGAGCGTGACAATGTCTTGCAAATTGATCGTTTCAGGTAAAAGGTCTGCTGCGCCATAGCTGGCAAGCCGCAGGACTTCTGGCTGATTCTCCAGCAGGCGATAGACTGCCAGACAATCGGCTTCCGATAATGCGGCGGTGGCGGAAAGCGCCTTTGAAAGTGAATTCGACAGATCGGGCTCGTTTTCAGAGCGAACCAGCTCGCTGAGGTTGGTCCAGAATTGCGAAGAGGCGCCTTTTTCTGCGCCGTCGGGCAGCTCTTTCAGCGCCTCCAGGGTCAGCAGGAAGAAATTTCTCCGATTTCTCAGGGGGTTGAGGTGGAGGAGCACTCTGATCTGTGTCTGATCGTGGCGGATCAGCCGGCGTACGACAGGCTGCCCCGGCACTAGATTGGTGAACTGGCTGGCGCCGATTTGCTCGGGGACATCGGTTGTCGTGAACAGGGATTGAACCGCTGAACCGATGATCTCGCTGCGGGTAAAGTTTCCTAAAGTCAGAACTTTGGGGTTGGCGTGCAGAACCTGCCAGTCTTCAGCATCTACCAGCAGCGCGGCATGGGGGAGAGCGTCGAGAACAGCCTCCAACTCGTCTGTGCGGGTGTTTGTGATGAGCCAGGGGATTTTTCGGGAGAAACCGGAGCCCTCATTCATTGCGCATCGCAACAGGCGTCGAGTGGCGGAGCCTGGCTGGTAAAATACCTTCAATCGAACGGTATTTAGCAACAGTCCGCCGGGCGATGATGTATCCCTGCTCTTCGAGACGCTCCGCAATTTGCGTGTCGCTTAGCGGGTATCTTTCCTCAGCAATAATTTTCACCAGCGCCGTCCGGATGTTCAGACTCCGATCGAACCATTTAGAAAGCGGGATGATTTTCCTGTTTGGCAATTGTACCGCTTTTCCCGAAACCGCGCGGGAGATGGTCGACTCGTGAACCTGAAGCTCTACGGATAACTGGGCTCGGGTGATTGGAATAAGATGAGCATCGCCATACAAGATGAAGGCGTGCTGCAAAGACACCAAACGCTTCATCAGGCGCACCAGGGTGTGGTTGCGCTGCTGCAAACACTTCACCAGCAGAACTGCTTCATCCATCTCGGATTGCCACGCCTCGGTTTTATCGGACGGAGCTTGGCTGATAGCCTGGCGAAAGAGCGGGTTGATGCGCAGTGATCCAGCGTAAGGCGAGACGATTTCGACCACTAGGCGCGGGTCTTGCTCATCGTCGAGCTCGCTGATGATGATGTCGGGGTTCTGGTAGGTCTGGATGTGGTCGGCAGCCTGGTCGAAATCGCCCCAATGGGCGCGCCCCGGGAACGGATTGAGGTTTTCCCCAATAAAAGCGGCGAGCTTGATAGCCTGATTGGTCGAGATGTGCAATTTGCGGCTTAGCTCGGTGTAGGCTCTGCGGCTGAGCAGGTCCAGACAGGTATCGACCGCCGTAAGCGCCAGGGGCGGGATTGGGCGTGTCTCCGCCAGCACTTCGAGCTGAATCTTCAAGGCTTCCTGGGGGCTGCTCGACCCAACGCCAAGCGGGTCGGCGTGTTGGATCAGGCGCTGCACCTCCTGCACGCGCCCCAGCGGAACATGGTGATAGCGGGCAATTTCGATCAGCGGGACGCCCAGCAAACCGTCCTCATCCAGGCTGGTGAGCAGGTGGGCTGCCAGTGGGCGATCCTCAACGCTCAACTCGGGGGCGATTTGCCGAAAAACGTAGGTTGGCAGATCTTCTTTCGCGGCTGCCCATTCTTCAGACGGAAGCTCCTCGTCGGTGAGGCGTTGTCCGGCGGAGGGCGGCAAGAAATCCTGGCGAGGCGACACGAACACAATCGGCTCGTCGTTCTGGAATTTTTGCGGCGCGCTGCAAGTTGGACAGGGACCCCGCGGGGGCAGCAGGCGATGACAGTGCGGACAGCGGGGATCTTCCAACAACTCCAGCGCCGGGTTCGATGCCAGGGCAGCGTCGATCTTTGCGCGCAGCTCCTCGCTGGTCAACTCTAATAAGGTCATGGTTTGAGCGAGGTGAGCGGTGGTGAGCGGGCGCAGGGAGGAGGTTTGCCTTTGAATGAGCATCATTTCACCTGATGATTAAATCCTATTATATCAGTTGCAATTTATGTGCCACAACCACGCGCAATACAGCTGCCGTGTCCGTAAGACCGGGCGGGGCGAAGCTGTTGAAACCTTCTCCGGCTGATTCGCTGCAGAAAATGTGCCATTTGTCAACTGCCAGAGATGACGAACGCGTGATGAGTTTGCATGGTTTTGGGTGCTAGAATTAGATTAGAATCATATAAGATCAAGAGGCGGATCCATTCGATCCATGTCGCCGTGATATGGTTTCAGCGAAAGAAACCAGGAATAGGAATCAAATATGCTTCGAGCGATTTTGATTTATCTGTCCAAGGCTGCCTGGGCGCGCAGGATTGTCACGCATTGGGGATTTGCCAGCCGAGCCGCCTCGCGATTCGTCGCGGGAGAGACGCTCGAGGCTGCGATCCAAACGATCACGGCGCTAAACGCCAAAGGGACTCAGGCTACGCTGGATCACCTGGGGGAACACACGAACGACGACGAAAAAGCCCGTCAGGCGACGGAGGACATTGTAAAAGCCCTGGATGGGATCGAGGCGGCGGGCGTGCGGGCGAACGTTTCGATCAAGCTGACCCAAATCGGTTTGGCGTTGGGCGAAGAGCTGTGCGCCCAGAACCTGAAACGCATCCTGCTGCACGCCAAAGCGCTCGGCAATTTTGTGCGAATTGACATGGAAGATTCGCCGTGGGTCGATCAGACCCTTGCTTTGTATCGCCAGATGTGCGAAAGCGGCTGTGAAAACACCGGCGTGGTGATCCAATCTTATCTCTACCGCAGCGCTGAGGATGTTGAGAAAATCGTTGGCGCGGGGGGGCGCATTCGGCTGTGTAAGGGGGCTTACAAAGAACCGGCGCAAGTGGCTTATCCGGATAAAAAGGATGTGGACGCCAGTTATGATCGGCTTGCCGCTCGGATGATCGACGGGGCGTTGGAAGCCGGGGCGCCGCGGATCAGCCCGGATGGAAGAATCCCGCCGCTGGTGGCAATCGCCTCGCACGACCCGGCGCGCCTGGATTTCGCCAGCGAATATGCGCAGAAGCAAGGACTGCCAAAAGACGCCATTGAATTTCAGATGCTGCACGGGATCCGCCGCGATCTGCAGGAAAAGATGGTCGAGTTAGGATATCCCGTGAGGGTCTATGTTCCCTATGGCACCGAATGGTATCCCTACTTTATGCGCCGCCTGGCGGAACGTCCGGCGAATCTGTGGTTCTTCATCTCGAATTTCTTCCGCAAATGAGCTTTATCTCTCGACCGCATGGCAGGCATGACAGTAGCGTGATTCCTGCTCGTCCGGCTTTTGCAGACAGCCGGTGCCCTGCACCGCCCGGAACGTGAAGCGCTGCCCGGTCGCCTTGCCAAACATTTCGTAACCGCCGTCGGGGAGCGGTCTGGCATTCCAGATCGGCTCTCCCTGATCGGTGACCAGAATGGTATCCCCGACTTCGAGATCGATCACCGGGTTCAGGAAGGCGAGGCGCAGCGCCAGGTCATCCGGCGCCTGGATGATGTGGGTGCGCGGCAGGCTCGTGAGCGTACCGTGACAGGTTGCGCAGCGGGTGTGCTGCGCCTCCTGTTGGCTGCCGAGGATCCAGCCGTTCCCCATCGCCTCCTCGCGGGTGTGGCAGTCGATGCAGTCCAGCGTCCATTCGCAGCGCACAAACTGAGCGATCGGCTGGTAGTAATCTTCCAGGCGGTTGGTGGGGTGGTCGGCGCGCGGGATGAACTGCATGAGGCGCAGGTCGTAGTTGCCGCGATTGTGGCACGTGTTGCATTGGGTATACGGCATCGCGGTTGTGAGGCGGTGGAGCGGTTGGGAGAGGTCGCTTCCAGCGCTGGGTGTGTGACAGGCAGCGCAGCCGGTCAGACGGGCAAATTCCGGATCGACCGAGTGGTTGGCGGATGAGGGCGTGGTATCCTCGGGCGCGGCGAAGAAATTGCGCTGCGGCGGGTCGGCAGCCAGATGGCAGACCAGGCAATTGGCGGCGAAAGCCCGGATGGACGGGTTGGTTTCGCTGGCTGGGTCGAACGCAGCCAGCCCCGGAACGCCCGGGTCGCCCGGCTGGAAATCTGGTTGCGCGACGGCATAGGTTCCCTGGCGGGCGGTTAGATCGGGTTGGGCGCCGAAGGTGTAGCGGACGCTGGCAATTGCCCCGGCGTAGGTGCCCTGCAAACTGCGCAGCACGCGCGGGATGTGATCGCGATCGCTGCTGGCGGTTCCGCTGTGACAGTCAGCGCCTCCGCAGGAAGCCTGCACAATCGCCAGATCGGAGGGATTGCGCCCGCCGCGCATGCTGCTGTGAGCCAGATCGGCGTCCAGCGCCAGGCGTTCCCCGCCGTGGCAGAGCACGCACCCGAACGTCTCGATGGGATGCGAAGGGCTGATCTCCGGCAAATCGGCATGGCAGGTGAGACAATATTCCACCTCCCCCGTTAGCTCAGGCGTGAGGGGAACCGGCTTGGGCTGGCGCAGGACCATCCAGCCAGCCAGCAGGAGGGCTAGGATCAGCAATACCGAAGCGACCAGTGTGAGGCGCGACATTTGTCAGGCGGGGTTCTGCATAACTGCGATAAGCGAGAGGACCGCGATAATGATTACGATCAAGCCGGCTGTGATCTGCGCCGGGCGCCCGCTTGGAGGAAACCAGCGACCGAGTTCCGCCTGGGCAGGGGGCTTGAACAGGAAAGGTAGAAACGCTAACAAGAGGAACAGCCCGCCTGGAATCAGAACGCCAAAGACGAATGGATCGCCAAGCCGCACGAGTTGCTGGACCCACAGGAAAAACCAGGGGGCGCGCGTCTCGAACGCCTGATCGGTCAGATCTCTCAGCGGGGCGGCGATCGGGGCTGGATACAGGACTGCCAGCGCCAGCAGGAACGCGCTGACCAGCAGCGCCGCAGCCGTCTCGCGCCGAACCAGTTCCGCGCGGGTGATTCGGCTGGGATCGGCGCGCAGTTCGGGCGGCGGTACGGCAATCCCGCCGTCACGGCGGACGCGGAAGATGTGCCAGCCAGCCAGGAATGACATGGTCAGCGCCAGCCCGAAGATGTGCCAGGCGTAGAAGCGCACCAGGGTTGGGGCGCCCAACTCGTTTCCGCCCACCGCCAGGCTGTAGAGCGCCGGTCCTGCGCCGGGGATGGTCTTGATCAGGTTTGTCCCGGTCACCAACGCCCAGTACACGCCGTTGTCCCACCGCAGAACATAGCCGCTAAAATCGAGCGCCAGGATGAGCGCTAAAAGACTGATCCCGATCAGGTAATTTACCCGCCGCGGCGGGGCGTAAGCGCCGGTCAGAATGACGCGCAGCAGGTGCAGCAGGCTAAAAACGACCAGGAATTGCGCGGACCAAAAATGCAGGTTGCGGATCAGACCGCCAAACGGCACCAGAAAGCTGATCTCCTGGATGGATAAGGCAGCCCGCTCCGGCGTGGGGATGTAATAGAACATTTCGAGCACGCCGGTCAGGATCACCACCAAAAGCAGGAAAAGGGACAGCCCGCCGGCGCCCAGGGTGTAGCGCAGGCGCGCCTGTGGAGCTGGTATCGTCGGGGGGTGCAGGTGCTGGAAGAAAGAGGGTCGCATATCGGGTTTATTCTACCCTGTGGGTCAGGTCATGGATCCAGCGTTTGGAGAGAGTGCGCCAGCAGCCAATGCAAAGTTTGATCACTTCTTCCGAAAGAATTGCCAGATATACCAGATAGACCGGCAAATGCAGGACGAAGGCGGTGAAGAAGGCAACCGGCACTCCCACCAGCCAGATGATCATACCGTCCAGAAAGAAGGAGAAGAGGGTATCACCGCCGCTGCGCAGGATGCCAACCACGATCAAAACATTCGCGCCGCGCACCCATATAAATAAGCTCAGGATAATCAGCGCACGCTGAACGTATAGGAGGACCAGATCGGAGACTTTGTACAGGCTCAGAATGTGCGGAGAAAAGAAGATAATCAACCCGCCGACTACGAAGCCCAAAACGATCACGATGCCCAGCGAGCGCAGGGCGTAACGAAAAGCCCGCTCCTCCTCGCCAGCGCCGATGCGATTGCCGATCATGATCGCGGCGGCGTTGGCAATGCCTATGCTCACGACCTGCGCCATATTGTCGACCGTCGAGACAATGTTCATTGCGGCGATCGAGTCGGTGCCGAGCCGACCGTAAACGATGTAATACGCGGTGACGCCGAACGACCAAAAGGTCTCGTTCATAATGACCGGCAGGATGGGTTTGAAAACCCGCGCGGCGAAGGAAAGGCTGAGGCTGCGAAAATCGCGGAGGCGCGGCGCGATCGGCATCCGGCGCAAATATACGGCTCCAATTAATGCCACAAATTCCAGCAGGCGGGCAATCAGACCGGCTGCGGCTGCGCCGCGGACGCCAAGCTGCGGCAGCCCCATTTTTCCGAAGATCAGCAGATAGCTCAGCAGGATATTGAGCGTCAGGGCGGAGGCGCTCACCAGCACCGGCAAGCGCACATTGCCGGTCGAGCGCAGCACCATCGCAAACCCATAACTGATCGCCATGAGCAGAAACGACCAGCCGAATATCTGGAGATATTCACTGCCCATGGCGATCACCAGCGGATCCCTTGAGTAGATACCCATGACCAGCCTGGGGAAGAAAAGCGAGGCGCTCAGGAAGACCGCGGCGACGCCGGAACCCAACAACAAAGCCAGGCTGAGCACTTTGCGGATGTTGGGGAGATCACGCTTGCCCCACAGTTGGGCGGTGAACATCGCCGCGCCGCTGTTGATGCCAAACAGGACGAGCTGGAAGATGAAGAAAATCTGGTTCGCCAGTCCAACCGCTGCAACCGGGGCGTTGCCAAGCTGACCGATCATGACCACGCTGACCAGGTTCAGCGACGAGGTGATTAAATTCTGCAGGGTGATGGGCAAGGCAAAATGCCAGAGTTCTCTAAAATAGGCTCTGTCGCCAAAGAAGAAACCCAGCAGGTTTAACCGTTTAAGCGATAGGTGGGCGCTGTTCACAAATTGGTTTCGGAGGTTGATCCGCCTGGCTGCGGTAGATGTCTGCTAATTTTAGCAAAAGAAACGAAGAATATGGGATGAATCGGGCTATCTCGGCAGGCGGGTCGGGACGATCCCATCATTGCATTGGCGCGAATCCAGAGGGCGGTTTATGCTACAATCACCTCCTGATGCGCATTTGTCTTATCTCGGTTGAAATCTTTGCGTGGGGGAAATACGGGGGGTTTGGCCGCGCCACCCGCCTGATCGGCCGCGAGCTGGTCAAGCGGGGGGTTGAAGTCTATGCGGTTGTCCCGCGCCGCAATGAACAACGCCCCGTAGAAGACCTGGATGGAATCCGCGTGCTGGGCTTTGAGCCGCGCGACCTGCGCAGCGCTTACCGCCTGCTGCGCGACGCGCAGGCGGATATCTATCACTCGCAAGAACCCTCGCTGGGCGCTTATCTGGCGCTGCGCGCGCAGCCGGATCGCAAACACATCATCACCTTCCGCGACCCGCGCGATCTCGAAAACTGGCGCATCGAGTTTCGTATGCCTTCGTTGAATTCGTTTCAGGTGATCACCAACTGGCTGTACGAAGATAACTTCCTGGTCGGGCGGGCGGTGCATCGCGCGGACGGGTTGTTTGCCGCGTCGCATCTGGTGGCGGAACGCGCCCGCGGAAAATATCGGCTGGATCGTACGCCGGAGTTCCTGCCCACGCCCGTGGATGTGCCCGCCGAGGTGCAAAAAGCCGAGCAGCCGACCGCCTGCCTGGTTTCGCGCTGGGACCGGCGCAAACGCCCCGAGCTGTTTTTCGAGCTGGCGCGGCAGTTCCCCGAGGTGCGTTTCCTGGCGGCGGGGAAAAGCCGCGATCCGGATTATGAGTGCAGCCTGCGTGAGGCGTATGAGCGCCTGCCAAATTTGGAAATGCTGGGTTTTATCGATCAGTTCAACAC
>MWTA01000008.1 GCA_002050125.1 Anaerolineae bacterium UTCFX2 | reverse complement strand
TCTCAATTGCGGACCCTGGTTCAAGAAATGTCCGCGGAGATGCACAATTATTTCAGGAGAGGCTATACCCCAAGGGTGAAGACCTCCAAAGCCTGCCGCTCATGCTCGCTGGCGGATATTTGCCTGCCTGTACTGAATGAGAAGGCGATAGCCGCCTCGAAATACATCGAACAGCAAATCGAGAATATGTAGGAATATATTTTTAATCGCGGCAAGCCTACGAACCTCAGGTGGAACCATGAAACGCCTTGGAAACGTTCTTTATATCACCACCCCTGAAGCGTTTCTTGCGCTTGATGGAGAAAATGTGGTTATCAAAAAAGATGAAAACACATCCACACGCTTGCCACTACACAATCTCGACCACATTGTGTGCTTTGCCTGGCAAGGCGTTAGCCCGGCGCTGATGGGCGCATGCGCAGAGCGTAACATCGGTTTGTGTTTTCTCACGCCTTATGGGCGCTTTCAGGCGCGGGTCACGGGAAAGATCAAGGGCAATGTGCTTTTGCGGAAAAAGCAATATGAGGTTTCGGAAAACCAGAAGGACAGTATTCCAATCGCCGCATCATTTTTAATAGGCAAAATCTTCAATTGCCGTAAAGTGCTTGACCGCGCCATCCGAGACCATTCTATGCTGGTAGATGTGGAGGCTTTGACAGGCGCCTCCAATTTTATGAAAGAAACGCTTAGAGCGCTTCAACTATGCACCTCGATTGGCGATCTGATGGGCTTTGAAGGCAGCGCGGCGAAGATCTACTTTAATGTTTTCGACCAATTGATTCTCCAGCAACAAGCAGATTTCCCCTTCAACGAGCGTTCACGCCGCCCTCCGCTGGATAATATGAACTCGCTCCTGTCGTTTCTCTACGCCTTACTGACGAGTGAAGTCGCTTCTGCATTGGAAGCAGTCGGGCTCGATCCGTATGTCGGATTCTTGCATCAAGATCGTCCTGGGCGTCCTTCGCTTGCGCTTGATTTAATGGAGGAACTCCGTCCCATTTTTTCAGATCGTTTAGCGCTTTCGTTGGTAAATAGAAAGCAAATTACGGGAAAGGGTTTTACGCAAAAAGAAAGCGGCGGAATTCTGATGGACGATGAAACGCGCAAGGTTGTGCTGGCGGCTTGGCAGGAGAGGAAGAAAGAGGAGATCATGCATCCCTATCTCAAAGAGCGCATCCCCTTTGGGCTGATCCCGCATGTCCAGGCGATGCTGCTGGCGCGCCATCTGCGCGGCGATCTGGACGCTTATCCGCCGTTCTTTTGGAGTTAGCTTACTTTCCATGTTAGGATTCCCACATCATCAAAGGAGGTATTGATGAAAATTATTTTACAAACCCTGACCCCTATTTGGACCGGCGGTGTGGACCAAACCTCCGACCGCCTGCATGAGACCGGTCTCATCGGCTCACTGCGCTGGTGGTACGAAGCCCTGGTGCGCGGGCTGGACGGCTACGCCTGCGACCCGACTTCGGATGATCCTGAACAGCGCTGCCAATTCGACGTCAAAGCGTACGGAAAGACAAAAAATATCGAGGATGGGCTGAAAGGCGTCTGCTCCGTTTGCCGCTTGTTTGGTTGTACCGGCTGGAGACGCCGATTTGACTTGCGAGCCTCGACCACACGATCTGAACCCTTTTGGCTGGCTACAAGAGATCAACAAGGTAAATTCAATCATTGGTGGCTGTCTCAAATTTATGAGACCGAAAAAAGCCGCCTTGCTTTTGGTGAGCTTATGTTGGAATTTACTTGGATGCGCGGCTATGAAAATCAGCACGAAATTATGGAAGCGCTCCTTTCACTAATATCCCAATTAGGCAGTATTAGCCCAAAACCACAATATGGTTTCGGTCTTGTTTACAACGAGGGTTCCCTTTCAACAATAGAGGGTCTATCCATAGTCCGAAAAAATATTATTGAACCGGAACCGAAAAAGATTCTGGCTGGCGTATACCCATCGCTGCGTGATTATTGGCTGTTGCAGTGTACCATTCCAGAACAAGACGCCAAAAGCCAATTTGCTACCTCAAATGTCGTTGGGGACATGCAAACATTCCAAAAATATCGGGGACAGCTTTTACCTGTTTCCTTCGACATTCGTTATAAGTTACCCGGTTCCAGTGATCTTGGGTTGCGTCAATCCTACCGATCGAAGCACGGGAAAATGCCAACCCGGCAGGTTTTTGGCACTTTACATGGAAACGAGGAAGACAAACACGCTAGTTCCGTTTTTGTCAGTCATCTCTATAAAAAAAGCAAAGATGAAGCGGACTACCAGTTGCGAGTTTGGGGCTTTACTCGTACAGACATGACAAGTGAAATCGCAGCGAGCCTAAAAAGCATATTCCCCCATATCAGCGTTGAGCAAAAAATAATCGGCGCAGAACTCTTAGGAAGAGAGGTGAGTATATGAACTCGGATTATTACGCCTTTTTAGTACAGCAAGAGTGCAAAAATGGGTTTGTTGGTATTGATTACAACAACATAGATGCTGTAACTGCTTGCTATCACGCGTTGGTTGCTAACGGACACAAAGAGGACAAGGAAGGCGGAAACGCGTTACATAACGAATGGACAAAGAAGCGGATGCAAGTTGATTTAGGACAGTTGCCAGATTTTTTAAAGCCCCCCCTAATCGATCTGGGCCAACTACCTTTCGGATCGTTCTGGCTCCAATTTACATTCAAACTGCTCAAGCCCTATATCTCGAAAGACGACAACCCTTTCTACATCATAGACAATCCTATTGTGCGTGATAAGGTTTTCCGCCTGCCCATGGTGCGTCCGACCAGTTGGAAAGGCAGCTTGTATTCAGCGCTTAGACAACAGGGTCACGACAAACAGCAAGACGAGCAAATGCATCGTCTGTTTGGCGATATCCGCAGCGAAGACCGTGGGCAGGCGGGACGATTATTCTTCTATCCCACCTTCTTCACCCAAACCAGCCTCGAAATCATCAATCCCCATGATCGGGAACGCCGTATCGGTAAGAACCCGATCTTATTCGAAAGTATCCCTGCTAACGCGGAAGGCACATTCTCCCTGCTCTATGTCCCCTTTGACCTGATTGGAAAAGCCGAAAACGAAATCCGCCGGCAAATCTTCGCCGACCTGCAACTGGTGACCGCAGGGCTAGAAGCGCTATTCACCGTCTACGGCTTTGGAGCCAAAACCAGCAGCGGCTTTGGCTTAGCGTTCAGTCAACTCCCCCAAAATGGCGGCCTCAAAGTCAACTATCCATCAGCCACAGAACCCATTATTGAAGATTTTAACACCTTGACATTGCTCAAACGCAAGGCGGATGCACTGGAACGTGTAACCTCAAAGGAGCAAACGCCATGAGCCAGTTAGACATACTTCTCCAACACCGCCAAGCCCTCCTGCTCGCAGAAATGGCAGCGTTGCTGCACGATATGGGTAAGTGCTCTGATGAGCACATCATCAATCAGGCTTCCGATAAACTCCAAGGGCTTTCCTATAAGTACAAGACTGCTCAGTCCCATCGGCTGCCTGCCTCCCCAACAGATATTAGCCTTTTGGGAGAAACGGTTTCGCTGGAAGATCTAATTGAAAAGGGAATGCCCAAAATTATCAGCGACTCGAATAACCCTTGGTTATTGCGCGTTTTGGGTCGGTGTCACTCCGCCGCTCATATAGAAAAGGAATTGAGTGATAGAGACACCGCCACCAAGCAACCGAAAGATGACACGCGGTTAAGCACCGCCTATGGCATCGAGGGCAACGCTGTCAAGGGATTGACCGCGCTTCTCGACACCTTGCCTTTTAACAATTTGACGAACCGGGCGTCATTTTTCCCTGAGGCAAAGAAGGCGTTCAGCCAAAGTTTGGCAGATACCCGCCGCCCGATCAACGAAGTCACATTGGCAGACTGGTCAGAAGTTGTGGCGGCGCTGTACAAATCTGCCCTGGCAGGCGCGTTGCTGGGAATCAAGCCTGATCCTGACGACCTCCACTGGCGTCTGTTGCGCGTCAACTTCGACGTCCTCGCCCTCTACGCCAAAGCCGTCAAAATCGCCGACCTGCTCGCCTACCAGAACGCCGTCGAGGAAGCCTGCGCGAAAATCAAACAACTGGTGGAGGAGGAATATCCGCTCGGCAACGAAATCTACCGCGATACCAGCGGCATCTACTTCACCTTTCCAGACTTCGACCTGCCCGCTGATCTGGCGCATGCAATCCGCAGCATCGCGGACAACGTGGAACCTGAACTCGCCCCGCGCATCGCCGTCACTATAGGTGATGGCAAAACCGCCCAAGAGCAGTTGAGAAGTATATTAGGCAAAGCGCGCCGCGCGGCTGCCGAGGATTTGAAGCAGCCTTTCGACGCCGCTAATTTCGACCCTAATTGGCGGAAATTATGGAGAGATGTAAATTCTGAGAAAAAGTGGGAAGTCTGTCCCGTGTGCCGCTTGCGCCCCATGGAAGAACACGGCGAAGTTTGCGATCACTGCAAAGGGCGGCGCAAATCGCGCCAGGGGACCTGGCTCACAGACCCCAGCCGCACCATCTGGATGGGCGAAATCGCCGACCACAACGACCGCGTCGCCCTGCTCGTGGGCAAGTTTGGGCTGGAGGATTGGCTCTCCGGCAATCTGGTGCAAACCATGCTGGTCAAAGCCGAGCAAAATAACCCTGCCGGCTGCATCCCCAAGAACCCCTCTCCCGCCCGCCTGCGCCGGGTGTGGGAAACCTGTCAGCGTTTTTGGGAGGAAACTGTGCAGCAAGGGATTCTCGGACCACGCCCCTGCCGCCATCGCAAGCTCATCGCCGCGGAGAAAACCGGCTGGAACCCCAGCCTCTATAACGGCAAAGTCAACGACAAACCGCTGGATTTGTTCTGGCAGCCGGAGCACAACGCTTTCCTCACGGTCAGCAACCTGCAAGCCGCTGGCGAACTCGAGAACGGCGCTATCGTCGCCCTCGAAGACCCGGATACCAAGCGCAAAACCCAATTTCAAATTCAAGGTATCCGCGAAGCCTCCGCTCCGTTCAGCCAATACCCTCCCTTCCTATCCCTGCACGCCTCGCCGGACCAGTTCCTGGCTTTCGTTCCGGCAGCCGAGGCGTTGAAGATCGTCCAGGAGATCGCCAAACAATACGAGCGGCAATTCGGAAAGGTGCGCAACCGTCTGCCGCTCGCCCTGGGTTTGATTTACTTCGAGCGCAAAATGCCCCTCCTGGCAGTGATGGACGCCGCCCGGCAGATGCTGAACGTCCCACTCGGCGAGGAAGAATGGGCGCTGGCGCAGGATACCGCCGGCGGTCATATGCAGTTCGAGAACGGCGTTACCTGGAAAGTTCGAACCACGATGGGCGACGGCAGCACTCCGGACGAATGGTATCCCTACTATTTCATAACCCAGGCAGACGCAGCCAAACACCCGCGCCGTTTTCAACTGCGAAAAGAGGGCGATGGCGATTTACAAAAAGTCGGCGCAGTTGACGTTCGATTTGCCGACCGCTGGCTGGTTCACGTGAACGACTTAAAACAACGCGATCGCGTCAGCGTTACCCCCTCGCGGTTCGACTTCATCTACCTCGACGCCGCCGCGCGCCGCTTCGAAATCGACTACGCCAAAAGCGGTCGCCGCCCGGCTCAGCCTACCCGTCCCTATTATCTCGAAGACCTCGACCGTTTCGACGAAGTATGGGGTTTGTTCTCCAAACTCACCCGCACCCAGCAAAAACAAATCCTGCAGACCATCGAAACCGCCCGCGCACACTGGTTCGGACGCGATGAAAATCGCGCCTCCGTCTGCGACCCAATATTTTGTCAGTTCGTAAAAGACACCCTCGCCAACGCCCAATGGGGGTGGAAAGATATCCCTGAAGAACACAGAAACCAACTCGTTACCGCCGGCGTGCGCGGCGAACTGACAGACCTGGCAGAGCTGCACCTTGAAATCCTTAAAGAAGAGAATGTAAAGGAGTGAACCGATGACACCCGAACGTTACAAACACCAGCGTTATCTCATGCTAACCCTCGACCCCGTACACCCGGGCGCCGGCGGCTACCGCCTCGGGCGGGTGGACAACAGCATCGCCCGCGAACCCGGCACGCGCCTGCCCAAAATCCCCGGCAGCAGCCTGCACGGCGCGGCGCGCTCCTACGCCGCATACCTCTATGAAAAACCAGGCTGCGCCGGGCAGGGGCAGCAAGGCAGCAGCAAACACTGCGGTCAGCCAGAATGCCCCATCTGCTACACCTTTGGCTATCTCAAAGACAAAAGCATGTCTTCCGGTGTGATCAACGTCTTCGACGCTCAATTGCTGCTCTTCCCCGTCCACTCACTGGCGGGTCCCGTGTGGGTCAGCGTCCCGGCGCGCCTGCGGGACGCTGAATTTACACTTACAAATCTTCCGGATCCCTGGGATGAAGAGAAAGCCTTGGTCACCTTAAAAGGTTGTGAGCGCCTCAACCTCGGCTGGCTGATGCTGGACGCCGCCGGGCAGGTCGAGGTGCAGCCGCCCGAAGTTTGGCATGGCGAAGAATGGAAAACCGTGGCTGACCGCATCGTCCTCGTCTCCGCTTCGCTCTTCAGCCACATCGTCAACAGCAACCTCGAAGTGCGCACCTCCGTCGCCATCAACCCCGAAACTGGCGCAGCCGAGGAGGGCGCGCTCTACACTTACGAAGCCATCCCGCGCGCCGCCTTCCTCACCGCCGAAGTGGTGCTGGACGATTATCCTCAAGAATTCCCTCAAGATGAGCGCTGGAAGACGCCGCTCGATGTGGTCAAAGCCGGCTTGGGCATGATCGAATACCTCAGCGTGGGCGGCATGGGCACGCGCGGCTTCGGACGCCTCAAACTCATCGGGCAGCCGCTCGAAAAATCACAACAGCAAATCTTTGGCTCTCTTTCCTCGGAGGTGCAGCCATGATCTTCGATCCGCAACACAACCTCGAATACCTCGCCGCCCGGCACGCCCAGCTCATCGTCAAGGACCCGCAAGCAACGAAGCCTAAAGAGTTGGAAAATGTCATCACCAATACCCTGGGCGTGCTGCAAGAAAACGGCGTATATGCCTGCTTTCTTTACCTGCTCGCCAGGGAAAATGACGCCAGCCAGAGAATCATCGAGCAAATGCGCGCCCTGCTCGCAGCGCTGGGAATTGAGAACGCGCCCGCCGATCATCATCTGAAGTATGCCCGAGACCTCACCGAAAACCTGCCCACTCTGCTGCTAGCCAAGGAAGCCCTGGAGCAGCTGCTCATCTACGCCCGCTACGGCGCCAAAGCCAGCGGTAAACCCTGAGGAGCCGCCATGGAAGCAAACTGGCAAGCCTATCGAGTCATCCTGCGCCTGCACAGCCCGCTGCACATTGGCTGGGGGCGCGTCAGCTACTTGCAGCGCGTCCGCCCCTACGTCACCGGGCGCACTCTGCGCGGCGCGCTTGTCAGCCGCATCGCGCGCAATAAGAACGAATTCGGCAAAACTGCCGGCGACCCCTATCGCGCCGCGAGTAAAACGCTGGCTCAATTCATGACTTTCACCTATTTCTACCCCGCGTTACAGCAGGCAAGCGAAGATGGAGAAAGTTGGAAAGCGCATTTCCCCTGGTGTGATGCGCCTGTCTTCCGCCGCCGTTTTCTGAGCAGTTACGCTGCCACATCTCTTGAGTACCCCCAACAAACCGCAGCTTCCAGCCTGCTTTACGAAACCGAATTCATCAGCCCCTACACCCTGGATGACGGACAGCCAGTTTATCTGATGGGTTATATTTTCGTCGATGAAGAGCGCCTCAGAACGGAGAGATACGATTGGAAAGGCGCCTTGCCCCGCCTGCAGTTGGGCGGCGAGCGCGGCTATGGCTGGGGCGAGGCACGGCTGGTTGAGGACGGCATCCGCAAGACCACTGAAAGCGAGAAACTCTTTGGCGCAATCCGTTTTGAGCTCAACGCGAAACGTCCCTGTCTCCAACTGGAATGTGGTCAAGCCGTGCTAGCGCACACCAACTCCCAGACAGGGTGTGTTATGGGTCAAATCGAGCCAATGGTCGGTCGTGAGTGGCGCGCTAATCATCAGCATCAAGCGCGGCGTCATATCGGTCAGCACCTGGCGTTCGACGACGTTTTCTTTGTGCCTGGCAGCCGTGTGTTTGACGAGTGCGTATTCGAGATCGGCGAGGGCGGATATTGGCAAGAGCCAACCTCGAGTAAGCGAGAAGCATGATGATGGTCTTGATCACCTATGATGTAAGCACCGAAGACGACGCCGGCAAGAAGCGTCTGCGCAAGGTGGCGAAAGCCTGCCAGGATTACGGTCAGCGCGTGCAAAACTCCGTTTTTGAGTGCCTCATCGACCCGGCGCAGTTAAAGATGCTGCAAGCCAAGCTGGAAAAGCTGATCGACAAAGAGAAGGACAGCCTGCGCTACTATTACCTGGGCAACGAATGGCGCCGGCGCGTGGAACATGTGGGTGCAAAACCCAGCCTGGATTTGGAAGGCACGCTGATC
>MWTA01000014.1 GCA_002050125.1 Anaerolineae bacterium UTCFX2 | reverse complement strand
TACCAAATCTGGAACAGTCACTCAAGACCGGTTTTTAGACCCATAAAATCAAAGTCCGAGCCTGCCAGATTATGGCGCGGTTCTTATCCCGCCGCGGCGTTTACTCCGCCTGTCCCTCGAACGGCTTGGCTTGCGCGCTGAGGATGGCGTCCTCGAGCGCCGCCAATTCGGCGGGCAGCACCGCAGGCGCGCTCATCCGGCTCGCAATGAGATCGGGGTCTTTTAAGCCGTGACCGGTACAAACCGCCGCGACCTGCTTCCCCCGCAGATCGATCTCTTTCCGGCTCAGGCTGTGCGCCAGCCCAGCCAGCCCAGCCGCCGACGCCGGTTCGACCCAGATGCCCTCCTGCGCCAGGCGGCGCTGCATGTCCAGGATCGCCTGATCGCTCACCGCAATAATCCGCCCCTGCGATTCCTCCGCCGCTTGCAGCGCCTGCTCGCCGCGCGCGGGTCGCCCGATCCGGATTGCCGTGGCGACCGTCTCCGGATGATCCACCGCGTGCCCCAGCACCAGCGGCGCTGACCCTTCCGCCTGAACCCCCAGGATGCGCGGCAGCCCGCTGGATTTCACTTCCCGGTATTGGCGGAACCCCATCCAATAGGCGGTGATGTTTCCGGCATTGCCCACCGGCAAACATAGCCAGTCCGGCGCATCCCCCAAACGATCCACCAGCTCGAACGCGGCTGTTTTCTGACCCTCCAGCCGGTAGGGATTGAGCGAATTCACCAGCGCAATCGGGTGCCTCTGGCTGATCTCGACCACCAGCGCCAGCGCGTCATCAAACGAGCCGTCGATCTGCAGCACCTGCGCGCCGTAAGCGATCGCGCCAGCCAGCTTGCCAGCCGCCACCTTCCCCTGCGGGATCAGAACCACACAGCGCATGCCGGCGCGCGCGGCGTAAGCTGCAGCCGAAGCGGCGGTGTTGCCGGTCGAAGCGCAGATCGCCGCCCGCGCGCCCCGCCCGGCAGCCTCTCCGATCGCCACGGTCATCCCGCGATCCTTAAATGAGCCGGTTGGGTTCATCCCTTCGAACTTGACGTAAAGCTCGAAACCGCCCCCCAGCTCCTGCGCCAGCCGTGGGACAGGGATCAGCGGCGTGCTGCCTTCCAGCAGTGTGATGTTTTTCGTGTGGGCTGGCACGTCCAAATACGCCCGATACTTTTCGAACACTCCAGTCTCAGCCATGCTTCCTCAGGTTTCCAAACTCCGTATTTTGGCTTGTTATACCAGATTTTCCTTACAGATTCCTTGGCTTTACCACCAATTTCTTGCTTTTCCAGCCAACGGGTGTTAAGGTTATCCTAACATGGCTGCCCCCAAAAACGCCAAGACCGACCGCCTGCTGCAGATGACCCAGGTCATCCGCCACCTCTCTCAGGAGATTGGCGGGCGCGGCAGCTGCACCGAAAACGAGCGCAAGGCTGGCGAATATCTCGCGGGTCTCCTGCGCAGCCTGGATGTTCAGGACGTGCGGCTCGAGAGCTTTCAGGCGGTCCCCTCGACCTACTGGCCCTACGGGCTGGCTTTCGCGCTGGCGCTGGCGGGTTCGCTCGCCAGCCTGTTGTTCGGCGCTTCGGGCGCGCTGGTGCTGGGCGCGATCTTCAACGCACTAGGATTCATCGGTATGCTCGCAGAAACCGAACTCGCCACGAGTTGGACCCACTGGTTTCTGCCCCGCCTTGAGAGCCAGAACGTGCTCGGAGTGATCCCGCCGACCGGGGAGGTCCAGCGCACCGCCCTGGTTTGCGCCCATCTGGACACTCACCGCACCCCAATTTTCTACTCTTCAAAAAAGTGGCACACGCTGTTTTCACTCTTGGTCGGGCTTACGTTGGTGAGCATGGCGGCGGGGGCGATCGTCTTCGGCTTGAGCGCTTATCTGGATTGGGCGCCGGCGCGCTGGTTCGCCCTGGCGCTCGTGCCGATCCAGGGCTTCGCGCTGGTGATGTGCCTGCATGCGGATTTCACCCCCTATTCGCCGGGCGCAAACGACAATGCCTCCGGGGCAGCCGTCGCGGTCGGGTTGGCGCATCAGCTTACCCGCCAGCCGCTCACAAACACCCAGGTTTATCTGCTGCTGACCGGCTGTGAAGAGGTTGGCGATTGGGGCATGCGCGCTTTTCTAAACGAGCATGCCGCCCGCTTGGGCGATGAGGTTTTTTACCTGATCATCGATCAGGTCGGGGTTGGGGGGATCCGCTACCTCACCGCCGACGGTCTGTTCCTCAAACACAAAACGCACCCCCATGCCCTGCAGGTCGCCCAAGGGGTCGCCGCACAACTGCCCGAACTGGGCGCCCAGGCAATGACCGGTCTGGCTTACACCGATGCGCTCAAAGCCACCCAGCGCGGCTTGCGGGCGCTGACGATCTGCAACGTGCCTCTGAACGGCGCCGGGGCGGGTTCGCACTGGCATCAGATGAGCGACACCCCCGACCAGATCGCACTTCCCGACTTGGACAAGACTTTCCAATTCGCGTGCGAGGTACTGCAGTTCATTGACCGCTCGCCCGCTCAATGATTGAAGTGCGCGGTCCCACCGGGCTGGCGACTACTTCCTTTTCCCCATTTATCATCCCGCCGGTGTAGTTTCTCTCCCCCGCATAAACCTGCCAGCCCCCCAGTTCGAACGGCAGCGCCAAGTCTGCGCCCAGCCATTCGCCGTTGAACTTACGCGCCAGGTGGACATGCGTGCCGGTAGCTGCGCCTCCCTCGCAGGACGGGTGACCGATTCGATCATCCAGGCGCAAGACCGCTCCCTCAGCCACGCGCTTATGGTCGGCTCGCGCTAGAAAGCCTCAAATGTCTCATGGATATGGGCTAGGTACAGCAATCTGAGAAGACGTGTCTCCTGTCGTCTCATCCGAAGTAAGCGGAGCGGGATAGGCCTCTTGTGGCGCTGATGGAGTCGAAACAGGGAGTGCTGTATTTGGCGCAGACGGTTTGGGAAACCACTCGCTATAAAGACCTTGCACAGCCGTCCATTGCGCGGAACCGGATTCTACATCTTTTACATAATCGAGTAAAACTTCGCCTTTGCCATCTGTAACTCTGAGATGACAAAGCACGATATATGTGCCATATTCGGCGTTGCCATTATCCAAGATTCGGAAAAGAGAACCCAAAAAGTTTGGAAGCGAGCCATTCACTGCTTCCAGGTTTTCTCCAGAGACATGAATTTCTAAAATCTGTCCGCCGCCGCCAACTGCATTATCGGAACTAACAGTCAACTTATCAAGCGCCAACTCACCCAATTGGAGTTGGCTGACAATAATTTCCTTGGCTTTTGAAGCATCAACTTCTGGCGATTTTATTTCAAGCTGCTGATCCAGGTCTTGAGGAGATAAATATGTTTAAGTCGAGTATATCAATTCGTTGTTTGCGTTATATACGGTCAGTTTAAAACTTTTGAGCCTCGTACTTATACGATAGGCAAACGTTGCTTCCCGGCGAGCAAGCTGCATAAACCAGTTGTCGTCCATTGATAGATGGCTATCGCTGCTTGAGCTTTGCAAAGCTATTTCGATTTCATATGGGAGCCGGTTGATTGTGGCTACTTGCTTTACGGGAACGCCCTGTTGTTTCAACCGTTCTGCAAGATCTATCGAAAATTTCTCTACCGTACAAAGTGAA
>MWTA01000056.1 GCA_002050125.1 Anaerolineae bacterium UTCFX2 | reverse complement strand
AATTGGAGACACGCCCATGATCAATTACATCATCCGCAGATTGCTGATCATGCCCCTCATCCTGTTTGGGGTCACCGCGTTGATCTTTGGGATGTTGTTTTTCTTAAGCCCGGAAGAGCGCTCGGCGCTTTACGTGCGCGACATCCCGCACAATGAAGCCCAGATGGATGCGATCATTAAGCGCTATGGACTGAACGACCCGATCTATGTGCAGTACTGGAACTGGTTGGTTGGGAAGAAGGATCCGGTCAGCGGCAACGTCGTCGGGGGGATCCTGCGCGGCAATTTCGGCTACTCGCGCACCGCCTCGCAGCCTGTATCCGACCTGATCCGGCGGCGCTTCCCGGCAACCGTCGAGCTGGCGTTGTACACGATCATTCCCATCATCGGTATTGGCGTATATCTGGGAATAGCGGCGGCGGTGAATCATAACAAGTTTATAGATCAGGCGGCGCGCGTGTTCGCTATTCTGGGACATTCGCTGCCGAGTTTTATCTTTGCGCTGCTGGCGTTGATGGTCTTTTACGCCAAGCTGGGCTGGTTCCCGCCGGGGCGCGTCTCGGATTGGGCGAGCGCGGTCATCAGCGCGCCCATGTGGAAGCCCTATACCTATCTGATCACGATTGATTCGCTGCTCAACGGACGGGTGGACATCTTCCTGGATGCGTTACGCCACCTGTTTCTTCCGGTGATTGTGCTTTCTACAATCTCCTGGGCAACCTATCTGCGCATCACACGCTCCTCCATGCTCGAGACGCTCCGTCAGGAATACGTCGTCACCGCCCGCGCCAAGGGATTGAAAGAGAAAGACGTGATTAATGGGCATGCCCGACCTAACGCGCTTATCCCAGTGGCGACGCTGGGCGGCATTACGATGGCTGCGCTGCTGGGTGGGGCGGTCCTGACCGAAACGGTGTTCAATTTTCCAGGGATTGGGCAGGCGGCTGGAGCGGCGGCTGCCCAGCTCGATGTGATCACAGTACTCTCGCTCACCTTGTTATCCGGCTTGATCCTGATCCTGGCGAATTTAATCGTGGATGTAATGTATGCCTTTCTCGACCCGCGCGTGCGGCTGGATTGATCAGCGATTTTTCCTATCATTGCATGGAGATTGATTGATGAGCACAGTTACCCAGACTCCCTCACAACATGCTGTTCCAAAATCCAGCTATTTGGATGACCTGCCAGATCGAAAAATTGGCTGGCTGGAGCGCCTGCTAGGCCCTGAAAATTATCGAATCCTGAAAGGCGTGGCATCCAATCCGCTCTCGGTGATCGGGATTTCGTTGATCGTGTTTTTTATCGTTGTCGCCCTAGCCGCGCCGCAGATCATCCCGAGCACCAACGCCCGCGAACCTTTTATGACCCCCAGAGATGGTTTTGGACCTATCCCGAAACCGCCCGGCTCTCCTTGGCTCAGCCGTCCGCCGGCTGAACCGTTCTGGTTTTCAATTGTCGGCAAGGAGAAATGGACCCACATTTTTGGCACAACCAGCGGGCAGTACGACTTGTTCTACGGTGTGGTGTGGGGCACTCGCACGGCTTTAAAGGTCGGCTTGATTGTCGAGACCTTTACCCTCATTATTGGCATCCTGGTCGGAAGCCTGGCGGCGTTTTACGGCGGGCATGTCGATAATGTTTTGATGCGCATTACCGAGATTTTTCAGGCTTTTCCCTACCTGCTCGCCGCGCTGACGCTATCGGCAATCCTGACGCCGGTCATTGGCAAAGGGATCTGGCCGCCGTTGATCGCGATGGTCGCCTTTGGCTGGATGGCTTATGCCAGGATCATTCGCGGCGACATCCTCTCGGTGCGCGAGCGCGATTACATCATGGCGGCGCGCGTGATTGGCGTTAAAGACCAGCGAATTTTGCTGAAACACGTGATTCCGAACGCCATCTACCCCACGCTGATCCTGGCTTCGATGAACATCGGCGCGGATGTGATCTCTTTTGCGGCGCTGAGCTTTCTGGGCATCGGCACCGAGGTTGGCTACGCCGATTGGGGTCAGATGATCGCCTTTGCCCGCAACTGGATCCCCTCGCTGGCAACCTACTGGTGGATTGTGCTTTTCCCGGCGCTGGCGTTGATCTTCTTTACGTTGGGCTGGAACCTGGTCGGCGATGCCCTGCGGGATATCATGGATCCCCGCTTGCGGCGTGGGCGCTAGAAACAAAGCGCGCCTGTGCGGCGCGACGACAACAATTGAACATTTCTGATATTTGGCAGCGCTTGCGCTGCCAAAAACTTTACAATCACTATATGCGTTTATCCTTTCGGCGAAAGGTTCTTTTTGTGGGGGTCGCGGCGTTGGCGTTAATCTCTACGGGAGTAGGCGCGACCCGAGCGCAGACAGAGCCGCCCGTTCCAGATATGCCGCCGTTGCCGCGCGGGCTGGACCCGCCTCCGACGGTTATTCCGCCGACTCAAATCAGCCAGGGCGCGAATGTGTATTACCTGGTTTGCATGGCTTGCCACGGCGATCACGGGCAAGGTCTGACGGATGAGTGGCGTGGTCTGTTGGATGAGCCGGATCGGAACTGCTGGCAGTCGAAATGTCACGCCGCCAACCACCCGCCGGAGGGCTTTGTCTTTCCCAAGATCGTCCCTGCGCTTGCCAGCCCGGGCATGCTGGCGCGCTTCGATACCGCCCTCGATCTTTACCTGTACGTTAAAAACGACATGCCTTTTCAGGCGCCAGGCAGCCTGAGCGAAGAAGAGTACTGGCAGTTGACCGCGTTTCTGTTAAGCCTGAACCACATCGATCCCGGCCCGTTGCCGCTGAACGCCGATAGAGCCGCCGGGATTGGGTTGAGGCAGGGTGTGACGGGCGCAGTTTCTGAGAAAGATCGGCGCGCCCCGGTTTGGCTGCCAATGCTGATTCTCTCAGCGCTCCTGGTCGTTGGGCTGGTCTTGCGGCTGGCAGTGCCGCGGTCGCCCGCCAGATGAGATCATCGGGCGATTCGCTGGGAATCATGGTATATTTATTTAGCGGTTCAAACCTCCATGGTTCGCGTGCTGAATCCGCACTCAGGGTGCTTCTATGAAAAGTCTCAGTGATCCGGAGTTGATCAGGTTCTTGCAAGAAGGCAGTCTGGACGCGTTAGGCAGCCTGTACGACCGCTACCGCCAGCTTGTTTTTCGGACTGCACTGGCAATCACCGGCGATTACGATGCCGCCAGCGACTTGCTGCAGGAAGTTTTTTTACGCCTTTTCCGCTTTTCGCATCACGTTGACCCGCTGCGCCCGTTGCAGCCCTGGTTGTATCGGATGACAACCAACCTTGCATATACCTGGGTGAAGCGCGACCAGCGTTGGACAAAGCCTCTCGAGAATATCGCGGAATGGTTGGCTGGACCTGGCAAGAACCCGCCCTACGAAGCGGTTGAACGCCTGGATGATTGGGATCAACTGCAGAAAGCCGTGACCACTTTACCGCTCCCACAACGCGTGGTGGTTGTGCTTTATTATTTGGATGACCTATCCCTTCAGGAAATTAGTGAGATCCTGAAGGTTCCGGTTGGGACAGTAAAATCGCGATTACATTATGGGCGTCTGGCTCTGAAGAAAGAACTGGGGATGGGGTCGTTTGCTGAAAAAGACAACCTGCCGGATTTGGGATTTGAAGGACCTTGAACGATGAACGATGAGATGGATTCTTACATTGGGCGCTGCCTGAAAAACTGGACGGCTAAATTTCAACCACCTGCAGAAGGGCGTCGGCTGTTGTTGGAACGCGCGGCTCAGCCTCCGGTATCCGAACAGACCCCATTTTCGGCGTTCATCTCGACTTTTACGAATCGCTGGTCTGCGCCCGGCGAGCATTATTATTCATATCAGTACTGGCAATCAGCGCGCCCCGAAACTCAACCCAGCTACTGGTCACTCAACCTTGTCGTGCAGCAAAAGCTTGCCCATTAACCCCCCAACCGATATGCGAAAAGCGGCGATCACCCTGGCGGGGTCGATTTTCACCTGCCTGTTATGCTTAACGAACCTGAGCGGCTGTAATTACAAACCGGTCGTGAAACCGGAGTCGCCCAACGAAACCGAGATTTCAAACCCCCCAACCGCAGAAAGCACCGATATTCCGATCCCAGCCGAGCCGAGCGTCTTAACGGTCTGTTTAGGACAGGAACCTGCCTCGTTGTTCCTTTACGGCGATTCGTCCCAATCGGCGCGGGCAGTTCGCCAGGCGATTTACGATGGACCTGTGGACATCCTGGGATACGAGCCGGCGCCGGTGATCCTGGAGGATTTACCCACGCTGGCAGGGGGTGGGGTGCGGTTCGAGCCGGTAACCGTCCAACCGGGCGCAGAGCTGATTGACAGTCGCGGGCAGCAGGTCAGCTTAGCGGAAGGCGTTTCATTCCTGCCGGCTGGCTGCGCAGATTTTTCGTGCGCGCTCACGTATAGCGGGGGAGAACCCGTGCAGATGGACCAACAGGTGGTCGAGTTTCGACTGCGCCCCGGGCTGACCTGGGCGGATGGAGCGCCGCTGCGCGCGGATGACTCGGTCTATTCATTCGAGATGGCGCAGAGCCTGTACCCGCGGGCGCGGGCGGACATAATCGTTCGCACACATTCGTATCGCGCCCTGGATGAGACTGCCGTCGAGTGGCGCGGCATCCCTGGTTTTCATTATGCGGGCTATCTTGCAGCCTTTTTCACGCCGCTGCCGCGCCATGCCTGGGGAGCAGCTGCTGCCCAAGACCTTCTGACCGCCGAGACCGCCACGCGCAAACCCCTGGGATGGGGGGCGTATCAGATCGACGAATGGGTGGGGGGCGACCATATCACGCTGAGCCGTAATCCGAATTATTTCCGAAAAGACGAGGGGCTGCCCCGGTTTGATACCCTGGTCTTTCGGTTTGTCAACAACGCGGAAGAAGCGCTCGCAGCGATCCAGTCCGGTGAATGTGACCTTCTTGACGAATCGGTTTCGATCCAAGATGCGCTCCCTCAATTTGGACAGGCGCAGAAAGAGGGAAAGTTGACGCTCCTGCAACAGACGGGCGCCGCCTGGGAGCACCTCGATTTTGGAATCGTTTCGCGCAACCCCACCCTGCCGCCGGTTTTCTTGAGCCGCGAGGCGCGCCAGGCGGTTGCCTGGTGCATCGACCGGCAAAAGATCGTCGATGAACTGCTCATGGGTCGATCCAGCGTGATGGATAGCTACATCCCCGCCGATCACCCGCTCTTTAATCCGGACGTCAAGCGTTATTCGTTTGATCCGAACACCGCGAATGCCCTGCTTGATGCAGCCGGCTGGCGTGACGATGACGGCAACCCGGAAACGCCCCGGCGCGCCCAGGGGGTTGCCGGCGTCCCGGATGGGACCGCCTTGGCGGTCGGGCTTTCCACCTCCGATCAGGCGCAAGCTCAGCGCATTGCCGAGATTGTGCGCGCATCGCTGGCTCAATGCGGGATCCAAATTGACCTGCAAACCCTTCCGGCTGACCAGCTTTTTGGAACCGGACCCACCGCGCCGATTTTCGGGCAGAATTTCAGCCTGGCGCAGTTTGGCTGGATGGGCGCCTGGCAGCCGCCGTGCTTCCTCTATACGACCCAGGAGATCCCCGGTCCCTATCCGGAATTTCCAAAAGGATGGGGCGGGGCGAATGCCAGTGGGTTCAGCGACCCCGATTATGACCGGGCTTGCCAACGCGCGCAATCGGCGCTGCCCGAACAGCCGGAATTTCGGGCGGCTCATTTTCTGGCTCAGGTTATTTTTGCCGAGAACTTGCCCGCCCTTCCATTGTTTGCGCACGCAAAACAGGCGGTCGTTCGCCCGGGTTTGTGCGGCGTAACCCTGGATGCGTACACCGATAGCGCGCTCTGGAACATCGAGGAATTTGGTTCAGGAGACAACTGTCCCTAGTGAGCGTAAACGCGGCTGAAAGCTCTGCCCCTGACCAAAAAATCTACGCGACGGGCGGAGCAAAAACCAGCCGCCGCACCGAAATTTGAGAGACGACGATGCGCACTTATCGAATTCTGATCGTGGATGACCATCCTGATATCCGGCGGCTGCTCCGGACAAGCCTCGAGACGCTTGGCAGCCACGTGCAGGTTGTGGATGTGCCCTCCGGCGAGGAGGCCATTCTAGTCAACTCGCGCCAGCCGTTCAATCTGCTGGTGACCGACGTGCGGCTGCCCGGTATCTCGGGGCTTGAATTGATCGAACATGCCCAAATCCGTAATCCGAACCTGCACATCTTTCTTGTGACGGGCATGACCGACACTTCGGTGCGTGAACGGGTCAAGATCGCAGAAGCGGACGCCTACTTTTACAAGCCAATTGACATTACGGCATTTTTAAAAGCGGTGGTCAAAGTGCTGGGTTTGGAGACCGACCCCGAACGCAAAGGAAAGGGCAGGAGCCGTGCTCATAACGGGCACAAGTCCGCCTCTTCCGCGGGTATCTCCGCACGGCTGGCGGGTTTGCGCGGCCAATTTGAGGCGCACTGTGCGGTGCTGCTGAGCGAGCGCGGTGAAATCCTGGCGCAAGCGGGCGCCCTGCCGCCCGACCTCGCGGGGGAAGATCTGATACAAACGACGATGGCGGCGTTGAATTCACTCGAACGGATGTCGCTGATGCTCGGCGCAGCTTCGCCAAACGGCGTTTCGATTATCAACGGTGAGAAGTTCGACCTGGCATTCCGCCACGTGGGGCAGTCGATTGGTTTGCTGTTGGTGGCGAAGAGCGGCGTCTTGAGTTCGAAGAAGTCCGGCGACTTGTTCGGCGGAATGAAATCGGCTGCGGGAGATATTCTTGGGATACTGTCCGATATCGGCGTTCCGGTGGAACCGGTTGAGAGCGAAAAACCTGCCCAGCCCGAAGCAGAACCAGAGGAAGCTGAAGCGCACGCTCCCTCAGGGGACCTCGAGTCGATTTTCAACCAGGTAAATAAGGCTAAGCCCGTGGATGCAGATGCCTTCTGGGATTCGGCGGTCGAGACGGAAGGAATGGATCAGGGGTTACGCTCGGATACGATTTCTTATGAACAGGCGCGCCAGCTTGGAATTGCGCCCGAAGAAGAATAAGCGCGGTTCTGTTTGACTGGCGCAGACCCGGTTAACGCGCCAGCCTAAAGCGGATTATGTTACAATTCAGGTCACTTGCTCTCCAGCTTGATAAATGGGGAGACGCTGATATGGTGTTTGGGGCGTGGTGCAATGGTAGCACAGCGGACTTTGGATCCGTATATCCTGGTTCGAATCCGGGCGCCCCAGCTACAATTTTCCAACTGAAAGACGCTGGAACGAGCTTCACCTGTCCGAGTCTGGAGGTGCCGCTCGTTTTTATTCTTACTGAGGAGTAATCATGATGATTGTACGCACAGTCATCCTGGCAGCCGGTCAGGGAACAAGGATGCGTTCAAAGCTGCCCAAAGTGCTGCACCCTTTGTTGGGAAAACCGATGCTGCATTATGCCATTGACGCGGTTCAGCGTGAGATGGATGCCAAGCCCGTCGTTGTAGTTGGACATGGAGCGCAAGAGATCCAGCGCGCGTTTGCCGACCAAGCTCTATTTGTAATCCAGGATCCACTGTTGGGCACCGGTCATGCGGTTCAGCAGGCTGAGCCGGTATTAAAAGGTCAGGCGGAGGCGGTGCTGGTGACATACGGCGACATGCCGTTGTTGACCCGGCGCACGATTGACTGTATCATCGCAGCCCACGCGGCGCATACCGGGCCAATCACCATGCTCACGATGATTGAGGAAGACCCGCGCGGGTTTGGGCGCGTGCTGCGCGACACGCGCGGGTATGTCACGGAGATCGTCGAGGAAGCCCAAGCCAGTCCCGATCAACTGAATGTGCGCGAACTTAACCCGGGCGTGTATTGTTTTAGCGCGGATTGGCTTTGGCAGGCGTTGGAACGGGTTCCGCTTTCGCCAAAGGGAGAGTACTACCTCACGGACACCATTGGGATCGCGGTGGCGGACGGGCTGTCGGTCCAGGCGATCCTGCTGGACGACCCCGCGGAAGGGATTGGAATCAACACGCGCCTGCACTTGTCCGAGGCGCAAGCCGTGTTGCAAGCGCGGATTAACCGCCAATGGATGCTGGAGGGCGTTTCGATCATTGACCCGCTGCGCACGGTGATCGAGCCGGACGCGCGGATTGGGGAAGATACGATCATTTGGCCCGATTCGTACATTCTGGGCAGTTCGGTCGTGGGTTCGGGTTGTGTGTTGGGTCCAAACACCTGGGTTAAAGACAGTCGGGTTGGAGACGGCTGCCGCGTTTTTGCCTCTATCCTGGAAGATGCGGTGGTCGAGAATCGGGTGGAGATCGGACCTTACGCCCATTTGCGGAGCGGCGCTCATCTGGCAAGCGGTGTGCACATGGGGAATTTTGGAGAGGTGAAGAACTCTTATTTGGGATCAGGCGTCAAGATGGGTCATTTTTCATATATTGGCGACGCCCAAATCGGTCAGGACGTCAACATCGGCGCGGGGACGGTCACCTGCAATTTCGATGGCGTGCAAAAAAATCACACCGAGATCGAAGCGGGCGTCTTTATTGGCAGCGACACCATGCTGGTCGCGCCGGTTAAAATTGGCGAGGGCGCGCGGACTGGAGCGGGCGCAGTCGTGACAAAGGACATACCGCCCAACACACTGGCGGTAGGAGTGCCCGCCCGCGTGATTCGGGCGTTGAAAAAACGTGAATAACACGCTGCTAATCGGTTTTTTATGGCTATTAATCCTGGCGTTGGATCTAGCGGCGGTCGGCGCGCGCCTGAGTTTTTCGCTGATCTCGCACGCGCGCTTATTGGCGCAACGAGAGCAGGAAGGCGGAAAGCTGGCTGTCACGCTGAATCTTCTCCCCAGGCTGCCCCGCGTGCGCGCCAGCCTGAACTTGCTGCTGGTGTTCACCCGTTTTTCCCTGGCTGGTCTGGCTCTTTATTTGTTCTTTCAGCGTCCGGTAGATTCTCCCCTCTTGTGGGCTGCGCTGACCCTGGCTGTCACCGCGCTGGTGTTGTTTTGGTTGGAGTGGCTGATGGAGCGGGCGGTCGCCCACCGTCCGGAGTTCTATGCAATCCACCTGACCGGCTTTGTGCGATTGTGGATGGTTCTGACCGCGGTATTTCAGGCGCCGCTGGCGCTGTTGCCGGATTCCCAAGACAGCTTTGAATTTTTCCCGAACGCGGTTACTGAAGATGAATTAAAGACGCTGGTGGACGCCGGGCAAGAAGAGGGTGTGATCGAATTGGGCGAGCGCCGGATGATCTATTCGATTTTCGAACTCGGTGAAACGCTCGCCCGCGAAATTATGGTTCCGCGCATCGATGTGCAAGCCCTGGATGTGAACACCCCGGTGGCAGAAGCCGTGGGCGCGCTTTTGGATTCTGGGCACTCGCGCATCCCGGTTTATGAAGATAACGTTGATAATACATTAGGACTTTTATACGCCAAAGAGCTGCTGCGCGCCTGGCGGGAAGAGCTTGAACCCGCCTCGCTGCGCAGTCTGCTTCGCCCAGCCTATTTTGTGCCTGAAGCCAAGAAGGTCGATGAGCTGCTGGCAGAGATGCAAAGCCGGCGTATTCATATGGCGATCGTAGTCGATGAATATGGAGGCGTGGCGGGTTTGGTGACGCTTGAGGACATTGTCGAGGAGATTCTCGGAGAAATTCAGGATGAATACGACGTAGCCGAGGAAGCGCCATATCAAAAATTGCCCGATGGTCGGTATTTGTTCCTGGGTCGGATCGACCTGGACGATTTCAACGAGATCATGGGAAGCGATCTCTCCAGCGAAGAAGCCGATTCGCTCGGCGGTTATATCTACCATCAACTCGGTCGCGTTCCTGGCGCGGGCGAGCAGGTTCGCGCCGGCGGTCTGGTGCTGACGGTCGAACAGGTGATCGGCCGGCGAATTAAGCGGGTGAGCGCCCACTGGTCCCCACTCGAGGAGCGGGGCGGGGAGGAGGAGAAAGAGCGTGTTGACTGACGAAATTCGTGAAAACCTGATTCAAACCGCGCTGGAGGCGCGCAAATGGGCTTATGTGCCCTACTCCAAATATGCAGTCGGCGCAGCGCTGCTGACCAGTTCGGGGCGAATCTACGATGGGGTTAATATCGAAAATGCGGCATACCCGGTTACGATCTGCGCAGAGCGCGTAGCGGTGTTTAAAGCCGTTTCCGAGGGGGAAAGACAGTTTGCCGCGATCGCGGTGGTGACCTCCAATGGCGGCGCGCCGTGCGGTTCATGCCGCCAGGTCCTGGCTGAGTTTGGGCTGGATACCCGCGTCTTGATCGCTGAGGAGCACGGAACGCTGGTGCGGGAGTTGAGCGTAAGCGAACTGCTTCCAGGCGCCTTTACGCCTGAATACCTGCCCAGTCAAGACTAGAGGTTTTTATGGCGCGGGGGTAGGCGTCAGAGTCACCCTCAGGATCAAGGAGCGCACCATCCAGCCTTGCTGTCCGGCAGAAGTCTGCACTTGAGCCCACTCCACCCCATCGAGTTGAGTTGTTTCCGGCAGCAGGATCACAAGCTCATTGTCGGATAAAAACCCGATGGTCTCACCGCCCGGTTCGCGGCGGATGCGCACCCCTTCAGAACCGCCGGCGATCACCAGACCGTAATCGGGGGTTGGGGTGGGCGTGAGCGTGGGGGTGAGCGACGGCGTGATCGAAGGAGTGACCGTTGGCGTGAACGTAGGGGTGGGGGGGACCGGTGACGGCGTAATCGTTGGGGTTAAGCTCGGCGTGGGCGTAAGGCTGGGCGTTGGCGTGGGCAGTCCCATTCCCGTTCCGATCACCGTGCCGGCTCCGAGCAGCCCGAGCAACAGCATCACTCCAACCAGAGCCAACGCACCGCCGAATGTATAGCCAAACAAGGTCAATGGTCGAAAGCCCATGATCGCCAGCGCGAGCGAACCGAATAAGGTCCCCCAAGCCAGGTGAAGCACGAAAACAGCCAGCCCGTCGGGGAACAGATGGGGCAGCCCGCTTCCCAGCCCGAAACCGGCGACTGCCAGCGGGAGGTAAAGCACGTATGCCAGCGCGACGCTGGGCATGGCGGTGATATACCGCCCGTAGATGTCGCCCGGGCGCACGAGCGCGGCGCTGGTCAGGATGGCGCCGAGCGCCAAAACCAGAAAGTTGGGCCACGAGATCTGCGCATGCAGGTTAGCAAGGTAGTGGGTGGCAGCAGCCGGGTTTGCCGTGGAAAGCGCATAAAGAGAACTCAACCAGTTCAGCCCCAGCTTGCCAACCGCCCAGCCCGCCAGGAACACCATCAGGCAGCCGATCAGCAATCCGGTCAGGCTGCGCGTGAACAGGCGCGCCGAGCCAACGACTGTTCCTAGCGAAACCCCGATCGCCGGCGCCATCAACGGCGCCAGCGCCGCGCCCAGGATCAGAAAGGCTGGGGTGTCCAGCAATAAGCCTAGGCTCAGCGCCACGCCGGAGACCAGCGAAAGCAAGAAGAAATCGAAGGAGGGGGAGGCGCGGTGCGCCAACTCGTCTAAAAAATCGGCGCGCTCGTCTTTGTTCAATGGGGCGAGCAGGCGTTGCGCCCGGCGCCGGCGGGCGGGGGGGAGGCGGTTTGGATCGTCGGGGTGGTGTTCGGAAGTAGTGAAGTTCATTTTCTTATCGTCGCGACTAACCGCAGCGGTTTTTCGATCAGCTCGAACGCGGCAAAAATATCGGGGACGACGAGATGAGCTGCCATAAGGGTTTTCACGGCTGTCCCCTCTTCGGAAAGAACGCAGACCCCAATTGCGGCTGCCGCCAGCATTTCAGCGTCGTTTGCGCCCTGTCCGATGGCGATAACCTGATCAGCATCCAGGCGGGCTACGTACTCCGCTTTCTGACGACCTTCTTCGCCTGGCTGGATGCGGATCGAGCGTAGATTGAGCTGGCGGTCGATAATTTCCTGCCGCCCGCTGGTATCTGCGGTGATCAGATGGATTTGCAAGCGATCGCGCAAGTTGTTGAGTTGCCGCGCCACCCCATCGATCAACTGCCCGTCCAGTGCCAGGGTGCCGTTCACATCACAGACCAGATGCTCCAGCGTCACCAAGCCCCGTCCGGGGATGTTGAGTTCGATCATGAGGCTATTATAACCCTATCAACTCGTGTAAAATAGGCTGCATATCTGGCGAAGCGGAGAGTGAGTGTGACAGAACCTCGGTTTCAATTCCTGCGGTTGTTCAGGATTGGCTGTATTGTTGGAATCATCAGCCTTGCCGCAACTTTGGGCGGCTGTACTTTGCAGACCCACACTCCTGCGCCGACCCCGGAGCTTGAAGAAGTGACCCCCGATGCGGGGACGCCGGCGGAGCCAAGCCCCCAGGTGGTTGAGACAGTCGCGCCAACTGCCGCGGCAAAGCGCTTGATGCTCTTGAACCCGCCGGGATCGAACCCAACCGAAGCGCTCGAGATTCAGACGGTTTTGAGCGAGCTGGCTGCCCAAGACCAGATGGAGTTCGAGACCGTTGCCGAGCTGCAAACGCTCGACCTCCCCGCAGGCGTACAGGCGATGGTCGTGCTGGCTCCGGATCCGGGGCTGGCGAACCTGGCGGCGGCTAATCCCGGGGTACAGTTCTTGGGGATCGGGATCGAGGGGGTCCCGGCTGGCTCAAATCTCAGTCTGATCGGACCAACTGCGCGTCGGGCGGATCAGCAAGGGTTCCTGGCAGGTTATCTGGCGAGCGTGATCACGCCCGATTGGCGGGTGGGGGCAATCAGCCGTTCAGGCAGCGTTGAAGGAAATTCAGCCCGGTTGGGCTTTCGAAATGGGGCGATCTTTTTCTGCGGATTGTGCCGTCCCGCGTTCCCTCCGTTTGTTCAATACCCGCTGAGGGTCGAACTGCCCGAAGGCGCCGATCAGGCTGCAATGCAGGCTGCCGCTGACCAGCTTATTGCCAACGCGGTGAAAACCGTGTACCTGGCGCCGGGCATTGAAGAGGCTTTTCTGGCGGAATATCTGGCTAACGCCGGGCTGAACATCATCGGGAGCGAGCCTCCAGCGGAGGCGCTGCGCCCCCACTGGATTGCTTCGATCCAAGCCAGCCAGGTTGAGGCTCTGCGCCAGTTTTGGTTCCAGTTGTTGTCCGCCAGCGGCGGTCAGGTGATCGAAGCGCCGCTGGTTTTGACCGAGGTTAACCCGGATCTGCTCAGCGAGGGCCGGCAGCGGCTGGTCGAACGCATGCTCGATGATCTGTTGAGCGGGTACATTGACAGCGGGGTCGACCCGACGACCGGAGAGCCTCGGTGAGTCCAGCTTGGATGGATTCGGGCAGGGGCATGGTACAATAGGACGATCCATACAAATGAATATCAAACCAAAGTGATCGGAGAGCGCAAGAACTTTATGACACCTATTCTTGAACTCCGCGGTATCACCAAACGCTTTCCCGGCGTCCTGGCAAACGACCATATCGATTTGACGCTCGAAGAAGGCGAGATCCACGCTCTGCTGGGGGAAAATGGCGCAGGTAAAACCACCCT
Source organism: Anaerolineae bacterium UTCFX2 (assembly GCA_002050125.1). Classification (GTDB taxonomy): domain Bacteria; phylum Chloroflexota; class Anaerolineae; order Anaerolineales; family UBA4823; genus UTCFX2. Next base: position 13,136 of record MWTA01000056.1, on the reverse strand, counting down.
GATGAATATTTTGTACGGTCTCTACCAGCAAGACGAAGGAGAGATCCTTGTTCGGGGGCGGGAAATTGGCGTTCATTCACCCAGCGACGCCATTGCGGCTGGGGTTGGAATGGTTCATCAGCACTTTATGCTGGTGCCAGTTTTCACGGTGACTGAAAACGTTATGCTGGGCGAAGAATCCACGCGCTTCGGCGGTTTCTTGAACCGCCTTGAAGCTGCCAACCGGATCCGCCAGATCTCTGAGCAGTATGGCATGCAGGTCGATCCGGACGCCTATGTTAAAGACCTGCCGGTAGGCGTGCAGCAGCGCGTCGAGATCATTAAATTGCTGTACCGTGAAGCGGATATCCTGATCCTGGATGAACCAACGGCTGTGTTGACGCCCCAAGAGGCGGATGAGCTTTTCAAGATCATGCATTCTCTGGTCGAGCGCGGCAAATCGATCATCTTTATCACGCACAAATTGCGCGAAGTCCTGGAAGTCGCAGACCGCATTACGGTCATCCGGCGCGGCAAGGTGATCGGCTCGACGCTTCCAGCTGAAGCGGACCAATCCAAATTGGCGGAAATGATGGTGGGACGGGCGGTTCAACTCGAGGTGGAACGGACCCCAGCTAAACCCGGCGAGGTGGTCTTACAGGTGGAAAACCTGGTCGTGCTGGACGAACGCCATCAAGCCGCGGTGGATGGCGTGTCGTTCGAGGTGCGCGCCGGCGAGATATTGGGCGTTGCTGGCGTGCAAGGCAACGGTCAGACCGAGCTGGTCGAGGCGCTGACCGGGCTGCGCCCCGCGCAATCTGGAAAGGTTGCGCTTCTGGGGCGGGATATCACCCACGAAAGCCCGCGCCATATTACCGAAGCCGGCAGCGCCCATGTTCCGGAAGATCGGCAGCGTGATGGTTTGGTGCTTAGTTTCCCTGTCGCAGATAATCTGGTTTTGAATACATACTACCAGCCGCCGTACTCGCGCGGGATGGTGCTAAATGAGCCAAAGATCCTGGAACATGCGGATCAGTTGATCGAGGAATTCGATATCCGCACACCCAGCGCGCTGACCTCCGCCGACTCTCTCTCGGGCGGAAACCAGCAGAAAGTGATCGTCGCGCGCGAGTTTTCCCGCCCGATCAGCCTGCTGATTGCGTCTCAGCCCACGCGCGGGTTGGATGTCGGTTCGGTGGAGTACATCCACAACCGCGTCATTCAAAAAAGGGACGAGGGATGTGCAGTGCTGCTCGTCTCGCCCGAACTGGATGAAGTGATGGGGCTGTCCGATCGGATTGCAGTGATGTATCGCGGCCAGATCGTGGACATTCTTGAAGCAGACCAAGCCACGAAAGAGGGCGTTGGACTGCGCATGGCTGGCATCCGGCCTGAGCCTGCCTGATACTCCCTTCCCGGAATTCCTAAAGGATCATACTCAATGAGCGAAGCGAAAAACTCCCCCGAAAAAGAGCCGGAAAAGAATGCGGCTCAGATTTTTCAAGAGGAATTCATCAAGGAAGTCACGGGTAATGGACCGAAAAAGCGCTCCAGGCTTTCGGGTATGTTGCAGGCGTTGATTGTTCCATTTCTGGCGATCTTCACCGGGTTGGTGCTGGGTGGTCTCATCATCATCCTGACCACGCCCGAATTCTATGCTGCCTGGGCTCAATCCCCGCTTCGAGGGCTGGGAGAAGCCTGGAATATTGTGAAGACGGCTTATTCGGCGCTCTTTACCGGCGCGCTTGGAGATCCAGCCAAAATCGTAGCCGCTTTGGAGAGCGGGGAGCCTGATGCCATCCGCAGAGCTTTCTACCCGTTCTTTGAGAGCCTGGTTGCGGCGACGCCGTACATTTTCGGCGGTCTGGCGGTCGCGCTCGGTTTCCGCGCCGGTCTTTTCAATATCGGCGTAGAAGGTCAGATCTTTATCGGCGCGATCTTCAGCGCATTTGTCGGCTATTCGGTCAAAGGCATTCCCGCCGTGCTGCACGTGCCGTTCGCGTTTTTGGCTGGCGCGCTGGGCGGGGCAATCTGGGGTTTTATCCCGGGCTGGTTGAAAGCCAAAACCGGCGGGCACGAGGTGATCAATACGATCATGATGAATTATATTGCCTTCCGGTTGAGCGACTGGCTGCTGACGGGACCGATGAAGCGCCCGGGGTCGCCCAACCCGGTTAGCCCGACGATCGAGGATACCGCCAAGCTATTTCGACCGTTTGGCGATCCGATTCGGTTTCATCTGGGGTTCTTCATCGCCTTGTTTGTCGCCTGGCTGGTCTACTGGTTCTTGTTCAAGACCAAATGGGGCTTTGACCTGCGGGCGGTCGGCTCGAACCCACATGCGGCGCGCTACGCTGGCATGGTCGTCTCGGTTACCATCATCCTGGCGATGTCGCTCTCCGGCGGGCTGGCGGGCATGGCTGGGGCAAATGAGGTGTTGGGGGTGAACTTCAACCTGGCAATGGCTTTCTCCTCTGGATATGGCTTTGACAGCATTGCCCTGGCGCTGCTGGGCAAGAGCCACCCGCTGGGGGTGGTGCTGGCTTCGCTGCTGTTTGGCGCGCTGCGCAACGGGGCAACCAATATGCAGCTCAAGGCTGGCATTCCCATCGACATTATTTCGGTGCTCCAGGCGTTTATCCTGGTGTTTATCGCGGCGCCAGCGATTATCCGCACGATTTACCGCATCAAACTCCCTGCTGAAACCGATGCAGGGGTTTTCGCAGGCACCTGGGGAGGCGACTGAAAATGGCTACAACTGCTCTACGACGGGAAGTTGAAATTGTTTCCCCAACCCGCAAATTGGTGATGGGTCTGCTGTTTTTAGCGGCTGGATTTTTGGTCTGGTGGCTTTTTGCGCGTGCGGTGGACCCCGAGGCGGTCACCAAGTTTGGCATGACGCCCGGCGGAGCAAGATCCACCATCCCGGATATGCAATTGCCTTCGCAGCTCACGCTGAACATCCTGACAATTCTCACATTGGGGGTGGGCGCGCTGCAACTTATCCTCCCGCACGGGTTTGGGAAACGCACCAATCTTGCCCTGGGAGTGGTGAGTGCCTTATTCATCTTCGCGTTTCTGACCTGGGCAGCGGCGGGTAAATCGCTCAACCTGGCGGGTTTGATGAACACGACGCTTTCAAAGGCTGTTCCGCTTACGCTGGGAGCATTGGCGGGTATCTTGTGCGAGCGCGCCGGGGTGGTGAACATCGCCATTGAAGGGATGATGTTGATGGGCGCCATGGTGGGCGCCCTGGTTGGCAGCGTCAGCGGCAGCCTGTGGATTGGGCTGGCGGCGGCGGTGTTCGCGGGAGCGCTGCTCGGACTGGTGCATGCCGTGCTGTCCGTCACTTATAAGACGAACCAGATCGTATCTGGCACGGCGATCAACATTTTCTCTACCGGCATAACCTCTTACATTTCCGCCAAGTTTATGCAGACCAACCAGGCGTTGAACAACCCGGGCACCTTCCCGCCGCTGGAGATCCCGCTCCTCTCGGACATCCCTTTCTTTGGACCGATCCTGTTTCACAACAACATGTTCGTGTACTCGATGTTCATCTTTATGACGCTCCTCCACATCGGGCTCTTTTTCACCCGCTGGGGGCTGCGCATGCGCGCGGTGGGCGAGCACCCGCGCGCCGCCGACACATTGGGCATCAACGTGTTTCGGACGCGCTACATGGCTGTGATCCTGGGCGGGATGATGGCTGGTTTTGCGGGCGGTTATTTCACCCTGGGGTCGGTCGGGCGTTTCGATGAGGTAATGACTGCCGGGCGAGGCTTTATCTCGCTGGCTGCGATGATCTTTGGCAATTACATGCCCTTTGGAGCGTTTGGGGCTGGTCTGTTGTTTGGTTTTGCCGATTCGCTCGCCTCCAGAATAGCGATCCTGGGTCTGCGCATCCCTTCCCAGTTCCTGCTCATGGCGCCGTATATCGCGACGATGGTGGTGCTGGCAGGCGTAGTAGGGCGGGCGCAAATCCCGGCTGCGGACGGCGTCCCCTACGAGAAGGAAGGCTGACCCCCAGGCTGCCAGCTGGAATATGCTGGGGTCCCCGCCGCCTCGGCTGCGCCGGGAACCCCGCTGCTGCTATCTGCCCACGCGCGGCAGGTAGTTGAAGCTGTTTGCCCAGAAGATCGATACCGGCGGACCAAAGACGGCGGGCAGGTCGCTGCTCGAGACCGAATAGCCCTGGTTGGTGATAACCCCAGTGTATGTCTCGGACGCTCGCACGACCAGCTTCACCTGATGGGCGGCGTTGGGACCCAATGACGGTAAGCCCCAGACGACCGTATCGCCCGTCAGGGTATGCGGCAGGGTTGCGGTGACGAATTCGGTGTGAGCCGGCAATATGTCCGTAATGCGCACATTATAGGCGGGGGTGAGCGGATAAGCATAAGTGACCTGCAGGGTATAAGTGATCGTCCAGCCGGGTTGGTAAAAAGGTAGATTGGGCTTCTTGGAAATCAGCAGTTCGTGGTTAAACTCCTGAATCGCCTGCCAGGCGTCGATGCGCCCCCAACCGTAGGTGTTATTGGGCGTCTGGCTGCCGGGCACCCCCCCGCAGAGCTGGGAGGTAGTGCGCGGGATCGCGCTGCGGCTGATCAGGTACTCGATCTCGTCCGGATGACCGGCAAGCTCGGGGTAGGCTGAGATGAGCAGCCCGATGGCGCCAGCCACGTGCGGCGCAGCCATGCTGGTGCCATTCATGAGGCTGTAGCCAGCTCCGGGCACGCTGGAACGTACGTTTTCGCCGGGCGCGCTCACGTCCGGTTTGAGGCGGTTGCTGCCATCCGCGCTGACTGAGCCGCGGCTGCTGAAAGTGGTGATAATATCTTTCGAATCGGTGGCGCCGACGGTGAATGAAGCCTCATAGATCGCGGCTGGAGTGTCGATGGTGTAGCAGCTTGAGCCGCTGTTGCCGGCGGAATGCACCGTCACGATCCCGGCGAGGCGTAGGTTCTCGACGGCGCTCTTGAGGATATTCGGGTCGGTGCAGCCCTCTGAGCCCGGGCAGCTCCAGGAATTATTGATCACATCCGGGGCGAGGTCGGGGCGAGGGGCGTTGCCGCTGAGGTTGGTCGGGGCAACGAACCACTGGTAGCACTCTAGATAGGTGGCGGGTGTGCCAACGCCCTGGTTCATGTTGCGGCAGCCGATCCAGCGCGCCCGGGGCGCGACGCCGATCTGGTTCGCGCCGTCGTCGCCGACCATGGTGCCCATGGTGTGGGTACCATGAGAACTGTCGTCGCAGGGCACGGGTGAATTAGCGCCGCAGACCCCGCCGCCGCTGTGGACGGCGTCGTGCCAGTTGTAGTTGTGGTTGGCAGCGAGCCCATTCCAGCCGCGGTACTGGTTTTTCAACGCCGGGTGGTTCCAATCGTAGCCGGTATCTTGCCCGCCGATCACCGCGCCCTGCCCGAAGAAGCCGGCAGCCCAGGCTTGCGGGGCGCTGATCTTCTGAACGTTCCATTCGATTCCTGCCGCTTCGTCGGGGGCAAGCGGCTGAGCGGTCTGTTCCGGCAGGACGAGCCGCACGGCGGGGTTGGCGTAGATATGCGCCACGTCCGCCCGGCGGGCAAGCGTCTCCAGCGCCTGCGCGTCGGCGCGCACCCAGATGGCGTTGACGACCCAAAACGGCTGGTATTCGAGCGCGGGAGAACCCGAGCGCTGGAGCTCATCCAGCGCGGCGATCAACGGACCTTGAGTGCGGCGAGCGGTTTCAGAAAGCCGCTCGTAGACGAAGATGCCTTTTTCCAGCTTGGTGGGCAGGCGGGCGGCTTCGCTCAGGTCAGCCTGTTCGCTCAGGAAGAGCAGAAATTCGGTTTCGCCGGCGCTGGCGGTCTCGAGCGCCCAGGCGTCGACTTTGGACTGCCAGGGGGTTCTGGCTGCGCCCTGGGCGGAACCGGCGACGAAACCGGCGAGCAGCAGCCCGCTCAATAAGATGCTCAAAGCCGGATAAAAGAGGCGAAGGAGGGGTTTGTTTTTCATAGCCAACCTCATAATTTGACAAGTACCCGGATCTCAGGCAAGATCAGCGGCAGCGCTGCCAGCCCGCCCAGCCCCATGCCCACGAATGGCGCCAGCAGCGCCGGCAGCGGGAGTTGGAGTACGAAATAGGTCACCGTCCCGCCCAGCAGCGCGGCTGCGGCGGCGCGCATAAGCGTACCGCCCACCTGCAGCGCCCGCGGGTAACGCCGGCTCAAGATGAACAACAGCAGCAGCGCCTCGAGGGTGAAGGCAAACGTGTTCGCCAGCGCGATCCCTGGCGCAGCCAGCAGCCTCGACAGGTTGATTGCCAAAACGATGTAGACCAGGGCGTTAAGAGCTGCCAGGTAGAGCGGCGTGCGTGCGTCCTGCTGGGCGTAGAAGGACCGGGCGGCGGTTTCCAGCAGGGCGTGCCCCGCCAGACCGAGCAGGTAAGCACGCGAAGCCCACAACACAAGTTGACTGCCCTGGGCGTCGAACCCGAAGATGAGCGGGATGAGCGGTTCCAGCCCCACTGCCAGCAGCGCCGCGATAGGCAGGGTGAGCGCCAGCAGCACCCGAACCGCCCGGTTGACGGTATCGCCGAAGAGCTCCTGCTCGCCGCGGGCAAAGATTTCCGAGAGGGTGGGCAGCAGGGCGATCGCCAGGGCGGAACCGATCAGCGTTTCCGGCACCTGCATGATGAACCAGCCGTAGTTGAGGGCGGTCACAGAGCCCTCGCCCAGGCGCGAAGCCAGGTTGTCGCGGGCGATGAAAAAGACCTGCAGGAAGAACATGGTGGCAACGCGCGGGCCCAGCAGGCGCAGCACCTGCTGCACGCCGGGGTCGCGCAGCCCGATGGCTGGGCGCCAGCGGAACTGGTAGTGGATCAGCCCTGGAATCTGGATTGCCAGGTGGAGCAGCGCGCCGATGATCACCCCATAGACCAGTCCGTGGATGCCAAATCCGAAGCCGGGCAGGGCGATTGGTCCGACCTGCAAGCCGGTCTGGGGCGCCAGGATTGCGACGCCGAAGATCTGCCCTAGGTTGTACAAGCCCGGCGCCATAGCGGGCAGCAGAAAATGCTGGTTAGTCTGCAAGCCAGCCATCACCAGACCGCTGATCGAGAAGATGATGATGGCGATCAGATCCAGGCGCATCAACTCGACGGTGAGCGCCTGCTGCTCGAGCGGGAATCCGGGGGCAATCAGGTAGCGTACCAGCGGAGCGGCGAAGGCGGCGATCAGGATGGCGATGGCGGCGGTAACGAAAAAAGCCAGGTTAAGGATGCGCGCGAACAAATCCCAGGCGCCCGGGCGGCCGCGTTTGGTCAGAAATTCAGACAGAACCGGGATGAGCGCCACCCCCAACGCCCCGCCCGAGATCAGGGCGGAGAGCAGGTCGGGGATGTTGTTGGCGGCGTTGAAGACGTCGATCTCATAAGAGAGGCCGAACTGGCGGGCGATGAACACCTGGCGGACGAAGCCCAGAACTTTATCGATGCCGAAGAACACGGCGATGATGAGCGATGAGCGGGCGATATGGGTCATAGCAGGTCTCGTTGACCGTTGGATCGGCGTTGAGAATATCCCAGTATAGCATGTCTGAACCCAACACGGCGCATTGGGTTTCGGAGCGTTCCTGAGGGGCTGGCGTGAGTCTTGCAGATTATGGTAGAATTTTCGAGCCGGGAGGGATGGCCGAGCGGTCTAAGGCGACTGTCTTGAAAACAGTTGTGGGGCAACCCACCGGGGGTTCGAATCCCTCTCCCTCCGCCAAACTTTTCTATGGAGAAGCTGCCCGCAACAGCGCGGGGAGCTTTATTTCTTTGCGCGCCCCTGTGCAGCGGTCAGGGCGCTGGACGAGGATTTTCTCCGTGACCGCTATCTCTCTCGCTCGGCTTCGAACAACTTCTGCAGAGCCGGGACGTCTTGCAGTTGGATGCTGGCGCGGTTGACTTGCAGCAGTCCATCGGTCTGGAATTGATATAGCAGCCGGCAGACGACCTCCTGGGAGGTGTTGACCATCGCGGCGATCTCGTTCAGCGTCAGGTCGCGTTTGAGCGGCTCCTCGGTCAGTTGCCCCGAGCGATCCAGCAGCAGTTTAGCCAGCCGCCCGGCAACCGGCTGAAACGCCAAGCCGTAGATGATCTCGCGCGCCCGGCGCATGATCTCAGCCTGGTAACGGATGATGCCCCACAGCACCTCGGGATTGTGGTTGAGGAATGGATGAAGCACATCCTTGTGCCAGAGCATTATTTCGGCCTGCTTCATCGCCATCAGAGAAGCTGGCATGGGCTGATCATCCATCAGAGTGTGACCCCAAAAGATGCTCTTGGGTTCGAGCAGGAACAAGACATGTTCACGCCCGCTGGCGGAGAGGATCGCCCAGCGCAGCAGCCCCTTGCGCACATAAATCAGGTAGGGCCAGGGGTCGCCCTGATGGCATATGTACTCGTTCTTGTGCAGCGCTTTTACCCGCCCCAGCTTGACGAGTTCTTGGACTTCTGAAAGCGGGAGACAGTTGAAAGCAGGTGTCTGGGAAAGCTCATGAGCTATGTTGTGCATATCCCTCATTTACCTCAATAACCAGAACTGACACTCCGAAAAAATGAACGAATTCTCATCGAACTTGACTTATGTCAAAGATTTTTCATCGATATATATCTATACTGCATGTGCAAACCGAAATATTTGACAAAGGAAGGCTCACACACCTCACCATGCTTTAAATAATACCATAAATATCATAATATCATCTGGAGGCGAAAATGGCAAATCAATCGAATACTCAAGTGCCTGTTGTCGTCATGGCGGTTATCCTGATCGCCGCGGTTTTAATGATCGTGGTGATCCCGTTCCTTTCGTACAACATGGTGAATCCTATCGTAACTGCGCAGCAAGCGCGCATTGCAAAATTTGAGGCGGAGGGCAATCCGCAGGCGCCCCTGCTAAAGCTGACCGTTTGGCTGGTCAGCTTCTTCTACCCATTCTGGGGCACGTTGTCGCTGATCGCGGGGATCGTCGTGATCGTCATCGCTATGCCGCTCTATCGCGGGGAGGGCTGGGCGCGCGGTCTGGCGATGATCATGTTGGCGCTGCCATCCATCGGCGGCGCTTATATGATCGTGCCGTGGATGAACTTCATCGGCAGCCAGCAAGGCGGTTTCCCACCGGCGGTAATTATCCTAAGTGTGGGCATCATCAGCTATTTCGTCCTGCTGCTCTCCAAGCCGGGCGATCTCAATCAAAAAGTGGTGGATTTCCTAGTCTTCCTGATGCTGGGTGTGACTGCGGCTGAAAACTTTGCAAATGGTCATGCGGCTTTCCGTATCCTCTACGGACACCCGAAGCGACCCTTGTTTGCCGAGGGGATCGCAATCACTTACTTTGGCTGGCTGGCGCTCTGGGTAGCCTGGATCTTGCTCACCATCGCCATTTATCAACTGGCGATGAAGCGCATGGCTGGCTGGTACACCGCCATGATTGGCGCGCTGATCACGGTTGTCGCCAGCGCCGCCACGCATTATGTGCGCCACGCCACCAATGACTACCTCTTTGGGACCTTGATGGGGTTGAGCATTGTCGTCATGCTGCTGATACCCTTCTTCAAGGAACGATTGGTAGAGCCAAAAGCGGCATAAATCAGGCTTCCCCTGCTCTGTTTGGAGAAAGTAACCGGAGGGAAAAATGAAAAAAATCTCCATGATCCTCGTTTTGAGCTTGCTCTTGGGATTGCTCGTTGCAGCTTGCGCTCCTGCCCAGCCCGCGGCAAACCAGGCAGCGCCCGCAGCGGAAGGTAGCGCAGAAAAATGGAACTATGAATATATCTCCAAGGTTCCGCCGATCATGCTGCGCGATCCGCTGATGGAAATGCTGGGTCAAACCGATGAGCCAATTCCTTTTTACTATGAAGAGGCTGCAAAGATGTCGGGGCACTCGTGCATGGTGGTTGCCGCCGCCTGGAGCATGACCCGCCTGGCGCTCGAAGCCCTCTACCCAAGCGGCGAAGTGCCGGTGCGCGGCCAGATTGTGATCCAGTCGCCCGGCGCTGAAGACGAGTGGAACATCGGCGTGTTCGGCGAGGTGATGACGTTTATCACCGGCGCGGCGCCAAAAACCGGTTTTTCTGGCTCGATTTTTGCAAAGGGCAACGAGCTAACCGTCCGAAGAAACAAGCTTCTTTATACTGAGGAGCCTGTTGGTACGCCGCCGCCGAAGATGGAGTGGATCTTCACCCGCACCGACACTGGCAAGAGTGTGGCGGTAAGCTGGAATATCGCGCTGGTCCAACCGCCCATCAATGAGAAAGTGCTGACGGAACCTGGCGGCGCCCTGGCTGCCGGAAAGGCTACTGCTGAAGAGGCGGCTAAATTCAAAAAGGATTGGAATGATGCGGCGCTCTTCTTGCTGGAAAATGCCGGGAAGGTTGATGGATTGGTCACGGTGAAACCGGTGCAATAAGGTGCGGCAGCACCCGGTTGTTGGTGGATTGAGGAAAATGTGAGCCTTTCTTCCTCGTCCGGGGGCTGTCCACGTACAGTGGACAGCCCCTCACTTTTAATCACGCTTCGAATGCAAACCGGCGAAAAAGCGGGGGGGGGTTAAAAAGGGGAAAAATCCTAATATTTGACTTTGGTCAAAGAAATTATTGATTGAATTGGGTAAACTGGATAATGAAACATCGGATCACAGGAGGATGGCGATGCAGACTGTCAGGGAAAGTCTCTCCCAGTTTAGAAAAACCGTTTTGCCGTTGATCAAGAGCTTGCAGACCGGGCTGCTTCTGGCAACCGGATTAGCCGGCTATATGAGCGCCCGCTGTCCCGTGACGCACTGGACGACGCTGCTGGGTCTGACAGGCAGCTTGTTCCTGGCAATCAGCGGCAGCACCGTGCTCAACATGTGGTACGACCGGGATATCGACGCGCGCATGCAGCGCACCGCAAAGCGACCGCTGCCCTCCGGTCTGATCCGTCCTGAGACGGCGCTGCGGCTGGGTTTGATCCTCTCGGTGCTGGGCGTGGGCTGGGCTGCGCTGCTCTCGCCGATATACAGCCTGGTGGTTTTCCTGGGTCTGTTCTTCGATGTGGTCGTCTATTCAATTTGGCTGAAACGGCGCACGCCCTGGTCGATCATTTGGGGCGGCATCTCCGGCGGAATGCCCGTCCTGGCTGGCAGGACTCTCGGGCTGGGGGGGATCGACGGCATCGGCTTGCTGCTGGCGCTGGGGGTGCTTTTCTGGATCCCCACCCATATCATGACGTTCAGTCTGCGCTACGACCAGGATTATCGCCGGGCGGGCGTGCCCACCTTCCCGATAGTTTATGGCGCGCAGACCACCCGCCTGATCATCGCGGTTTCGAGCGTCCTGGCTTCTCTAATGATGGTTCTGGCGGCGATTGGGATCGGTCTGACCTGGGGCTATCTGCGCATGTTGGCGGTGCTCTCAGCGGCGCTCTTCTTGATGGCGCTGGCGACTTTACTAAAACCTTCCGAGAAGTTGAATTTCCGTTTGTTCAAGTTTGCCTCGCTTTACATGTTCGGTTCCATGCTGCTGCTGGCGATCTAAGAAATTCTCTCCTTCTGACGGTTCAGTTCGATAGAACACTGCCGGGCTTGGTTTAGCCGGCAGTGTTCTGGTTTGATTTATGGCAGTTTTGAGTTATCATCGGACTGGACAAGCTAAACCCGCGCCTGCCAATCCACGCGGGTTCACCAAATCGATCGAGGAGGATGACTATGATCGAACTTACCGGCAGCGAGCTAACTATCGAGCAAATCGTCGCCGCGGCGCGCGGTAACGCCGCGATCGCCGCGCTGGGAGAGGCGGCGCGCCGCCGAATGCAGCACAGCCACGATTGGGTCGAGCATTCGATCGCCCAATCGGGGAAGATCATCTACGGCGTGAACACCGGGTTCGGCTCGCTGGCGACTAAGGTGATCAGCGCCGATCAGGCGCGCCAGCTTTCACGTAACCTGATCCTGAGTTGCGTATGCGGGGTGGGCCGCGCCCTTCCCCAGGATGTGGTGCGGGCGATGATGGTGATCCGCGCCAACATGCTGGCTACAGGTCATTCGGGGGTGCGCCCGGTGGTGGCGCAAACGCTGATCGATCTGCTCAACGCCGGGATCATGCCGGTTGTGCCGGAGAAAGGTTCGTTGGGCGCCAGCGGCGACCTGGCTCCACTGTCGCACATCGCAGCGGTGATGACGCGCGGCGTGGAGGCAGACGACGGGTACAGCGGCATGGCTTACTACCAGGGCGAACTGCTGGAAGGCGCCGAAGCGATGCGCCGCGCCGGGATCCAACGGCTGGTTCTGGAAGCGAAAGAAGGTCTGGCGCTTTCTAACGGCACGGATTTCATGGCTGCCTGCGGGGCGTTGGCGGTTTATGATGCCGAGAACCTGCTGCGCCATAGCCAGGCAGCCGCCGCGCTCAGCCTGGAAGCGCTGCTGGGTCTGTCGGCGGCGTTTGACCCCGCGCTGCACGCGGTCAGCTATCAGCCCGGTCAGCAGCGCATCGCGGCTAACCTGCGTCGGCTCACCGCGGGAAGCCGCCTGATCGATTCACTGCCCGCCAAGGTGCAGGACGCCTACAGCTTGCGCTGCATTCCACAGGTGCTCGGTCCGGCGCTGGACACGCTCGCCTTTTTGCGCCAGCGTTTTGGGGCGGCAATCAACGCCGTCACCGACAACCCGTTGATCTTCGCCGCCGAGGAGGCGGAAGGCGGGCTGCGCTCGATCTCGGGCGGGAACTTCCACGGTCAGGGGCCGGCGATGTGGCTGGATTTCCTGGGGATCGCGCTGGCGGAGGCCGCCAACATCGCCGAGCGGCGCATCTTCCGGCTGCTCACCCCGGAGCTGAGCTTTGGGCTGCCGGCAATGCTGGTGCCCTCCAGCGGGCTGGACGGCGGGCTGATGATGCTGCAGTACACCGCCGCCGCGCTGGTCTCGGACAATAAGACGCTGGCGCATCCCGACAGCGTCGACTCGATCCCCTCCTGCGCCAACCAGGAGGATCATGTGAGCATGGGCGCCAACGCCGCCCGTCACACGCTGGAGATTCTGGAAAACGTGCGCAACGTCGTGGCGCTCGAACTGCAAACCGCCGCCCAGGCGGTAGACTTGCGCTGCGCCGGGCGGGCGGATCTGTTGGGAGAGGGCACTGCCCGGGTGCAAGCCGCC
>MWTA01000019.1 GCA_002050125.1 Anaerolineae bacterium UTCFX2 | reverse complement strand
TTTCCACTTATGCAAGAGGTCTACTGATCAGAATACAATAACCAAAATACAAACACGTCTGCCCGAGTTGTTTCACATTGCGGGATTAGAGAGTTCTCGAGCCGGTAAGATTGGTATGGAAGTAGGTTCTGCAAGAGAAAGAATCCTGATCGCGTTATTGATCTACAAGTTTGGTGAAGCTAATGTTGAAACCAAAATCCCAATCACCGAGCCAGAAGTGGATGTTATTGTGTTTGGTCGTCCTGTCTCAATCAAAACCATCACTGGGAAAAAACTAAATGGGGTAAAGCTCATCTGGACAGTTGATGCGGAACAAGCCCTCAAATTCAGCCAAGAGTATCACCCTCGCGGCGATATTCTTCTGGCTCAAATAAACTGGAATGACTGGGGGTGGTTTTTCTTCTTCCCAAAGTCTGCCCAAATTGAAACATTGCAACAAATTGGCAGACAAAACTATATCAAATTACCAAAAGCAGGTACAAACCCGCGAGGTGTCGAAATTTCGACCGAAGCGCTTGATCTTCTTGCGGGTCACTCTCAATGCTTGAACATTCCGATAAACTGGTATCAAAAGCAAGTTGACTATGATCCCTATGACCGTTGGGTAGAACTTTGGAAAGAGGACTGAGTAATGAAAAAAGGTTCAAAAACCAGCAGCTTTGGTACGACATCGCGGATAAGCCATGACTCTTCGCAATATTACAATTCGAAGCTTTATTCAGAACTGCCAGGAAATAATGGTTCACCTCCAATCCCTGACAATCTATTTCCGCCTGAATACGAGAACACTATCATTCTTGGTAGCTCAGAGAACATGAAAGAAATCCCAGATAGCTCTTTACATCTGATGATCACTTCACCCCCTTACAATGTGACGAAGGAATACGACGAAGACCTTTCACTCAAAGAATATTTACAGTTACTGAAAAGTGTATTCTCCGAGACTTATCGTGTTCTGGTTTATGGTGGTAGAGTCTGTATCAATGTGGCAAACCTAGGGCGTAAGCCTTACATACCACTATCAGACTACATTTCCCACATCATGATAGAAATTGGTTATTTAATGCGTGGGGAAATTATCTGGTACAAAGGCGCAGGGGCAGGCATCTCAATGGCCTGGGGTAGCTGGCAGTCTGCCGCAAATCCTGTATTGCGTGACACCCATGAATATATAATGGTTTTTTCAAAAGGATCATTTTCCCGTAAAAAGCCAGAAGATAAAGAAAATACGATAACCAGAGATCAATTTATGGAATGGACGAAATCTGTTTGGACGATGAATCCAGAGTCAGCGAAAAAGATAGGACATCCTGCCCCATTTCCCATTGAGTTACCTTATCGGTTAATTCAACTTTACACTTACAAAGGTGATATTATTCTTGACCCGTTTATGGGTGCCGGCACTACAGCGATTGCAGCTTTGAAATCTGAACGTAAATTCGTCGGTTATGATATTGACCCTGAATACGTTAAACTGGCTGAAGATAGAGTTGCACCCTACAAACTTCAAATGAGCTTGGGCTTATAAGAAGTGTAACTTAATAATCGCCCCCATATGACCGCGCTCCACGCGGGTACACACGCGTTTAAAGCTAGCTAGAACTGGGACTCTTGGAAGGATTCCATTCAGAGTCCATGGAAGGTGAGTCGTTGTTGAGCCAATCTCCGCACCTGCCAACGGCTGTTGCCAGCTGTTGAGCGAGCTTAGATAACAACGGGTTGCTGTAGATGAGTTGCAAAAAAACTGAGGTTTATTAATAAAGGTAAAACGTTAGGAATCACTATACCACCCTGCCTTGCATTGAAAAAATCTGTAAAACCTCCCCATCTTGGCGTAAAATAGTAGAATTAGGGTAGCCCGCCAACAGCGTCACGAAAACGACATGACCGCCCCGCGTGCAGTTGAACGCGGCTCTGGAGCCATCAGGCGCGTTTTGTCGTCCACTCGCTTCACGGAGAATCACCTTGGAAAACACACCTCCCACAATTAGCGACACCATGTTTGCACAAATACGCGACAAAAACCTGTTCGAACAGGCAAAGTCCTATGCCTGTTCCTATATGGATAACATCCCTTTTCGACCGGTCTTTCCCGCCCCTGAGACGCTCGAAAAACTTGCCGCGTTCGATGAAGCCCTGCCGCAACAGCCGCAGCCAGCCGCCGACGCCCTGAGAATGCTCGCTGAGTACGGTTCGCCCGCCACGGTTGCGCAAACGGGAGGGCGTTATTTTGGCTTTGTGAACGGCAACGTGATACCGGTGGCTTTAGCCGCACGCTGGTTTTCCGACGCCTGGAACCAAAACGCTGCGCTGCACGTGATGTCGCCAACCGTTGCCAAACTGGAGCAAGTCTGCGAACGATGGCTGCGAGAACTGCTGGGCTTGCCGCCAGAAACGGTCGCGGGTTTCGTGAGCGGAACATCGATCGCCACCATTTGCGGGTTGGCAGCCGGACGGCATGCGCTGCTCAAAAACCTGGGTTGGGATGTGAACGAAGACGGTTTGTTTGGGGCGCCGCCCATCCGTGTGATCGTGAGCGAACAGGCGCACAGCACCGTGTTTAAGGCGCTATCCATTTTAGGGCTTGGCAGGAAGCGGGTCGAACTCATCCCCGCCGATGCTGCAGGGCGGATTTCGGTCGCTCACCTGCCAGAGCTAGATGCAAGCTGCCTGGTGATTCTCCAAGCGGGAAACGTCAATTCAGGTTCGTTTGATGACTTTGAACACATCTGCAGCGTTGCCCAATATACTGGAGCCTGGGTGCACATAGATGGCGCGTTTGGGTTGTGGGCGGCTGCCTCTCCCAACAAAAAGCGACTTACCCAGGGCATCGAAAAAGCAAATTCGTGGTCAGCCGATGGGCATAAAACGCTGAACACGTCTTATGATTGCGGTATTATTTTTTGTAAAGATCAGGATGCACTGCTGGCTTCCATGCAAACAACTGGTGCATATATTCAATATGGCGAGAACCGCGACGGCATGTTATACACCCCCGAGATGTCCCGCCGGGCAAGAGCCGTCGAGTTGTGGGCTGCGCTCAGATTTTTGGGGGGCTCTGGCGCCGCTGAGTTAGTGGATGGATTATGCGAACGCGCGGCTCAATTTGCCGCAGAGTTGGCTGGCAATGGCTTCCGCGTGCTGAATGAGGTCGTTTTCAACCAGGTTCTGGTCGCCTGTGATACGCCGGCGGAAACGAAAGCCGTGCTTGCCGGGGTTCAAGCCTCGGGCGAGTGTTGGTGTGGCATGACAATCTGGCAAGGTCAGCCCGCGATCCGGGTCAGCGTTTGTTCGTGGTCAACCACCCCGGATGACGTTCAGCGGTCAGTACAGGCGTTTATCGAGGCGCGTGATTTAGCAGCATAGAGATCACCGCCGGCTGCTAAAGTGAGAAGGTATGTATACTATCAAAACTCTTCCAGCGCTCTATCAGGAACTCGCTGACTGGTGGCCTCTCCTATCCTCGCCCGAGGACTATGCGGAAGAGGCGGGCTTCTACCAGCGCGCCCTGCTTGCGGCATGCGCCTTCATCCCCCGAACCCTGCTCGAATTGGGATCAGGCGGCGGGAACAATGCTTCTCACTTGAAGCAGCGCTTTCAGATGACCCTGGTTGACATTTCACCAAATATGCTACGGGTCAGCCAGGAATTGAATCCCGAATGTGAACACGTGCAGGACGACATGCGTAAAGTCAGGCTGGGGCGTCAATTCGATGCCGTCTTCATTCATGATGCAATCGTGTATATGGCATCGATCTCGGATTTGACCAGCGCTATCGAGACGGCATTTATCCATTGCAAACCTGGCGGCGTCGCGCTTTTCGCGCCAGACTGCATTCGTGAGACCTTCAAGGCGTCGACCAGCCATGGCGGTCACGATCGCGGGAATCGAAGCCTGCGCTACCTGGAATGGACCTGGGATCCCGATCCTACCGATACAACCTACATCTTCGACATGGTTTATGTGTTGCGCGAAGGAACCGCGGAGGTCCGCTGTGTGCACCGATCGCCATACCTGTGGTCTGTTCGGTCGCGCTGAATGGCTCCAGATAATGACGCAAGCGGGTTTCGAGGCATGGTCGCTGCCATTTGAACACACCGAGATTGAACCCGGCTCGGCGCACATTTTCATAGGTCGTAAGCCAGATAATGGCTGCTCCAAAGAAGTAAAAAGTGATTAATGGTCTATCTGCCGCGGAGGCTGAATCTCGCCTTCAGCAATTCGGTCCCAATGCCATCCCTGAAGAAAAACCTTCCCGGCTGGTCGTTTTTCTTAAGAAGTTTTGGGGACCGGTACCCTGGATGCTGGAACTCAGCGTCATTCTCGAACTGCTCATCGGTCGGCACACCCAGGCGCTCGTTATCAGCCTGTTGTTGGTCTTCAATGCAGCGCTCGGTTATGTCCAGGAGAACCGCGCCCAGGAGGCGCTGGCGCTTCTGCAAAAGCGCCTCGCGGTTTCGGTGCGCGTCCGGCGCGATGGCGAGTGGCAAATCGTTCCGTCAAAAGAGATCGTCCCCGGTGATCTGATCCATTTGCGCGTCGGCGATTTCGTCCCCGCCGATGTCACCCTGACGGACGGGCTGCTTTCGATCGACCAATCGGCATTGACCGGCGAAGCGCTGCCGGTCGAACTGGAGGCGGGAAAGACCGCTTACACCGGAAGCATCGTCCAGCGCGGCGAGGCAAGCGGGGAAGTCACGGCTACGGGCGTGCGCACGTTCTACGGAAAAACCGCAGAACTGGTGCGCGTCGCTAGAACCATCAGCCATTCAGAAACAACCATCCTTGGCATCGTCCGTTATTTAATCGCCTTCGACGCGTTGCTGGCAGCCGGTGTTTTGGTTTACGCCGTTGCGAACGCTCTGCCGCTCACCAGTTCGATTTCGTTCGCATTGATGCTGCTGGTCGCGTCTGTGCCTGCCTCATTGCCAACCACATTCACGCTGGCGTCGGCGCTCGGCGCGCAAGAACTAGCTGCGCAGGGCGTACTGGTGACGCGCCTGGCAGGCATCGAAGAAGCCGCCGCGATGGACGTGCTTTGCAGCGATAAGACCGGCACGATCACCAAGAACCAGCTCGCGCTCGCGGCGGTGTTTCCCTATGCGCCGTACTCTGAAGCGGAGGCGCTGCGGCTCGCTGCCATAGGCTGCGACGAATCGTCGCAGGACCCGATCGATCTGGCGATCCTCGCGGCGGCGCGCGAACGCAAGCTTACAAGCGGAAATGTTGAACGACTGAGCTTCGCCCCCTTCGACCCGCAGACCAAACGGACCGAGACGCTGGCGCGCCTCGAAGGTCACGCAATGCGCATCGTCAAGGGTTATCCCGAAACTGTTGAAGCGCTTGTAGCGAACGTTCACGGGCTGGCAAAAGACGTTATCGCGCTGTCCAAAAAAGGCTACCGCGTGATCGCGGTCGCCACGGGCGACACAGAAATGCTCGAAATGCTCGCGCTGATGGGTTTTTACGACCCCCCGCGCGTAGACTCAAAAAACCTTATCGATTCGTTAAAGGAATTATCGGTGCGCGTGGTTATGGTAACCGGCGATGGGTTGACGACTGCCCGCGCCATAGCAACCCAGGTTGGCTTGGGCGGCTCGGCTTGCACGGCAGATGAATCAAGCCAACAAATCGATGAAAATGACCTAACCTGCAATGTGATCGCCGGCGTTCTGCCGGAGGATAAATTCAAAATCGTCCAGGCTTTCCAGAAAAACAGACGCGTGGTCGGCATGACTGGCGATGGCGTGAACGACGCCCCGGCGTTGAAGCAAGCCGAGGTCGGTATTGCCGTCTCGAATGCGACCGATGTGGCACGCGCATCTGCCAGCGCCGTCCTGACCAACCCGGGTTTGAGCGGCGTGCTTTCCGTGGTCAAGATCGGTCGGCAAATCCACCAGCGCATGTTGACCTACACGTTCAACAAGCTCATCAAGACGTTTCAGATTGCGCTTTTCCTCAGCGCCGGTCTGTGGTTGACCAGCCAATTTGTCACCACGCCGCGGCTGGTTGTGTTACTGTTGTTCGCCAACGATTTCGTATCCATGTCCCTGGCTTCCGACCGCGTTCCATATTCGCGCATACCTGTGAGATGGCAAATCCGACCGTTGGTTGCCAGCGCGCTGGCGCTGGCTGCCGCCTGGTTGTTATTCTCGTTCGGGATCTTGTATCTGGGGCTCGACGTATACCATCTCGATCTGGAAGAATTACAGACGTACATCTTTGTAATGCTGGTATTCACCGGACAGGCGAACGTATATCTGGTGCGCGAGCGCCGCGCTTTCTGGAAGTCGCGCCCCTGCGCCGCGCTTCTGATCAGCACGTTAGGCGACGTAATTGCGGTGACCGCGCTGGCTGTCTTTGGGATTTTAATGGCGCCGATCAGCCTGGGGATCATCGCCGTGCTGCTGGGGCTGATTATTTTGTACGCGTTCGTTGTCGACGCCTTCAAAGTGGCAGTGCTCCGGCGCATGGGCTTCACAGAATAGTGAACGCAGCTGGTCCGGAGAAACCACCTAACCCACCCCAAAATCCCGTAAATTTAAGGAGTCCCGAACAAGGGTTTTTCTCCTTCCCCAAATCTGCCGGATTTGGGGGAGGCCGGGTAGGGGTGTGGGGGTAAGCGCACACACCCTTCAATTATGTAAGACGCAACCAAAAACGTGCTACTTCAAACTCAAGCGAAATCGCGCGTGGTAAGATGTTTTCAGCGTGCAGTACCGCAGTCCTAATTGGAATAACATCACGCCATGCGCGCCGGGCCCTTTGGGTTTTCGATTGCCAGCATCCCCGCCGCCCTTAGGGCCCGCAATTTGAAAGAGAGTCAAAATGCTGCGAGCCGAGCCTTCGGGCAACCTTTCATGGAGTTTCAAAATCTTCGAAGACAACCGTCCGATCGGTACGGCAAACTTCGCCTGGTTTCAAGGATTGCCTCAACCCATCGTTGTCCGCAGCGAGCAGTTCACGGTTGACCCGTTGAATATCGAATCGAATGAATTTGTCCTGCATCAAAACGGGAGCGTTATTGCAAAAACTCGGCTGAACGGTGGGCGCTTTCACCATCGGTTCTATGTCGATTACGGCGCTAAGAGCTTCGAGATTCGCCCTGATGGCTGGAGCGGAGCTGGCTTGGAAGTGATCGAAAACAAGCAAAAACTGGGCGCCATCCAACGAACCGGACGACTTACGCGCAACACCCAAATCGATTTACCGAAGTACATTCCAACTGGTGTGCGTGCCTTCATCCTGGGCTACGGCCTCAACGTCTGGGCGCAGACAGGCGCTGCTTGAGCCCTGCAATCCCGCCAGATTACATCACGCTACAGGCTGAACGGCATCACACAGGGGCTGCCTCAAAAACGAGACAGCCCCTGTACATTTCAACCAGCAAACTGATCGTCTTTTACCTTCCAGCAAACGGCAAATACACTGCCAGCCCATTGACGGCTGCAACAGCATACCGCGTCAGCTTTCCCCCAATCCCGTCATTGATTTGCACAGTCGTTTCGAGCAGCAAAGGGTTGCTGATCCCGGTAGGCGCCTGAGCATGATAGCGGATCGTGACCAGTGTCCCCTCCTGAACCTTGCCGCTCCAGGCAATTTGACCCCCAGCATCGTTCGGGGTGCCGAATGAAGCCCAAACGTCGCCCAAGTAGTTCAGCGCTGCCGGAATGTTGGCTGTCAGCGTGACGTTCGGCAAATCCGGTCCTGGGTTGCGCAAGGTGATCGTGTAAGTCAGCACATCGCCAGCCGAGGGCAGCATGGGCTGAACCTGCGCGCTTGAACCGTTGAGCGAGCCGCGCAGCGGAGCGCCGTTGCGCAGGTAGCTTCCGCGTCCGGTGTGCCAATAAACGACCGCGTCGGCTGTTCCAGGCAAATCGTACGCCACAACCCCTGAGTGGGCGGTGTTGATCACAATTTCCAGGTCAGGGTCGCTGTCGATACTTGCCAGCGTCGGCGCCGCCATAGCGCCATTCCAGTTCGCGCCTCCAAATGCCGCCGGGAGGTCAACCGTCTTGAGTGGATTGCCCTGGTGATCCAGAATGTGCAAACGACCGGTGCGGTTGCTGCCCTTTTGCGTCCAGGAAGCGAAAAGCACCTCCGGCGTGCCGTTGTTGTCCAGGTCAGCCACAACCGGTTCGCTCGGGAAACGATAAAACCCTTCTGCGGGATTGTAAACCGAATACGGCCAGGCGCCATGCTCGCTCTTGTCCAGCCAGAAAGCGTGCATCTTCCCATCGTAAGACGGAAACAAGATTTCGAGCACGCCATCGCCGTCCAGGTCAACGGTCACGGGGTTTGGCGCGATGTCCTCGATCACGTTGTAATTCATGCTGAGCGGCGCTCCAGTGTTCACCGGCGGCGTGGACCAATCATACACGCCCGCCTTAAATCGGGTGCGGTCAGCGTTGAGGATGTATGGAGTATTGTAAAGATCGGTATACGGGTTGGTGTTGCAGTTGTGCACGTTGCCGATCACGACGATTTCTTTTTTCCCATCTCCGTTCAAATCAACGACATTCGCCGGACCGATTGCGAAGTTTGCGCGCGCCGTATTTGGCTGATCACAGGGACCCCAGCCGCGCACTTCGTATTCAAGGTTCACGTAAGCCGGCACTTCAGACCACAGATCCATGTCGTGTCCGGGGTGATCGTGGTAAAGCGAATTGGTCGGGTACTGCGTCCCATTGGCGCGAAACGCGCCAATCGTGATTGTGTCGGAAGGGATGATTAATTCGAGTTGCCCATCGTTATTAATATCCCCCAGTCCGATCGTGTCGTTATAGATCCCCGCAGCCGAGCCTTCGCTGCCAGCAATTTGAGGCCAGCCCGAACGGAGTGCGCCGTTATGCTCATAAACCCAGGCGTTTACCCGATTCAGCTGGGCTCGCCCTACCGCCAGTTCCAAGTCGCCGTCCTGGTCGAGGTCTCCCGCCGCCAGGGAACGGAATTCATTGTTGGCTGGATGAGCTGTCCAAAGCACCGCCCCGGTATGGCTCAGCGCGCGCAGATAACCCTCGCCATGCGCGGTAACGATCTCGAGATCGCCGTCACCTTCCAGATCAGCCAGCACCACGCCGGGCCAAACGCGCCCGCTGCCGCTCGGCGCCGGTCGGCTCCATTTCAGCCCCCCGGTCGCGCCGTTCAACACAAACAGCGTATACGTCGCCGCGATCACCTCCGGCGTCCCATCGCCGTCCAGGTCTGCCACAGCAGGAGATGAATACCAACCTGTCTCACACCAGGAACTGTAGCACCCGCCGCGCTGCCATTTCAACACCGGGGTCTGTATCGCGTCAGGCGCAGCAGGAACTGCAGGGCTTTGATGCTCGGGCGCTGGAGTTGGGAAAACAGCAGCCAGCAAAAATAAAACAGAAAACCATGCTAGAGGTTTTTTCATCACCGCCTCCCTCCCTTAAAGCTGGAAACCAGAACAACCACGACGCCGATTACCCCCAGAATAATTAATGAGACCGCCAAGACTTTTGTCCCCGAAATGCCGCTCAGATCGATTGCAGGCGACGCCAGTGGCTCCTCCTGAGTTACTGAGGCGATGGGGGTTTCGCTTGCCGCCAGGGTTGGAGTTTCTGGCGAGGACGGAGCTTCTGGCGTTGATGACGCTTCCGCCAGGGATGAAGCCAACGTAACCTGCCCGGCGCTCGCTGTCTCTTGCACCGCTATGGTTTCTGTCACGGCGGGTGTCACATCGCTGACCCGGCGGATGACCAGTTTTTGACCGGCGTAAATTTCGTTCGATCCAGGAGGTAAGCCGTTGAGCTCGCGAATCTCGTCGATTTTCACCCCGTAGGCAATCGCGATGCTCCACAGCGCCTGACCGTAACCAACCTCATGTACAACCAGCCCATTTGGACCCGGAGCAGCCGTAGCAATGGGAACCAGCGCTATTTGGGTCTCAACTGGCGCCGGTGTTGAACCGCTCGGCGCTTGATTAGGCGATGGCAGCGTTGCCGCGCTCTGCCCGGGGCGCACATCCAACGTAACGTAGACCGTATCGCCGCTCACGGCGATGCCCACGCCAGCGAAGCCGGTTTCATAGCCCAACAGCGTGTGCGTGTGCAGCGCGTCCGCCCAAATCTGACTGATGATGATGTTTGGCGTCAACAAGCTAGCCGAACCCGCCGCAATATTTTCAGTGATGCCATATGCGCCTGACGTTGACCCATCGCTGTGTACATGAGTGCTCTGCCCGATTTTTGCTTGATACTCGGAGTGCTTTTGGGCGTAAGCCATTAACTCCCCGTCGCGCTGATAAGGTGGGAGCCCGCGCGCCGCCCTTAGCGCATTGATCGCTGCCAGCAAATCGCCTGCGCTGAAAGATTGGGCGCGCGCTGAAACGAGGGGGGTGAAAAGCAGAAACAAATAGACCAGAAGAAAAATCCGCTGGACGGATCGCATACGTGAATTATGCCACATTTCATCGCTGCCTCGCGCACGCATACGCGGTAAAATCACCCCAGGAGAACCCCAATATGCCCGCTGCCCTGCCCCGCTGCATTCTGCTGATTCTTGTTGTCACGCTGGCTGCTTGCCAGCCAGCCGCACCTGCCATCCCAACTGCCACGAGCGAACAAGACGCTTACTACGCTTCGGTTGCAACGATCGCGGCGCAGCTCACCGGTATCGCGAGCGGTTCCGGACCTGGCAATAACGGCGCTTCCGCCCTCCCACCAGCCGAGGCGCCTACAGAGACGCTGCCAAACACCTCAACCCCGCGCCCAACCGAGACGCGCGCCCCAACCGAGACGCCGCTCCCCAGCCCGACGCTGATGCTGACCGCCCCAACAGACACGCCCGCCGACACGCCCCTCGCGGGTGGACATCCTTTAGAAGGGTTGGGTGAGCCTTCTTTTGTCGACACCTTTGCGGAAGGACCCGGAAATTGGGCAGTCTATAATGATGAGCATGTCGCGATGTTCGCCGGCGAGGATAGTTTGATCATGGTCGCGCTGGATGCCAGCCGGCGAGACCCCTACGATGCCTGGATGGTCTCGCCGGTGAACCTGACAAACCTCTACCTGGAAGTGTCCGCTACGCCCGGGGAATGCGCCGGGCTGGATCGGTACGGGCTGCTCATCCGGGCAGCCGCAGATGCGAGCACCGCTTATGTCTACGGCTTTTCATGCGATGGCAAATACTCGCTGCGGCTTTGGGATGGTGAAAAATTCTACATGCTCAAAGAATGGACGACCAGCCAGTTCATCCACAAAGGCGCAAACCAAACCAACCTCCTGGGCATACGCGCCGAGGAGGATGCCTTTAGTCTTTACGCCAACGATGTCCTGCTCACCGAGATCAAAGATGACCGATATACATCCGGCGCGGTTGGGCTGTTTGTTGGCGCAGTGCAGACAGACGAGTTCCAGGTCGTTTTCGATCGGGTCGCCTGGTGGCTGCTCCCCTGATCACCGCTTCCATTTACGCAGAAAATCGACCAGCAGGCGCACCCCATAACCGGTCGCGCCCATCGGGGTGTATGGGTTCTCCTGGGATGGATCAACCTGAACCATGCCGGCGATGTCAAGGTGCGCCCAGGGATAATCGACGAACTCCTTCAGGAAGATCGCCGAGGTTCCAACGCCGCCGTAGCGAGTGCCCGAATTAGCCACGTCGGCAACCAGCGATTTGATCTTTCGCTTGTAATCATCCCAGAGCGGCAGCGCCCACAGTTTCTCTTGCATGCGCTGACCGCTTTCTATCAGCTTTTCTTGTAAAGCCGGCTCATTGCAGAAAATCCCGGCGGCTACCCCGGCGCCCAGCGCAACGACGCACGCGCCGGTCAGCGTCGCCAAGTCAACAACCGCTTGGGGCTTGAACTGGCTGGCATAAACCAGCGCATCTGCAAGCACCAGGCGACCTTCGGCGTCGGTGCTGATAATCTCGATCGTCTTCCCATTGCTAGCGGTCAGAATATCTGCCGGGCGGAATGCCCGCCCATCCGGCATGTTCTCGGTGCAGGGCAGAATTGCGATCAGGCGCAGTGGCAAGTCAAGCTCGCCCGCAACCTGCATGGCGCCCAGCACTGCGGCTGCGCCTGCCATATCGGTTTTCATGTCCTCGAGCTTTTCCGCTGGCTTTAATGAGATACCACCCGTATCAAACGTGATCCCTTTGCCAACCAACACCAACGTGTCCAGGTCGGTTCTGTTGGAGTTATGTTCCAATATAATGAATGCCGGCGGCTCCTCTGCCCCTTTTGCGACTGCCAGGAACGCCCCCATATGCCGCTCGGCTGCCCAAGCGCGGTCACCCACGGTCACGTTCATATGGTATTGATGGGCGATCTCACGCGCCTTGTCCGCAATATACGTGGGAGTGACGATATTGGGACCATACAGCACCAAGTCGCGCACCATGTACACCGCTCTGCCGTTAGCCTGAGCGACCCGCGCCCCCGCCTCGATTGCCGGCAGTTTGTTCTGGTCGAACTCGACCAGCGTAAGCTCCTCGATCACGTCCCATGGTTCTGGATATGCCTTGGGAGATTTATATAACCCAAGCATCGCCGCCTCGCCGGTTGCCTGGGCTGCGTCTGCGAGATCAACGCCCTCTACACCCGCCCCGTGGACGATGCTGGCGACCTTGCGCGCGCCGAGATCGCGCGCTTTTTGCATGGCAAAAGCCGAGGCGCGCCGCGCCGCTTCGAGGTCAAAATCTGCCTTTTCGCCCAGACCGGCGATCAGGACGCGCTGCGCCGCGATCGCGCCGCGTGGATAGACCGACCCAACTTCACCCAGCTTGCCGCGCAGATCTCCGCTCTTAATCAACTCGCGAATTAGTCCTCCCAGCGCCTGGTCCACTGCTCCGGTAGCGCCGTCAGGCTCGGTTACTCCCGCGAACAGGTTCACAATGATTGTGTCTGCACCGCTTTCGATAATGTTGCCTTGAACGATATTAATCTTCATGGTTTTCCTCTCGATACTAAAGAATGCTTGAGGCGTGGCTGCTTTCAGGCGCAGCGCCGCCCCAATTAAGATCAGCGAAACGGGTCATAGATCACAGGCTTGAAAAGCTTGGTCTCAAACGCGCCAATATTATCCGGTCCGAGCTCGAACAGTCTCTGGCGAACGCGTGCAGCATCCCGGCGCAATCGCTCGACCTGTACGCCGCGGCACAGCCCTGGAAGCTGATCGATCCACCGGCGCACGCGCAAGAACATTTTCATCGCCCCAACATAATTGCCGCGTTCAATCTGGTAATAAGCGACAGCCACCTGCAGGATGCTGCGATAGAGGTCTCGCCCGGCGGTCTTATCTTCCTTCCAGGCTTCCTCGAGAACTTCATGCGCTTCGAAGTATTCGCCCCGATTGAACAATTCAATCCCCTGGATAGCCAGGCGCGAGATTGGTTCATCACAGGTTTGCGTAAGCAATGCTGTATCGTACACACCGCGATTATACCGCGCCAGATATCCAACGCGGTTGCGTTATAATTCTGCGGATGAACGCAATCGAACTGGTAGGGCTTTCGAAAAGCTATGGCAAAAGACGGGCGGTCGAAAACCTGAACTTACAGGTTTTCGCCGGCGATATCTTTGGCTTTGTTGGTCCGAATGGATCCGGTAAAACAACAACTATACGCATGATCGCCGGGTTGTTGAAACCAACCGCCGGCGAAGCTTTTGTCGAAGGCTACTCCGCCCAGAAATCGCCCCGCGAGGTCAAACGCCGGGTGGGGTATATGCCGGATAGCTTTGGTATCTACCCGGACTTGAAAGTATGGGAATACTTAGATTTCTTTAGCGCCTGTTATGGCATCGAAGAATCTCGGCGCCATTCTTTGATCGAAGAGCTAACCGAGCTGTTAGATCTGGCGCACCGCCGCGAAGATCTGGTAGACCGGTTGTCCCGCGGGCTAAAGCAGCGCTTGAGCCTGGCGCGCGTGTTGATCCACGATCCCCAGGTGCTTATCTTGGACGAACCAGCCGCCGGGCTGGACCCGCGCGCCCGCATCGAAATCCGGGCGTTGCTGCAGGAACTGAGCCGGATGGGCAAGACTATTTTTTTCTCAACTCACATCCTCTCCGATGTGGCGCAGATTTGCAGCCGGGTTGGGATCATCGAGGCTGGATCGCTCGTAGCGGCGGGAAGTTTGGATGAGCTTCACTTACAGGTGCTCCCATCGCGCAGAGTAGAAATCACGCTGCTTGAGCAGATCGATGCAGCGGTCTCCGTAATCAAAGGTATATCAGGGGCTTCAAATATTGAAACGCCGGTAGAATCCAACGGGAGCGAGCGGCGGAAGATCTTCTTCGAATTTGAAGGCAGTGACCAGGAGTTGAGCAGTTTGCTCACTGCCTTGGTTACGAACGATATCCCGGTGTTGCATTTTCGGGAACAAGAACATGATATTGAAGAGA
Organism: Anaerolineae bacterium UTCFX2; assembly: GCA_002050125.1. GTDB lineage: Bacteria > Chloroflexota > Anaerolineae > Anaerolineales > UBA4823 > UTCFX2. The sequence continues at coordinate 9,041 of MWTA01000019.1, read as the reverse complement.
TGTTTATGCGCGCCACTCAAGGGATAGTGACTTGAACGTACCTGATTTTTCTCCAAGTTTTTTAAATAATCCGGTGGTTTTAAAAGACTTTCGGACCCGTATGCGCAGCTCGCGCTCGTTTATCCTGCTCAGCGTTCATTTGCTGATCCTGGTCCTGGCTATCGGGAGTACCTACCTTCTTTTCTTTTCCGAACTGACCCGAACTGGCAATCTGGAAGACCGCCGCATGTTTGGAAAAGGCTTGTTCGGTCTGCTGGTTTGGATCGAATTGGTAATGGTGAGCTTCGTCGCCCCTGCCCTCACAAGTGGAGCAATATCAAGCGAACGCGAACGCCAGACTTATGATCTACTGCGTGTCACCTTGTTGCCTGCCAGGCAGCTTGTGCTTGGCAAGTTTTTACCAGGATTGCTTTTTGTAATCTTGTTGTTGTTCACTTCAATCCCGCTGCAAGGTCCAGCCTATCTGATCGGAGGCGCCACCTGGCAGGAAATTATTTTATCGACCTTGCTGCTCGTCGTCACCGCGGCGGCTTTTAGCGCGCTTGGAATGTTGTTCTCGAGCTTGATACGGCATACCCTGATCGCCACCGCCCTATCCTATGCCATTACGATCTTCCTCGTATTCGGAATTCCGATTATTGCAATGATTTTCCTGGTCCTGTTTGGCGTTATTTTCACCGGAGGTTTTCCAGATAGCACGCCCGGCGCTGAGCAGATGCTGATTTTCCTCGGTTGGCTGTTAGTATCAATCACGCCGCTAGGCGCGATGATAGGTTCGGAAGTCATTTTGATGGACCAACAGAATTACTTCCTGGGACGCCTGCCGCTGAGCAATGGCAATCAGGCTGTGCTCGTCTCCCCCTGGATCCCATATCTGGTTATCTACCTGCTGTTTACCTTCGTCGCCATCCGGCTCTCGGTCCAATTGGTTAAGCCGCCAGACAAGTGATTGCTGCCGAACCAGTTGACGAACCGTTCCAGCCGGGAAAATCAACTTATTGCGAACGTCCTATCAACGGCAATAATTCTTGCCGTCTTGGATTACCATAAGGGATTCGCCTGGTCGGAGGAACTTCCTTAGCTTCAACTCATCCTTCGACAACACCGGTTCAGTGCTTGGCGCCATGGGTAACAGCCAATAGGTGTTGCCATCGCCCTCTGGCACGAAGCCGACAAGACCATCGCTGGTCGCTATCTTCCAGGTCAAGGCGCCGCGGTCACACCACGGACCATCAATAACATCCATCAACTCGCCCGGGTTCAGGTGACGCCAAATCGGAGCATATCCGATGTCGTGGGTCTGATGAATACCAATCGTCCCGGCGCCGTTGGCGACGAACGCCACATCCCCAACGTGCAAGCGCGAGGCAAAACAACCGCGGATCGGGTAGTAAATTGGCACGGAAAAGGGATCGTATCCGCTGGAAGCAACCGGAGCGGGCGCCTCGAAGACCTCCGATATCTGCGGCGGCGCGGGTGTGATGGTTGGCGTCGCGACAATCTGGGTGACCATCTGCGTGATCAGCACAACTGGCTGGGCATTAGCATTGTTATTGCCCTCATTTATCGGTTGAGCCGGAATAGAAACACACGCAGTGGCTATCAGGCTAACGCCCGCTAACACAGCCAGGCAAAGCCAAATTTGTAATCGTGAAGATATCATAAAATCATGCTCCTTTTATTTCCTGTAAAACCTTTTTAGCGTTTTAAGGGGCGGTGGGCAGCAACCAGTATTCATTGCCGTCGCCTTCAGGGGTGTAACCCACCGTGCCGTCTTGGGTGCGCACCATCCAGACAAGCCAGCCATGGCTGCACCAAGGACCGTTCGTGATCTCCAAGATCGCGCCGGGTTGAGCATAAGCGATGATCGTATCGTAATAGAGATCGCGTCCATAACGGATACCGTTTGGTCCGCCCTGAAGTGAAACCATCGCCAGGTCGCCAATTTGCAGCCGTGAAGCCACACAATCTTTCAAGGGGTAGTAGATCGGCGCGGAAAGCGGGTCGAATGTAGGGGTGGGCGTGGGGGGCATAGGGGTGCTGGTCTTTGTTGGAACCGCTGTAGCCGGCAAGGGCGTGGGAGGAATGATCTCCGTCACGACCTGGGTGATCACCAGCATGAGCGGCGTGCTGCTTGGCTCAGGTGTTGGGGCAACCACCGTAATACAGCCCCCCAGCAGCATCGCAAAGCCAGTCAACGCAAGGATTCCAAGCTTGCTATAGGACGCGTTCCTCCGGAACGAAAGTGTCTTCACAGGTTCTGTTTCCCTTATTCGGTTAGCTTATGTATCATATACGATGACGCGGGTGCCCCGATCCGCTTCGAGGTAATTCTCATCAGCAGGCACAAAGGGGTCTGTCCATCGGTAAACCCATTTTGCGGCTTCCGGGGTCAGGTTGATGCAGCCGTGGCTTTGAGGCGTGCCGTAGTTGTTATGCCAATATGTCCCATGGAAAGAAACACCGGTCCAGGCGATGTAACATACCCACGGCACGCCCGGCAGGTCGAATTCGTTGCCTTCCAGGTTCGAGGCCATGTGACGCGAAGGAGTCTTGCGTTCCACTCGAAACTCACCCAGGGGAGTGTCGCCTTCAAAAACGCCGGTTGCGGTAGGCGTGGTGAAAACCGGCTTGCCGTACTCAAAGGCGGTGAAGCGCTGGCGTTTCAAGTAAATCTCGATGTGCTTGTCCGTCACGTCAGGTGAAATCTTTGAAAGCTCTTCTGCCTTGATCGGGCGCAGATGGGTGGCGTCAACAGCGAACAATTCGCGATATCGTTCATCGAAGATCTGATACCAGCGGCTGCCGTTCACACCCGTGAAAGCATATGTCACCCAATAGGTGGTGCCATAGTAGCAGCGGTACATGCGCTTCCAGCCTTGGTCGCCGATCGACCATGCCTGTGTATAAGGTACGGTCACCTCCATTAAGGCGCCGCCATTGGGAATTTTATCGAGCGGCTCGTTAGTCTGCTCCTGCACCGGTTGAACAAAAGAGGAACGCATCCAGCCGTCTTTCGTGCGCAACCAGATCGAATTTTGGGTAGGCTTCGGCTCCCCAAGCCTTTCCTCTAAGATCTCCACTACCGCGTCTCGATTGTAAAAACCAAGCTCCTTACCCGATTCGGAGGAGCGGTCGTAATAGCGGATCGAATAAATGGTTCTCCCAAGGCGGAAGGAGGGGGGGCGCTTTCCGGCTGGGTCGCCGCCAGGAGGAAAGTCACGAAAACCAAACCCAATCGCAGCAGCTCCAAAAAGCTTAAGAAAGTCGCGCCGGTTGATGTTTGATCTCATAAGATAAGCGTAAGAGGTTCTCCGTTTTCGACAAAACTGTAAAAACCGTTAACTAGCGGTTTATCATAGCATATTTGAAAGGATTGTGCAAACTCATGAATCTGGGATTCTAGGCTCTGGATGGTACAATAGCTATTGCCGTATGGGTAAGTGTGTCCGTTATAGAGAACAATCACACAGTAATACATAAAAAAATTCTGGGAGGGAGTGCATGTGGGGCTTAGATAAAAATGACGTGCGATTATTCAGCGGGCAGGCGCATCCTGCTCTGGCGGCAGGAATCGCCTCTCACCTTGACATACCTCTTGACCCAACCTACTTCAGCCGATTCAGCAACGACAACTTATATGTACAACTGGGGGCAAGCGTACGCGAGCGCCGGGTTTACATCGTTCAATCGCTGATTCCTCCGGTCAGCGATAATCTAATGGAATTACTGATGATGCTCGATATTGCGCGCAGCGCCGGCGCCTCTCAGATTCATGCCATCCTCCCATATTTTTCTTATGCCCGCTCGGATAAAAAAGACGCCCCGCGTATTTCGATCACAGCTCGGCTGGTTGCAGATTTGCTCGCGACCGCCGGGATGACCCACTTCATGACAATGACGCTTCACTCCCCTCAGGTACACGGCTTCTTTAGTACACCCACTGATCCGCTCACTGCTCGCCATCTATTTGTGCGTAACATTCAGGATCGGCGCTTTGATCCAACAGAAACCGTCGTTGTCTCTCCGGATATCGGAAGGGCGAAATCGGCAGCCCGGTTTGCCCGCCATCTCGGATTTATGATGGCTGCCGCCGAAAAAGAGCGCATTTCTGACAATCAGGTAATCATTGGAGATGCAATTGAAAGACAGATTTTCGGCTTTCGCCGGGCAATTATCTATGATGACGAAATCGTGACCGGAACCACGGTGCTTGAATTGTGCAAAATACTGGTGCATCTTGGCATCGAGGAGATTTTTGTTATCTGCACCCATGGCTTATTCGCTGGCTCAGCATTGGAGAACCTCTGCCGGGTCCCGCAAATCATCCATATCATTACGACGGATACCGTGCCGATTGATGAATCCAAGAAAAACCCGAAACTCGAGATCCTTTCTGTCGCCCCGGTTTTCGCTGAGGCGATCTGGAGAAATGCTACTCGTCAATCCATCGGGAATCTGTACACCTTCCATGAGGAACCCGAGGAGAATTTGATTTGAAGAAAAGTATATCCACTCCCCAATGGAGATGGAGGCGCTGGTGACACAAACAACGTCATTAAAAAGCATCTTGATGGAACCTCGCACAATCGATGACCTGCATGTTCCCCAAAACCTGGTAATCGATCTGATTTTCCGCCTGTTGCATAACGAAGGGAACGTCGCGCTCTCGCGTTTCACCGAGGTGCTCAAAGTACCCAAAGCGATCATCGACGACATTCTATTATGGATGCAAAAGGAACATCTGGTCGAGGTCTCAAAAGCGAGCGTTGAGCTGGGCCGGCTCGGAAATGTGTATTCCCTTACTGAAGCGGGAGAGCAGCGGGCGCGAGGATCGATGGAGCGGAGCCAGTATGTTGGTCCAGTGCCGGTCGCCATCCCTTTTTATAATCGCGGTATCGAACTGCAGACGCGCCGGAAAGCGAAAGTGACGCCCGAGCAGGTCAAACAGTCTCTCAGCCACCTGGTCCTTTCTGATAAATTCCACCGCCAGATCGGTCCCGCTGTGAACTACGGCACTTCGCTTTTTCTCTACGGTCCGCCGGGAAATGGCAAAACCACCATTGCCATGGCAATTGCCAACATGATCTCGGGAACCGATCCAATCTGGGTGCCTTACGCCATCACCGCCGGCGGTCAAATCATCCAGATTTTCGACCGGCTGGTGCATAAAACTGTCGCAACCCAAAACGGTCGCACCGCCGAGCTTGGCAGGTATGACCAGCGCTGGGCGTTGATCGAGCGCCCGAGCGTTACGGTTGGCGGTGAGCTCAAGATGGATGCCCTCGATCTGCGTTTGGATCCAATCGCGAAACTCTACGAGGCGCCCCTGCAGCTCAAAGCCAACGGTGGCATGTTCTTGATTGATGACTTTGGTCGCCAGCAGGTCAGCACCTCCGACTTGCTCAATCGCTGGATCGTACCGCTGGAGAGCATGATCGACTTCCTGCGGCTGCAAAGCGGGCAAACGATCGTCGTCCCCTTCCGCCAACTGACGGTGTTCAGCACGAACCTGGACCCCTCCCAACTGGTTGACGACGCCTTCCTGCGCCGCATCCATATGAAAGTCTGTGTCAAGGCGCCGGATGAAAGGCTTTTCTTTCAGATCTTTGTGCTGATGGCAAAACAGCTTGGTTTGCCTTTTGAAAAAGACGCTTTTTTGTACTTGCTGCAAAAATGGTACCGCGAAACTGGACGCAGACTTCAGGCGGTTCACCCGCGCGATCTGCTGCGCATCGTTGTGACGCTTTGCGAATACGAAAACAATCCGCTACAATTGACGCCTGAGCTGATTGACGAAGCCTGTCGAAGCTACTTTGTAGATTAATCCGCACACGCTCGGTGAATCATGGATTTCAACAAGTATTTCACAAATCAGGAAATTGAAACCATCCTAAAAGACTGGGAAACCGCCTATCCCGCGCTGGTTACGCTGCATCAGATTGGCAAGAGCTATGCCGACCAACCGATCTGGCTGCTGGCGTTGACCAACCAGGAAACCGGCGCCGATACCGAAAAACCCGCCGTCTGGCTGGATGCCAACATTCACGCCACCGAGATCACAGGCACGACCGTCTTGCTCCACGTCGCCCATACGCTGCTGAGCGGTTATGGGAATGATGCGCAATGCACGCGCCTTTTGGACCATTCGACCTTTTACATCGTTCCTCGCGTCAATCCAGACGGCGCAGCTCTGGCAATGTCGGATCACCCGCATTACCTGCGTTCGGGAATCCGACCCTATCCCTGGCTCGACCTCGCTGAAGGGCTACACGAGGCGGACATCGATGGCGACGGACGGGTGTTACAGATGCGCATCCTCGATCCAAACGGCGACTGGAAAGTCAGTTCACTGGATCCACGGCTGATGGAAAAGCGCCGTCCCGACGAATATGGAGGCGTTTATTATCGTTTGCTTCCCGAGGGAAAAATCGAGCGTTTTGACGGTTATACCATCAAAATTGCGCCCCCTGCCCAAGGGCTTGACTTCAACCGCAACTTTCCTTATGAATGGCGCGGCGAAGCCGATCAGCAGGGCTCAGGTCCCTATCCAACTTCTGAAAGGGAGACGCGCGCCCTGGTTGATTTCATCACTCAGCATCCCAACATCAACCTGGCGGCTGCGTACCACACATTCAGCCGCGTGATTCTGCGCTGCTACAGCACCCAGCCGGACGAGAACATGGAAACCGCCGATCTCTGGGTTTACAAGAAAATTGGGCAGATCGGCACGGATCTCACCGGATACCGCTCCGTTTCGACCTTTCACGATTTCAAGTATCACCCCAAAGAGACTACCACAGGAGCTTTTGACGATTGGCTGTACGATCATCTGGGGGTCTATGCATTCACCATCGAACTTTGGGACTTGCCCGATGAAGCTGGGATCAAGGAGCGTAAATTCATTGAATGGTTCCGCGACCACCCGCACACCGACGATCAAAAAATCCTGAATTGGGTGGATCAGCATTCCACAAAAAAGGGTTATGTCGATTGGTATCGGTTTGAGCATCCGCAGCTTGGACCCGTGGAACTAGGCGGCTGGGACGTGATGTACACCTGGGGCAATCCCCCCGTGGAGTTAGTCGGAGCGGAAGCGGAGCGCAACACGCGCTTTGCCATCACACTGGGCGACCTGCTGCCACATCTGAACATTCACACCCTGAAAGCTGAGCCAACCGGGGAAGGAAACTATCACGTTACCCTGGTTGTTGAAAACTCCGGTTTTCTGCCTACCTCGACCAGCGAACAGGGAAAGAAACGGAAAACAATGCGACCGGTTCGGGCGCGCCTCGGTCTCGGTTCGGGGATGGAACTGCTCAGCGGTCGACCCGAAGTAGAGCTTGGGCATCTTGAGGGGCGCAGCAATAAACTTGATCCAGACATCCTTTGGGGCAGTTCCCCCACCGACAACCGGGCGCTGGTCGAATGGGTGGTGCGCGGCAAACCGGGCGATAGGCTGGAGGTGCATGTATCCAGCGAGCGCGCCGGCTCCATTCACACCTCATTAGCGCTTCCTTAAAGAAGTAATGGTAGAAAAATGACGAAGCAGCTTGTGCTTGAAAAGACCGCTCAGGCAATCGAAATCCTGCAGGAGACGGAGATCGATCTCTGGCTGACCTTCGTGCGCGAGACGCCTGCCAGCGGCGATCCGGTGCTGCCGCTGATTTACGGTCACGACCTGACCTGGCAAAGCGCTTTAATCATGACCCGCCAGGGCGAAAGCATCGCTATTGTGGGGCAGTTCGAGGCTGAGACCGCCCGGCTCACCGGGGCGTATCGGGAAGTGCTGCCTTATCACCAATCGATCCGACCGCTTCTGCTGGAGACCTTAGCCCGGCTGCAGCCTCGACAAATCGCCCTCAATTATTCAGCCAATGATGTGTTAGCCGATGGGCTTTCACATGGAATGTTTCAGGTTCTGCAAAACTACATTGAAGGGACGCCCTGGTCCGAGCGCTTGATTTCGGCAGAACGCATCATCGCCGCGCTGCGCGGCCGCAAAATCCCAACCGAGGTGGCGCGCATCCAACGTGCAATTAATACCACACTCCAGATTTACGAGCGGACGTATGAGTTCGCGGCGCCAGGCATGAGCGAACAAGAGATCGCGCGTTTTTTGCACAATCAACTCGAGGTTTTTGAAGTCGAACCAGCCTGGGAAAGCAACTCCTGCCCGGCGGTCAATGCCGGACCAGATTCCCCTGTCGGGCACGCGGCGCCAACCGATCTGCGTCTGCAGGCTGGTCAGATCCTGCATTTCGACTTCGGCGTCAAACAGGATGAATATTGTTCAGATATTCAACGCGTGATGTATTTCTTGATGCCCGGCGAAACACACGCGCCTGAACCGGTTCAACGCGGGTTCGATACAGTTGTGCGCGCGATCCAGGCGGCTGCCCGTGCAATGAAACCGGGCGCGCCGGGCAAAGAAGTGGATTCAATCGCCCGTCAGATCGTGGTTGGCGCCGGTTATCCCGAGTACATGCATGCCACCGGGCACCAGCTTGGACGGATGGCGCACGATGGCGCCGGCGTGCTCGGACCGGAGTGGGAACGCTATGGCGATACGCCCAATTACCCGCTCGAACTGAATCAGATCTATACCATCGAACCCAGCCTGCCCGTGCCGAGGTACGGGTACATAGGGCTCGAAGAAGATGTCATCGTGACGGAGAATGGGGCTGAATTTCTCGGCTCTCCGCAAACCGAATTAATGCTTAAGGCGCTCGATTGACCATCGGCAAGAATAGATAGCTGTACCGGATCGCATCGACCGGACCAAAATATTCAGTGCCGCCGGTCGTGACAACCTCCACCCAATAATGGTAAAGCACCCCGGGGCTCGTCGTGGTGTCTGTATAGGAATAGGGTCCGCCAGGCGAAACCGCCCCCCCCGAAATAGACGGAATCATCACGTTGTTGAGTTTGAGGTTTGGCGTGAGCGTCGTCGAGCGATAGACATTGAAACCAAGCACGTTTTCCTCAAAAGTAGTGTGCCAATCAATGATGATATTTCGGTCTTGTACGGTCGCATTGAA
>MWTA01000015.1 GCA_002050125.1 Anaerolineae bacterium UTCFX2 | reverse complement strand
GTCGTGATTGGATCGCCCATCATGGGGTCGTCGCTCTCGCTTCTGCTCAAGCTGTTCGGACGCCGCCCGGTCGCTTATCTTGTCTATCACAACTTGTGGGCATTAAAGTTCGGTTTCAAAGTGCTGGCGCCTTTCTATTCGCGCGACCCGCGCTGGTCGGAGATGATGAACCGCGACATTTCGAGCACCACCCTCGAATCGTTCTTGCTCAGTATTGCCTCGCTGCGCCAGACCGATCTGAGACCGCAGTTGAACCAGATCCATCATCCAGTGATGGGGATGTACGGCGACAACGACATCGTCGTCCACCCGATGCAGTGGCAGCCGCTGCAGCAAGGCGTGCCGCACGCCCGCGTCGACCGCTTCCGCGACGCCGGGCATTTCATTATGCTCGACGACCCGGAGCGCTTTAGAAAAGAGCTGGCTGAGTTTTTAGACGGCACGGAGCGCCGACCAGTGCGGGAGGCGAACCCCTAGTGCTGAAAATCATCTTACAAGATCAGCGCTATATTTTGCCTTTCAACGAGCGGGCGCGCGATCTGCGCGTCATGAACAAGCCGCTCTGGCTGAACCAGCGCGACGTGCTGGCGCCTTATACTCAGCACGAACTGGAACTGAAACCCTGGGACACCCTGCCCGAGGCGCACGAACCCTGCCTGGTGCATCGGGATAATTTGTATTTTGACCGCGAGTTTATCGAAGCCTTTCTGGCGCAGGCGTTCAAGCTGCAGAAACCCTGCCGGGCGGCGTTCTCTGCCGAAGACCCGGCTTTCCGCGAGCATGCCCTGCCGCTCTCCACGTCCTATACCCCCTACGATGAGCTTTACCTGGCTGACCTGTGGTACTTTCCCGATGGAATAAAACGCGAACAAATCGATTGGAAATCGATGTGGGGTGTCGAGCCGGTTCTGGTCAACCTGCAATCCAGCGAGGTGGGCTATTACCATGTCCCCACCTACATGGCGCATGAGCAGGGAGACCTGGTCTTCCAGGTGCCGCGGCGCAGCCTGATCGCCATCGATTCCTGGGTACATATTTTCATCGCCGACGTGGTCTTCGGTTTGTTTGCGCGCGGCGCCCGCTTCGAAGACCGCCTGGAGAGCGATATCTTCTTCAAACTGGGGATCCTGGCGAGCGGGATGTACGAGGGTAAGCAGGTGCTGGAATGCTCTAAACTGGTGCAGGTCGGTCAAAACTGCGTGATCGACCCGCGCGCCGTGATCCACGGTCCCACCACGATCGGAAACAACGTGACCATCAACGCCGGCGCGGTCATCGAGAACTGCATCATCGGCGATAACGTGAACGTCTCCCAGGACTGCCAGCTCATGCTCTCAGTCGTGGGCGACGGCGCTTTTTTGCCCTTCCGCACCTCCCTCTTTATGACCACGCTGATGGAAAACAGCATGGTCGCCCAGAACACCTGCCTGCAGATGTGCGTGGTGGGCAGAAACACCTTCATCGGCGCCGGCTCCACCTTCACCGACTTCAACCTGCTCCCCGCGCCGCTGCGCGCCCTCGACGGCGATGAAAAGCTGAGCGTGGCAAACCGCCCGGTGCTCGGAGGCTGTGTGGGGCACAACTGCCGCCTGGGGTCGGGGATGATCTTCTTCCCGGCGCGCACCGTCGAGTCGGACGTGGTGCTGATCGCCTCGCCGGAGCGGCGCGTGATCGAGCGCGATGTGCGCTACGAAGATAGCGATCACCACCGGCTGCCTTTCGCCCAAATACACCCGCGTTTGTACCCCCGCAAGGGAGAGGTCGTCGCGGAATCCTGGTAAAACCGGGTTTGGAAAGGGACTATGAATAAATCTTGCTCCAGGACGCTGTGGAATTCTACCCAAGCCGGCGAATGCGCCGGGCGGGGCAGCCGGCTAGCGGCTTCTTACCAGCTAACAAAAAATCTTTTGCTGCATAACTTTATCTCGTGGGGAGGCCAAGATGGGTAAAGCCCGTTTGTTGATCGTCGAAGATGACCAAGACATTTCGAACATGCTCAAAATCTATTTCAGCGGGCATGATTTCGAAGTCGATACCGCGCTGCGCGGCGCGGAGGCGCTGGAAAAAACGCGCCAGAACCTGCCGCACTTGATCGTGCTGGATATCATGCTCCCCGATATCGACGGGTTCGAAGTGTGCCGGATTCTGCGCACGCACACCCGCACCAGCCACGTCCCGATCATCTTCCTCACCCAAAAAGACGAGCGCAGCGATAAGCTCCAGGGGTTGGAACTGGGCGCCGATGATTACGTCACCAAACCGTTCGACATCGAGGAGCTGAAACTGCGCGTTCAAAGGGCGATCACCCGCGCCGAGCAGCAAAGCCTTACGGACCCGCGCTCGGGTTTGCCGTCGGGGCGCCTGATCGAGGAGCAGCTCCGCCGCATCATCCGCCTGGGCGACTGGTCGTTTATGGACATCCGCATCCTGAACCTGGAGGCATTTCGGGATGTGTATGGGTTCGTTGCCGCTGACAACGTGCTGCGCTTCACCGCCATGCTTTTAGGAGAAGTCGTCGATGAGCTTGGAACGCTCAACGATTTTATCGGGCACGCCGGCGGCGATAATTTTGTGGTCATCACCACCCAAGAAGCTTCAAAAGAAATTCAACGCAAGCTGATCGACCGCTTTGCGAACGAAGTGCTCGCCCATTATTCCTTTATCGACCGCGAGCAGGGGTACATTCTGACCGAAGCTTCCGACGGATCGCAGCAGAAAGCCCCCATGATGACATTGGTGGTCGGCGAAGTCTCGCCGCGCGAATACGATTTTTCTGACATCCGTGAAATCACCGAACTGGCAGCCGAAGCCAGAAGGCAGAATAACTGATAGAAAATTAGGATGTTCGAGCTGAGTCCGGCTGTTTTGGGTCTGATATTGATCGTTGTGGGGGCGGGATTTGCCGCAGCTACCTTGATCGTGTTGCGCATCTCCACCCGACCCAACCCGCCCGCCAGACCGCCCATCCCGCCCTCGGATCCGGCTCAAATCCCCGCCCACCAGGACGCCGTCCTGCTGGTCGAGAGCGGGGGGCGCGTGGCTTACATCAACCAGGCTGGACGGGAATATTTCAACGCCTGGGATGAAGCGCCGGACCTGGAAAGCCTGGCGCGCCACACCCGCCCCAGCGAGAACTTCCTGATGTTGTGCTCCAGCGAAGGGCAGACCCGCCTCAGCCTGCACGGCAAGATGATGGAAGCCGTTTCGTTTTTTACCCCCGGTCCTGCGGCGAATGGGTCGCCCCAAAAAGGGGGAATGCTGGTCACGCTGCACAAATTGCACCCCGGTTTGGAAGGCGCGGGTTTATCCCGCTCTGCCGCCGCCAGCCTGGAAGAAGCGCCGGACGGCTCGAGGCAGGAGGCGCAGCTTACGCCGCAGACGCTCCAGGTCTTTGCCGAGCTCAGCCAGGCGATGGCTGCCAGCCTGGATCTGGAAGCCACGCTGCAAACCATCCTCGAAAGCGCAGAACGGCTCCTGCCCGCCGACCAACTCGAGATCACTGTCTGGGACGCCGATGACCAGCTCCTGATCCCCTATCGGCTGGTCGGGCTGCCGGGCTCTGAGCGCCGGCTCGAGAAACCCAGCTACCGCTACGACACGACGACCGGCTATACCGGTTATTTGGCGACGCATCGCCAGCCGCTCCTGATTCGGGATATCAACACCTTCCGCGAAGCCCGCCCGGTATTCGATCGCCAGCGCTATCCGTTCCAGTCTTATCTCGGCGTGCCGCTGCTGGTTGCCGACAACCTGGTCGGCACGCTCGAACTCGCTTCGTTATCAAAGGAGAACTATCAGGAAAGCGATCTGGAAGTTGCCAGCTTGTTGTCCCGGCAAGCGGGTATCGCCGTGAACAACGCCCTGCTCTACGAGCTTGAACGCAAGCGCTCCACCGAGCTCGCCGGGCTGGCTAACCTGGCGCAATCGATCAGTTCGCTCACCGATCTTCAGGATTTGTTCAACCGCTTGATCGAGAGCATTGCGCCGCTCATCCCGGTCGAGATCCTGGGTTTCCTGGTCTACGATGAAAACCGCCACGTCTTGCGCGGCCAGACCCCATTTGTGGGAATTTTAGACAGCGTCGTCGAGTGGTACCAGACCATCGTCGCTCCAGACAGCCGGGCGGAGGAATTGCTGCGCAGCGGGCAGCCGCTCCTCACCGACGAAGCCACCGACGATCAGCGGCTGCAGCTCCTGGACTTGCACCACCTGGCGCAAGCCTCGGGGATCCGCCAGGCAATCCTCTATCCGCTGGCGGCGAGCGGGCGAACCCTGGGCTTTTTGCTGGCTGCCCGAAAGCGCGATGGCTCTTCTTTCGATACAAACGACCTGCGCTTCATGGCAATCATCGCCGGTCAGGTGGCGCCGATCATCGAAAACGCCGCGCTCATCCAGCAATCGCGCCAGCGCGCCAACCGGGCTGAGACGCTGCGCCGGATTGCCAGCCTGACCAGCTCGGCTGCCACAATGGACGAAGTTCTCAAATACTCCTTGGTCGATCTGGCGCGCCTGCTGCAGGGAGACGCCGCCGCGATCATGTTGCTAGATGAAGACCGGGGCGAGCTCAAACTGCACAAGATTTCGTCCTTTGGAATCCCGCCCGAAACCGCCGCGCGCTTGAGCACTTTTTCTACCAGCGCGCCCAATTTCGAGCTCACCTCGGTTGTCAGCCTGAAACCCGCCCTGGTCGAAGACCTGCTTGAGACGTCTGAAATCTCGCCGCTGCAGCGCTTGCTGGCGGATGAGATGCACATCCGCGCCATGATCAGCGTGCCGCTGGTGGCGCGGGAACGCGCCATCGGTGAACTCATCCTGGGCAGCTTCAAGGAGGAGTTCTTCCTCGAGGGCGATCTTCAAACCGTTTCCACGGCTGCCGGGCAGATCGCTGCCGCGGTCGAGCGGTCGACGCTCGCCACCCAAACCGACCAGAGTCTGCGCCAGCGGGTGGACCAGCTCACCGCGATCACCCAGGTGAGCCGCGAACTGAACCGCACGCTCGACCTGAACCACCTGCTGGAGCGGGTCTACAACGAATCGCTCAAAGCCACCCGAGCCGACTGCGGCACTCTGCTGCTCTTCGAACCGGGAGAGACCAACGGTTCGGCGCTTTCCAGCCTGCCGGACCTGGCGTCCGAGTTGCCCGGGGTGCTGCTGCATCTGGGGGACGAGCCGCAGCCTCAACTGCACCCGCTTGAACAGCGGGTTCTGCAGTTGGGCGAAACCCAGGCTATCCCCGACTTCGATGCCCAACCCACGGGCGAGCAGTTCCTGCCGGCGCACGAGGGCATCCGCTCGGCGCTGGTCATCCCCATCGCCTACCAGGGGCAAATCGCCGGGTTGCTGCACCTGCATTCAAAAACGCCCGACCGGTTCGGTCCGCCCGAACAAGAAATCGGTGAAGCGTTTGCGATCCAGGCAGCCATTGCGTTGGGGAACGCCCTGCGCTACCAGGACCAGATCCAGCGCGGCGAGCAGCTCAAGCGGCGGGTGGAAACGCTCTCGAACCTGCTGGGCGTCTCTCAGGCGTTGAAGACCGAGCGACCGCTGGAATACATCCTCGAGACTTTTGCGCAGGCGATCCAGTCATCGACCCAGTTCCAGGCGGTGTTGATCAGCCTCTTGAATGAAAAAACCGGTCAACTGGAACGGGTCGCCAGCGCCGGCATCTCGCCCGCGGTGATGGCAGAGCTGCGCGATCACCCGCAGTACTGGAAGAACATCCAGGTGCTGCTGGACCCAGCCTTCCAAATCGGGCGGGCGTTTTTCATCCCAAGCGAGAAAGCGCAGTTCGTTCCGCCCGAAGTCCATACGGTTTACACTTTTCAGAGCGACGCCACACCCACCGACCAGTTCTACTGGCATCCCGATGATCTGCTGCTCGTGCCGCTCTACAGCGCCAACGGCGAGCCGCTTGGCTTGGTCAGCGTCGACGCTCCAGCGGACCAGAAGCGCCCAGATCAGCCCACGCTCGATTCCCTGGAAATTTTTTGCAGCCAAGCCAGCCTGGTCATCGAAAACCAGCTCAGGCTGCGCAGCCTGAATGCGCAGGTGGGCGAAATCGAAAACCAACTGGCGTTCGCCCGCACGGCTGCCAGGTCTGCCCAGGATCATCTGCCGGTGCTGCTCCATAAAGACCTGGAACAAACTCTGACCATCCAGCAGTTGGGGCAGCGCGCCAGGCGCATCCAGGCGGGGTTGGACATCTCAGCCATCATCAGCGGACAGCCCAGCCGGGCGGGTCTGTTCGACGCGCTGAGCCGCGAACTCATGAGCCGGATGGACTTCAACCTCGTCCTGATTGCCGAGCCCACCCCAGGCGGGCTGGCTCTGACCAGCGCTTCCGGCAGCCTCCCCGGCGAGATCAACCTCAAAGCCCTGTTGGGGCAGAAGAATCCTCTCCGGTACGTAACTCAATCCGGCGAGGCGCTGCTGGTGGGGAATATAAACGAGGCGCAAGAGTGGGAAAACACGCCGCTCTTGCGGGCGTCGAATGCCCGCAGCTTTGTGTGCCTGCCGGTGAAAGACATCGCCTCCGCCCCGGGGGATGGAACCGGGGTTGTGCAAAGCCAGAAGACCCAGGCTGCGCTTCTGGCGGTCAACTGCAACTCGACGATCCAGTTTACAAGTGAGGACGCCCAGCTCTTCGACCTGATCGCTCATCAGATCGCCGTGACGCTGCACAATTTTGCCTTCCTGGAGATCACTTCCCGCCGATTGCGCGAGGTGAATCTGCTGCTGGAATTCAGCCAGCAATTGGGCAGCCTCGACCCAGCCGCCATCATCGCCACGCTGCTCGAAAGCGCTATGCAAGCCGTCCCCGCGGCAGAATCTGCCATGGTCGCCTTTTGGGATCAAAAAGCAGCCCGGCTCACGCCCCAATCGTCAACCGGCTACGCCGACCCGGACGAACTGCTGGCTGTGCTTTACGAACCGGGCGAAGGCGTGGCGGGGCAGGTGTTCGAGAGCCGCCGCGCCCTCAACCTGGAGACGGTGGACTTCACCGCACATTACAACCTGAGCGCGGACAACCTGCTGCATTATCGCAACGCCACCGCCGGAAACTTGCCGGTCTCCAGCCTGGCTGTTCCCATCATGGCTGGCACAATTCTGTCGGGCGCTCAAACGAAGCCCAACCTCGTTCACCCCGCGCTCGAAGAGGGGCGTCTGCGCCCGCTGGGCGTGCTCGTGCTGGACAGCGCCAGCGAAACCGCCGCGTTTACTGATGACGATCTTGCCATAATCGCTTCGCTGGTGCAGCAGACGGCGCTGACGCTCGAGAACGCCAGGCTTTATCAAGCCTCGGAGCAGCGTTCTGACCAGCTTCAGGCGTTGACCAGCGCTTCCACGCAGATCACCGCCAGCCTGGAAAAAGAATCCCTCATTATCGGGCTGCTCGACCAACTGCGGACGCTGGTGCCCTTCGATACCGGCACGCTTTGGCTGCGTCAGGAAGCCCGCGGCGCAGACCGCATGGTCATCCACTCGGCGCACGGGTTCGAGGACAGCGACCAGCGCCTTGGTCTGACGGTGGACATTGCAGACAGCCGTCTGATGGATGAGATGATCCACACCGGGAAGCCGATCTATGTGCCGGACGTGAGGCAAGACGACCGTTTTCAAACCATGCAGATCGACCATGATCTGGCTGCCTTGCTGGAGGAGGCTTCACCGCTGGTTGAAACCGGCTTGGAACGCCTTTCCTGGCTGAGCATCCCGCTTATCTCCTCGGGACGGGTAACCGGCGTAATTGCCCTTGAAAAATCCGAGGCGGATTTCTACGGCGTGGACGATCTGCGCGTCGCCACCACGTTCGCCGCCCAGGCTGCCGCCGGGATCGAGACCGCCCACCTTTACCAGGAATCCGTGACGCGCGCTCGCGAGCTCGACCAGCAATCGCAAACGCTCAGTTCGCTCAACCGTTTCTCGGGCGATTTAAGCGGGTCGCTCGATCCGGATTTGATCCTGGCGTACGCCACGCGCGAATTCCTGCAGTTGCTGCCCTGCACCACCGCCACCATGCTGCTCTTTCATGCGCGTTCCGACGATGCCCCTGCAGCCTCGGGGGGCGCAGAACCGCGCCAGCCAGAACCGGGCGGTTATTACATTCTCCAAGCTGAGAACACCCGCGCCCGGCTCGACAACCTGAAATATACGCCGGGTTCGATCCTGCCGGACACCCCGATTTTCCGCCGCCTCAGCGAATCGCTGGGGATCTTTAATACCGATGACACCAGCCGCGAACCGGAACTGCTGCAACTCGGCGCGTTTCTGGCAGAACGCCAGACGCACGGCATGTTGATCGTGCCGGTTGCCAGTGGCGGGATCGACCCACATCAGGACGGCAGCCAACGCTTCCATGGGCTGATGCTGGCTCAACATGATCAGTTCCGGCGCTATGCGCCCGAAGAGATCGAACTGGCGCGCACGATCTGCAATCAGGTCGCAACTGCACTGCAAAACGCGCGCCTGTTCGAAGAGACGCGGATCTTGACCGAAGAACTCGAGCTGCGCGTGCAACAGCGCACCGCTGAACTGGCGCGCGAACATCAAAGATCGGATACGCTGCTACGCATCATCACGGAACTGTCTGCCAGCCTGGACCTGACCCAGGTTTTGAACCGCACGCTGTACGTGCTGGGCGAATACCTGGACGCCGAACGGATCGCGATCCTGATCGACCGGCCCGGGCAAAAAGAGCTCCAGCGCCTGTCCCACATCGAGCGGGACGACGATTCCTCCGAAGAGCAGTTGGAAGCGGCGCGCCGGCTGGAGCAGATATTGGGCGCGTGGGTCGTGCAGAACCGCCAATCGATCCTGGCAGATGACCTCGCCAGCGATGACCGCTGGAAGCAGCCGATCATTGAACTGATCCCCAACA
This sequence comes from Anaerolineae bacterium UTCFX2, assembly GCA_002050125.1. Classification (GTDB taxonomy): domain Bacteria; phylum Chloroflexota; class Anaerolineae; order Anaerolineales; family UBA4823; genus UTCFX2. The sequence goes on along the minus strand of MWTA01000015.1, from coordinate 3,081 downwards.
ACCTCAATCACAGCGCGCTGGCGGTGCCGCTGATGAGCGGCGCAGAAGCGCTGGGCTGCCTGATCTTGATCGATGCGCGCCCCAGCTATTTCTCGCTGGACCAGCTCGACCTGGTTCAGGCGGCGACCAACCAGGTGTCTATCTCGGTCAACAACGCCGAGCTTTACCGGCTGATCCGCGACCAGGCGGAGGACCTGGGCACTATGCTGCGCACGCAGCAGATCGAAACCTCGCGTTCTAAAGCCATTTTGGAAGCGGTCGCCGATGGCGTGCTCGTCACCGACGCCAGCCGCCAGATCACGCTGTTCAATGAATCAGCGGAAAAAATCCTGGGGATGGGGCGCGCCCAGGTGCTGGGTCGTTCAATGGAACATTTCGCCGGCATCTTCGGTCAAGCCACGCAAAGCTGGCGCGACCGGATCAGCGCCTGGTCGCAAGACCCAACCTCCTACCAGCCGGGGGATACGTACTCGGAGCGCATCTTACTCGAAGACGGGCGCGTGATTTCGGTTCACCTGGCGCCGGTCAGCCTGCGCAACGACTTCCTCGGCACCGTCTCGATTTTCCAGGACATCACCCATCAGGTCGAGGTCGAGCGGCTGAAATCCGAATTTGTAGCAACCGTGAGCCATGAGCTGCGCACCCCGATGACTTCGATCAAAGGTTACGTTGAGATCCTGCTCATGGGCGCGGCTGGTCAGCTCTCGGATCAGCAGACCCAATTCTTACAAGTCGTAAAATCCAACACCGAGCGGCTGGCTGTGCTGGTGAACGATCTGCTCGACATCTCTCAGATCGAATCGGGGCGGGTGACGCTCAGACTCGAACCGGTTGATCTTGGCAAGCTGCTCGATCACAGCGTGGACGAGCTTTTGCGCCGCACCCAGGGCGCCGAGCGCGCCATCACGATCGAAAAAGAATTCCAGCCCGGCTTGCCAAAGGTACTGGCAGACGCAGACCGCATCGCGCGGGTCCTGGATAATCTGCTCGATAACGCTTACCAGTACAACCTGCCGGGCGGCAAGATCGTCCTGCGCCTGACCCAAATCGCCGAGGAGATTCAGGTGGACATCCAGGACAGCGGCGTCGGTATCAACCTGCCGAACAAGGAACAGGTCTTCGAGCGGTTCTTCCGCGGCGAAAACCCATTGGTGCTGGGCGTAGCCGGCACAGGTTTGGGCTTGTCAATCGTTCAAAATATCATCCAGATGCACCGCGGGCGCATCTGGGTCGAAAGCTCGGGCATACCCGGCGAAGGGAGCCGGTTCTCCTTTACGCTTCCCCCAGCCCGCCCCGAGGACATGGAGAGGGAATTTTCTGAATGGCAAGAATCTTAATTGCAGAAGACGAACGCGATATCCGCGAATTGATTTCATTCACGCTGAAGTTTGCCGGGCATGAAGTGATCGCGACCAGCAACGGGGAGGAGGCGTTGCAGGCTGCCCGCAACGAAATGCCCGACTTGATCCTGCTCGATGTACGCATGCCGCGCCTGTCGGGTTACGAAGCCTGTGAGATCATCAAAGCCGACCCCCGCACGCGCCAGATCCCGGTGGTGTTTCTTTCCGCCAAAGGGCAGGAAAGCGAGGTGAAAACCGGGCTGGATGCCGGAGCAGACGAGTACATCTTAAAACCTTTTTCACCCGATCAATTGACCGCCAGGATTAAAGCCATCCTGAACAACCATCATCCATAAGGGGTTATCCTGCTGTAGAACGATCCATTTATGAGCGTACTGATCCTGCAGAATGAAATCGTGCATTATGAAGTGCTGGGGCGCGGCAAGCCGCTCCTGTTCCTGCACGGCTGGGTGGGCTCATGGCGCTACTGGATGCCGGCTATGCAAGCCGCTTCGATTTCGTTCCGGACGTACGCGCTAGACCTGTGGGGTTTCGGGGATACCGCCAAAGCGCCGGCGTATTATTCGTTAGAAAACCAGGTCAACATGATCGACCTCTTTATGCAGGAGATGGGGATTGCGAAAATCGCCATCATCGGACACGGGCTGGGCGCCATTGTGGGCGCCAAATACGCCATGCAATACCCCAAATGGGTGGACCGCCTGCTCGCGGTTGGATTGCCGGACGGCGCTCAATCGTTGAGCCAGCGTCTGTTCACTTCTCAACCGGCGGAACTTGCCGATTGGCTGCTGACCCGTAAGCCGGACAACGAAGCCGCGCGCGCCGAGGCGCCAAAAGCCGACGCACGCGCCATCCAGCGCTCCCTTTCCATCTTTCAAGACCTCTCGGGGGGCTCATACCTGCGTGATCTGCTCACGCCCAGCCTGATGATCTATGGGTTGAACGATCCGATCATCGCCGCGCCCAACCTAGAAAACAGCGCCGACCTTCCCGAGCATGTGCACCAAATCATCTTCGAACAATCGGGGCATTTCCCAATGCTGGATGAGCCGTCCGCATTCAATCGTCTGATGGCGGATTTCTTTGCGCTGGAGTCGGGCGTGAGCCCGCGCCAACTGCAATTGAAAGACGAATGGAAACGGCGGGTGCGCTAATAATAGAACGCGTCCGCTTGACAAGAACCTCCGGCTTGACTATACTCAATCGTAGGGATAATCTGTTACCTTAACAAATGCACGGGGAGCTTGTTCCAACAGGCTGAGAGGAGAGCGTCCTGGCTCTCGACCCGCATCACCTGATCCGGATAACGCCGGCGGAGGAATCGCAACCACGACCCAACGCTCAGACACCCATCACGCAAGACCCACCAGCGAACCTCCCCCCGATTACCCGCTTCAGGAAGGAGGTTTTTTATTTTGCGCGTGGTGATTTTTGCAAACGGAGGATTGGCTCAACCGGTTCGGGTGCGCCAAGACGACCTCATCATTGCCGCAGACGGCGGCGCGCTGCACTGTCTCAAACTGGGCTTGCGCCCGGCGTATGTGATCGGCGACCTGGATTCGCTTACCCCTGAAGCGATTGATCAGTTGGAAACCATGGGCGCGCAGATCATCGAATTTCCAAAGCGCAAGGACTTCACCGATCTCGAACTGGCGCTCCAACACGCCCGCAGCTTTCAACCGGAAGATGTGCTGATTTACGGCGCGCTGGGGGCGCGCTG
>MWTA01000059.1 GCA_002050125.1 Anaerolineae bacterium UTCFX2 | reverse complement strand
TCTTTTCTGAGCGACTGGCGGTAGGGTCCGTCCGGTCCGCCGACGTCGGGTCCTTCATCCCAATCCAACCCAAGCCAGCGCAGCGTGCGCATCAGTTCTTCTTCCGCCCCCGGGACATAACGTTTCTGATCGGTATCCTCGATGCGCAAGATAAACGTCCCGCCGGTCTGGCGGGCGAGCAGATAGTTGTACAGCGCGGTGCGCCCGCTGCCAAGGTGTGTTCGTCCGGTTGGCGAAGGCGCAAAGCGCACCCGCACTGGAGCAAGTTTGGACATAAAACTCTCCTGTTTCGATCTGGCTGAGAGCAGCCCCTGAGCCTCTGAGCCAAATGGGCTTTAGATCAGAATTCAAGCTGGCGGTGGCGCAGAACCACGCTCTGCACCAAACCGATGCCAATCAGAATCGAAAGCAGCGAACTGCCCCCGTAGCTGACGAACGGCAAGGTCAACCCGGTCGCAGGCATCAGATTCAGGTTCACCCCGATATTCACAATCGTTTGGAACGCAATCATGGTCGCGACGCCCACGGCGAGCAACGCGCCAAAAGAGTCGCTCGCCAGGCGGGCTGCCCTCAAACAGCGTAAAATCACAAACACGATCACGCCCATAACCAACACAATGCCGACAAATCCAAATTCTTGCGCCATTGCCGAGAAGATGAAATCAGACCAGCGCACCTTCAAGAAGCGCAGCTGCACCTGCGTGCCGTGCCCATATCCCTGCCCCAGCAGCCCGCCAGAACCAATCGCAATCAGCGCCTGCTGAATGTTATAAATCTCGCCATAGCTGGCGTTTGGATCCGGAAAGAGGAAGTTCAGCACACGGCGCTGCTGGTAGTCAACCAGGAAAGGAAATGCAACCAGAGGCAGCGTAATCGCTCCGATGACGAACATAAGCAGGTGCTGGAGGCGCAGACCGCTCGCCCAAAGCATCGTAAACCAGAGCACCAGCATCACAATCGCGGTGCTAAGGTTTGGCTGAAGCAAGATCCAGATGGTGATCCCCATGGTGGTCAGAAAACTTCGCCCAATCCAGACGAGATTTCCCATCCGTTCCATATTGCGCGTAAAAAAATCGGCGAGAATCATAATCAAAACGATCTTGGCAATTTCAGACGGCTGGATAAGGATCACACCGGTATCAAACCAGCGGGCAGAGCCATAAAGCGCCGAACCTACAATATAGAGCGTCGCCAGCAGAAGAATGGTGATCACATACATCGGTCGGCTGATCGATGCCCATAACCGATAGTCAATCGCTGCCACGATTAACATCAATACTGTTCCAGCCAGGGCAAAAATCAATTGCCGCTGAACAAGGTTTAGTTCGACCAGTTCGATATTCCCCGCTATTGCCGAACTGATCATCGTGACGCCAAAGATGATCAGCAGGAAAACCGCGCCCAACAGCCAGAAATCAAAATACCGCCAGTTTGAGGCGATTGAAATACCGCTACGCATAGCTTTCTTTTTCTTTCAAGGGCTGCTGGACCCGGAATCTGCGCGGTCCTAAAGGGCAGCCCAATACTTTTCCATCATTAGAAACTCATGATCGCCGGCGCGATGGGCGCAATGGGATGTCTGCAATCAAACGCTGCACGCGTCCCTCGTCGGTCATCTCGATGCGCACATCGCTTGCATCGATATCGATATGTCTGGAGATCGCGGCGATGAGATCGTCTTTCATCAACTCCATCACACCCGGCGAGATATCGGTGCGGTCGTGCACCAACACGAGCTTAAGCCGCTCCTTTGCCAGGTGCGCGCTTTTGCGATCACGACCAAACAAGCGGTCCAACATGCCGGGCATTTTAATTCCCTCCCGGGCGGATTAATCGAGTGATCCGACTGAAAAACCCGCCGGTTTCATCAAAGTGGATAAAAGGCACTTCCTCGCCCATCACGCGCCGCGCAATGTTTCGAAAGGCTTGTCCGGCTTTGCTTTTCCCATCCAAAACGATTGGCAAACCCCGGTTTGTGCTCAACAGCACGTTCTCGTCGTCTGGAACCAAGCCAATCAGTTGCACCGCCAGCAATTCGAGAATATCATCGACACCCAGCATATCGCCGCGCCGCACCATTTCCGGTTTGATCCGGTTGATGATCAGCCGGGCTGGTCCTTTTTCCTCGGCTTCGATCAAACCGATTATCCGATCAGCGTCCCGCACTGCCGAGACTTCCGGGTTGGTCAACACCAGTACAATATCTGCCGGGGCAATCGCGTTCCTGAAACCACGCTCGATGCCCGCCGGCGAGTCGAGCAGGATAAAATCGAACTCCGTCCGCAGATCATCAGCCAGCGTCACCATGTCGCTGGGTGAGATGGCGCTCTTATCGCGCGTCTGGGCTGCGGGGATCAGGAAGAGCTCTGGCAAACGTTTGTCGCGGATCATGGCTTGGCGCAGCCGGCAGCGCCCCTCCACAATATCGACCAGATCGTACACAATGCGGTTCTCCAACCCCAGCACCACATCTAAATTGCGCAGCCCGATATCCGCATCGATGCAAACCACTTTGTGCCCGAGATCCGCCAAGGCAGCGCCCAGGTTTGCGGTTGCGGTTGTCTTGCCAACGCCGCCTTTTCCGGAAGTTATGGTAATAACTTTGCCCGTCATAATCTCTCTCTTTTTGGATCCCATGCCTCTGCCACAACCTGACCCTGCACCAGACGAGCCATTTCCGGCTGTGGTTTGCCGCGCCGCTTGGGCGTGACCGCGATTGCGCCTGCAATTCTCAATTGCGTCGGCGACAGATCGAGCGCGCACACCACCGCCCCATCATCGCCTTCCGCCCCCGCGTGCACCATCCCGCGCAGCTTTCCCCAAACGATCACATCACCCCGGGCAATCACCTGCGCTCCCGGATTGACATCCCCGATCACGACCACATGACCCTGGTACTGTAAATTATACCCCGAGCGCAGGGTCCGGTTGACGAGCAGAGCCGGTTCGCCGTCTGGCTCTGTGCTGCCGGCAACCGTGCGTGCGGCGCCTGGTTTTGGAAGCCGCGTGGCAAGCCCGAATGCCAGTGCGCTGCGCTCCGTCGTGGGCGATTCGCTGATCAACGCGTACAAAGTAAAACCCAGTTCAGCCAGCTCTTTCGTTAATTGACCCAGATCCGCGGCTTTCAGGATCGCGCCCCCAGCATCGATTGCCAGCCGGGCGCCGCGCAGGAATTCAGCCTGGCTGCGAAGCTGGGTCATTAAGTCCTGACGCTGCTCCTCCCAGGCGCCGTCGCCCAGGGTGATGAGCAAGCCGTCGCGTATGCCTTTAATCTGCAGTTTCGAGCTCATCCCACATCACTCACACGCCGCGCGAACCGGCGCGTGCCTGTCTGAAATTTCCAGAATTATAGCATGTGAACCGGAACGCGCTGAAGCCATCCCCTCTGCGGATCGTAGGGTTTGCCTGAACGCCAAAGAGACTATTGGGCTTGAACCGTGCCCGAATCGATGTTCTTGAGTTCAAAATAAGCTTCCATGGTGCGCCGGATGATCGGTCCGGCAACGCTTGCCCCCTCGCCCCCATTGTAGACGTAAGCCACCACTGCAATTTCAGGGTTATCGAAAGGCGCGTACCCAATCGTCCAGGCGTGGGTGGGCCAGCTTCCGGGGATGCAGAGATTCCGAGCATTGGCATATTTATCGCAATATTCCGCGGTGCCGGTTTTGCCAGCCGCAAGCACGGTAGCGTTCTCGAACTGTCTTTCGAGTGTCCCGCTGGTCACCGCCAGGCGCATCCCCTGTTTAATCACATCGAACACCCAGGGTTGAACGGTTTTCGTTTGTCCCAGTATCGGCTCGCAGCCCCGAATAGTCGTTTCCCCAAACTCTTGAATCAGCGGATCGACCGTCAGGTCCCATTTGAGGTGCGGCTCGAAAGGCGAAACCTGAAAGCTGCCAGGCGCCGGTTCGCGGATTAAATCGCCATCGGCATTGCGCCACATCGGAACCACTTCTCCATTGCTGTCAATCACCTGACGAATCAGCGTCGGTTGGATAAATTTCCCGTCGTTCGCTACAATCATGGCTGAATAGAGCACCTGCACCGGTGTTGCGAGCACATAACCTTGACCAACGCTGGCGATGTACGTATCGCCGGAGGACCAGCTCTCGGATTGGTTAATGCGCTTCCAGGTTGGGTCCGGAAGCAGTCCGTCCTCCTCGTCGGGAAGATAAATCCCAGCCGCATCTCCATACCCAAGCCCAGCCGCATAAGTCTTCAGCCGGCAGATGCCCAAGCCTCCATTGGGTATTTCATCTTTGTATCCCCCTCCCAATTTGTAAAAATATACATTACTGGAGTTCGCCAGACCGTGCACAAAATCGAGATGACCAAAACCAGCCTTGTTCCAGTCAACGAACTTGCGCGCCTGACCCGGATCGTTAGCATAATATCGTTCAGTTACTTCGATCTCTGGCGGCGTCGAGATAATCTGATCCGGCGTAACAACCCCTTCGTTCAGCGCGCCCATCGCGGTGGTTAATTTGAACACCGAACCAGCCGGCAGAACATCTCCAACAGCATGGTTTAACAAAGGGTTCGTAGGATCGTTCACGAGCTGATTATAATAATACGCCGGGATTAACCTCGCCATGCGGTTGTTTTCATAGGATGGGTATGAGACCATCGCCAGAATTTCACCCGTCTTCGGGTTTGCAGCGATAACCACACCGCTCGTGTAACGCAAATCGCCAAAGTGCCGGTTCCAATCATCCATCTCAGTCTTCAGGATATCTTCAGCGGCGCGCTGCAAGCGCGCATCGATCGTCAACTGCAAACTCAAACCCGGACGGGCAGAGATGGGCGGCTGCACGTCGCGCAGTTCCTGACCAGCTACATCGGTCTGGACCACCCTGCGACCGTTCACCCCAGCCAGCACATCTTGATACTGAAGTTCGATCCCGGCATAGCCCACTTTGTCGCGGTTGGGGACAAGACCCTGTTCGACGTAAAAATCTTCCAATGCAGCCGGAACCGGCCCCAGAAACCCAACCAGGCTGGCGGTCAATGACCCAGTAGGATATTCCCGCAGCGCTTGAATTTCGATATCAACACCTGGCCAGTCAACAGATTTTTCTTTGACCATCATTGCAATGCGCCGGTCAACGTCACATTTAACGGCAACCGGTTGATAGGGCGTTGAGCTTTCACCATATTCCGCAATCTGCGCGATCCCATGCTCGGAAATACATGGCACATAGGGGTTTTCGGGGCTGATCTTATTTAGATTCACCGGCACACCGATCAGACGGGAAAGCTGGCGATAGATTTCCTGGATTGCGCCATCGTCGTCGGGAAGGTTGGCAGCGGTGATAACCACGTTGTATGCCGCCTCGTTTTCCGCCAGAATCACGCCGTTCCGGTCATAGATAATCCCCCGCAGAGAAGGGATATTGATCTCCTCGGTGCTGTTTTCCTCTGCTTTTGCCGTCCAATCTACGGTTTGCATAATCTGCAGGACAAAGAGGCGCGCGATAAAAAGGGAAAAGATCAGTCCGAGTGCAACAACAAACGCGAGGATGCGCCAGTATTGCACTTCGTTCCGAATTGTTGATTGTCCGTGGGTCATCTCATTACCGCATTTAGAAAGAACTGATTCGGCGTTATATCTCCAGCGGCTCTGGATAGAGCCATTTCGCCAAATCGCCAAATATCAAAAAAAACGGCAGCGCCAGAATAAGGTTCAGGACCAAGCCCGGCAGAGCAATCAAATTGATCGTGTCCTCGAGCGCTAGAGGCGTATTCGCAATGCGCAGCGCAATCAGCGTCGATCCCTGCAACAAGATTGTACCGGTAAATGTAACAATCAACATCGCCAGAAATGGCACATTCCAAATCCGCTGCCGAAGCAGGAGCGCTACACCGACCGAACCCAGGTATGCAAACAGATACACCGGTATGGGGACGGCGGAGACATAACCAACCAGCAGACCGCCGATTATACCCCAAACCCAACCCGTATCTACTCTCCTCTGGATCGTCCAGGCGATAATTGCTAAAAATACTACATCTGTCGTACCGTGCAGCAACGTAATATTGCTTAATATGGCAGTTTGAACAATGAGAAGCGTGATTAATATGGGAAATGCCAGCAGCGTCGTCATGGAGGTTATGGGGCTCCCGGGGTCGGAATTAATGGGCTGATATCAACCGGTTGGAAATTTGTGATGATCAGCAAAATTTCCAACCGAGAGAAATCCACCACGGGCTGCACTGTTGCCGATTGAAAAAGATCGGTCTCCCGGCGCCTCACGTTGGTGATTTGACCGATCAAGATGTTCCCCGGATAGTTGCCGCCCAGACCCGAAGTGAGAACCAGATCCCCGGCTTGAACAGACACCGATTGGGGGATGAAATCCAGCGCGAGTTCACCCGTGATGCTGCCCAATAAGACAGCCTGAGCGCCGGACGGCTCGAGCCGGACATTGATCGAAGAAGCCGGGTCGGTTATCAGCTCAACCCGACCAGCGCCAGCCGTGACGGCAGCCACGCGGCCCACCAGCCCCTGCGAGGTGACAACTGGCATGCCGCGCCGTAAACCATCATCCGAGCCGCGATTGATGATCACATATTTTACAAATGGGCTGGGGTCGCGCCCGATTACGGAAGCCGCTACATAGCGGTTTTGAGGATGCACGCGCGCAAAATCCACGAGCGCAGACAGGATGCGCGTCTCGGAAAGCTGCTGTTCCAGTTCAATAATTTGGGTTTCCAGGCGAGCGTTCTCGGCTTCCAATTCCAGGTTGCGTTGGCGCAATCTTACGAGATCTTGCGGCGACCTGAAGTAATTTTGGATTGTAATATACCGGGTGGATAACCAGGTCTGGGCGCTGATGACGGGCGCCATCACCACTCGCGTCACAGGCGAAAGATACCCCCCCAGCGCTAACGCGATCAAACCAATGATGATTAATGCCAGAACGACTGTCTGCCAGGTGCGCGCAGAAGATGATCTCATGCACTACTCAATTGTGTCGAGTGCTGCCGCGCTCCAATCCGACTAACAACACCCTCAGCGTATCATATTGTTCAAGGATCAAGCCGGCTCCTCGAGCTACACAGCTCATCGGGTCTTCGGCGACCCAACAGCGGATGTGTAGTTCTTCCGTCAAGCGTTTATCCAGATTATTTAATTTGGCGCCGCCGCCTGACAAACAGATTCCGCTCTCCATCAGATCCGAGATTATCTCTGGGGGCGCTTCATCAAGAGCGTCCCGAATGGTATCGATAATCGTCTGGACTGGACCCGAAATCGCCTCGCGAATCTCGACTGAAGAGACTTCGACTGCATCCGGTAAACCTGACACCAGATTGCGCCCGCGCAGCAACATGGTCTTCTCTTCCGGCAGATGATATGCGGAGCCGACTGCGATCTTAGCCTGTTCTGCCATGCGTTCGCCGATGAGCAAATTGTACTTATTCCGAATATATAAGATCACGTCCTCATCCATTTCGTCGCCAGCAACGCGCAGCGAACGTGAAACCACCACCCCGCCCATTGACATCACGGCAACTTCGGACGTGCCTCCGCCGATGTCAACGATCATTGTGCCGCGCACTTCATTCACGGGCAATCCGGCGCCCAACGCCGCGGCAACTGGCTCCTCGATCAAGCCAACTTCACGCGCGCCGGCTGACATGGCAGCGTCATAGACCGCTCTCTTTTCCACTTCCGTAACGCCGGATGGGATGCCCACAACCACCCGCGGGCGCGGCACCGGGACAATGCTCTGTTCATGCGCTTTGCCGATAAAATACTCCAGCATGGCTTGAGTTATCTCAAATTCCGATATCACGCCATCGCGCAAGGGGCGAATCGCAACGACATTGGCAGGCGTACGCCCAACCATTTCCCTGGCTTCAGCGCCGATAGCCAACGGCTGCTTTGTGCGCTTATCAATTGCAACCCAGGAGGGCTCATTTATGGTGATGCCTTTTCCCCGGACGTTGACCAGGGTGTTTGCAGAGCCCAGGTCAATTCCAATGTCCAGGGAAAAGAAACCCAACAACCAATCGAGTGGTTTAAATGCCAATCTGGCTTCCCTGACGAAGTCGACTTAGCATGTCGAATGATTTTATTTTTGCTTTGATTGCAAATTCGACCCTGCCGCCGAGGATTATACCATCGAACCCAGTCCGATATTAATGTTTGAGATGGCAGCCCAGCTATAAAAAACTGCGCTCGTTTGGATCAACCGAACGAGCGCAGCCATTTATTAATTGAAGACCCTAGAACATTAGGTCATTCACCTGCTGAATGCTCTCGCGCGGCGGGCGCAGGCGTTTTTCTGTCAGCCGGTTGAGCGGCGTTTCAGACAGGTTATAAATATCGATCAAAGACGGCTGGTCAGGATCGATGTAAATCAAACCCGTCAGCAGCCACTGCTTCTCGTTAGCCTCTTCCAACATGCGCATGGCTTCTGCCCGATTGCATGGATCGTAATCATGTTCGAGCTTTTTCAGGATCACCTTTGAGCCATCGTGCATAGTCACTTCCTCCATCTCTCCTTCGTCGTATTCCACCATGATCTCTTCATAGCGTGGAACGTAAGAAAGTTCATGCAGCGCAACCTCGTGTTCCCTGCCCCAAGCATAAGAGTGCACCGCATTGTCTTTATTGTTGAACGTGACGCACGGGCTGATGATATCCAACACTGCGATGCCGCGATGGCTGAGCGCGGCTTTAATCAACTCCTTTACCTGCTTTGGATCGCCTGCAAACGAACGCGCTACGAAAGTCGCATTCCCTACCAACGCCTCCCAGGCAATATCGACTGGCATGTACGGGTTCGATCCCTGACCCTTTAAATACAAGCCGACCTCCGCAGTGGCTGAAAACTGGCCTTTCGTGAGACCATAAACGCCATTATTTTCAACGATATACACAAACCTGAGATTCCGCCTCAATACATGTTTAAATTGACCCATGCCAATGCTGGCTGAGTCGCCATCGCCGCTGACTCCCAGACCTTTCAAAGTATGGTCGCCGAAGAGGGCGCCGGTTGCGAGCGACGGCATGCGACCATGCAAACCGTTAAAACCAAATGACCGGCTAAGAAAATAAGTCGGGCTCTTGCTGGAACAACCAATGCCGCTGAATTTCACGATATCTTCCGGCGTGATATCAAGTTCATAACAGGCTGCGACAATCTGGCTCGAGATCGAATTATGACCGCAGCCCTGGCACAATGTGGTGGGGTTGCCTCGATAATCGGCTTTGCTCAATCCGACCAGGTTAACCTGGGTTCGGGAGGTAGTTTTTTCATCTGTCATCTCACTTCTGCTCCTCGGTCAAAAGCGCTTCGCGCACAAAACGCGCGGTCAGCGGCAGACCATCGGTATAGGCAATTGATTTCATCTTTGGAACTTCGAATGGGCATTCGAGTGACAAAATCTGGTGAAGCTGCCCATCCCGATTCATTTCGATCACGTAATTCTGGCGGTGTCCCTTCAGGAACTCGCCGACGTCGTCGCAGAACGGGATAGCGCGGATGCGCATGAAATCCGTCGGAATGCCCATCTTACTCAGTTGGGCGCGCGCTTCTTGAATGGCAGGCTCCGTCGAGCCAAACGAGACGATGCCGATCTCGGCGCCCGGCTCTTTCTGGATCACAGGACAAGGCACATATTCGCGCGCCTTTTCATACTTCCGTTTCAAGCGGTTCAGCAGATCGTTCCAAACCTTGTTGTCTTCTGAGTAGCGCGCATTTTCATCGTGACCGGTACCGCGCGCAAAGTATGCAGCATTCGGATGACGGTTGCCTGGAAGAGTTCGATAAGCGATGCCATCTCCATCAACGTCTTGGTATCTTGACCATTGCCCCTTAAGACGCTCCAGGTCGGCTTCCCATAGAATTTTGCCCCGATCCATTGGAGTATCCGGATATTTGAACGGCTCAGCCGTCCATTGGTTCATCCCAAAATCCAGGTCGGACAGCACAAACACCGGTGTTTGGAAATGTTCTGCAATATCGAAGGATTTCCAGCCGAATTCAAAGCACTCGTTGATCGACCCAGGCAGCAGAATCACCATCTGGGTATCGCCGTGGCTGAGAAAATGCGCGAAGGTCAGATCTCCCTGCGCGGTGCGGGTTGGTAAGCCTGTGCTTGGTCCTACCCTCTGGACATCCCAAACCACAATTGGAACTTCGGCAAAGTACGCTAGACCGGCATATTCAGCCATCAGGCTGAGACCCGGCCCCGAGGTTGAGGTCATCGCCCGCAGACCAGCCCATCCGGCGCCGACTGCCATACCGATCGCCGCCAACTCATCTTCCGCCTGAACGATCGCAAAAGTGTTTTTTCCAGGCTCCTCCGGATCCTTTCGCAACAGCGGCAAATATTCCATCAAGGATTCAGCGACGCTGGTTGCGGGTGTGATCGGATACCAGGCTGCCAACTGCACTCCACCATATATCGCGCCCAAGGCTGCCGCGGTATTGCCATCCGCCATGATGCATCCGTGCGTGAGAGTCATCGGCTCGACGATATAGGGGTCGGTTTTGCTGAGGTTCTCACCCGCCCAATCATAAGCTTCCTGGATCACCTTGAAATTCAAATCAATTGGGGTGGTCTTCCCTTTGAAGTGAAAATTCAACGCCTGATAAATCGCGTCCATATCGATGTTGATCATGCGCGCCAGAGCGCCCACGTAAACCATATTGGCAAGATAATCCCGCAAGTTTGATGGCGCATCCGCACTGCGCAAGAGCTTTTTAACCGGCATGGGATAAACCGAGATATCCTCGCGCGGGATCGAGAGCGGAATATCATCCGGATAGAAGAACGCCCCTCCGGAGTGGGTGCTGTTCAAATCCTTTTGAAACGACGCCGGGTTCATTGCGATCATGATCTCATGCTCATCGCGCCGGGCGAGGTATCCATCTTTGTTGACCCGCATCGTAAACCAGGTCGGCATACCTTGAATATTGGATGGGAAAAGGTTTTTCCCCGAAACCGGGACACCCATCTTGAATAACGCTCGCAAGATCGTGAGATTCGAAGTCTGGCTCCCCGAGCCATTGACTGTTCCTACTGTAATCGAAAAATCATTTACGATTGGTTCGGTCTCCGTTCCCATCCTTGGATCGTTTTTCACTTGTGCCAATGACATAGATGCTCCTTTGATTGGGTTAAACCGCTTTGTTCGACTGATCTTGAACGTCTGTTGGCTGACGACGCACTTCTTCTGCAGCAGCCAGCCGAGGTCGATGAAATAACAAATCTTTATGCTGAACCAACGCCTGATAACCCCCTTCATAATCACCCTGGCAGATCGCCTCAACCATTCTCTGATGATATTGCCAGACCTGCTCTAAATAGCGATAGTCGGCGTACAAGTTCAATCCGACAGCTTCATAAGCCTCCCAGTAAGCCTCCAGCAAACCGATCACAAAAGGATTCTCGAGTTTTCGATAAATGCTTAAATGCAGTAAGCGATGCTCTTCATGGGGGATTTGAATTGGGTTTCCACGCAGTTTATTCCAGGCGCTTGCCAATAAATCTTGCAGTTGGGCGTGGTCCTCCGAGGTGAGTTTGCGCGTTGCCTCGTTCCAATAAGCGGTCTCAATGTGAATGCGCAGATCCGCGTAGAGCGTAAAGTACGACCAATCTGAAGCAATTGCGAACGAAAGGCTCTGACGAACGGCAGGCAAGAAAGAATAAGGAAGCCGCCGAATGCCCGTGCGCGGGCGGACTTCGACCAATCCAATAGCTTTGGCGACTTCAAGCTGCTCGCGTAGCAGCGCCACGCTCAAGCCAAGCTCCTTGCTCAATACACTAAGTGAAGGCAAATGCGATCCATTTGTCCCACCTGGATCTGAATCTGTCTCAGGTAATGGATGCCCAACTAAATAATCCAGGAAATCGTTAGATAATTTGGACATATCTGACCTGTTAATTTGATTAATCCGATAAATCAGACTATTGCGATTCTATCACGCCTCCAAAAAAGAGTCAAGCAGCGCCGGCAGTTCGCGCAGCGCCCGCGCCAGACAGGTTCCCTGCCAGGTGATCAAGGCGCCATCTAGAAAATGAATGCGCCCATTTTTCACCGCCGGCAGATCTCGAAACGTCGCGCGCATCAAATCGACATCGGCCTCGCGGAATTCATAAGGTTCGCTGGGCAGCAAGATCAAATCTGGCGAAACGGATCGAATATCCGCCTCGTCCAGGCGGGGGTAACGCTGCCCGATGTACTCCGTCTCTACAAAGATGGGTTCCGGGAGGTCCTGGTCAGCCTCGAACGGTTGGCGCCGCTCATATGTTTCAAAGACATTGTTTCCGCCAAAGAGTTGCAATAGATCGTTGCTGTAGGTGTCGTGATTGAAAGTCATCCACCAGGGAAGCCCCTGCTGGGTGCGTTCGAACCAGATCGGGCAAAAATAGGTGAATGGTTTGCGAGCGTCGCAAGCAGAGATCGCCCAGTCGAGCGTCAATTCCAGCGTCTGAATGCGCATTCGAGCTGTTTGACTCTGAAATAAGTTTGCCAGCGTCCACAAGATATCCACCGATTCGCGCACGGTCTTGGGCATTCTCACCCAGACGGCTAACCCCGCTTCGCGCAGCGCATTCACTCCCTCCGGGGTGTTTTCCTCCCAGTTCGCCAGCACAAGATCCGGCTGCAATTCGAGGATCGCATCAATGTGAAAATCCTTCGGACCCCCAACGCGTGTGAGCGGTTGATCCTCCGCTGCAGGATGCTTGCAATAATCCGTGATCCCAACCAACGCCTCAGCCAGCCCCAGGTCGAACAGGCTTTCGGTCATGGAAGGGACCAGCGAGACCACCCGTCTGGGCGGCTGGCTGAAGTGGAGCGCTTCCTTGTGACCATTCCCCTTTGGCGCAATCTCCTCCCAAGCCATTTTTTTACTCCTTCAGCTTAAGAGATCTACGGCTGCGCCAGTCAGCAGCGCGGCCGCCAGAGTGAGAGCAGCTTCATCAAAATCGAATTTGGGATGGTGGTGCGGGGCGTCGAGCTTTTTAGCGGGATTAGCTGAGCCAACAAATATATAACAACCGGGCACCTCGTTAAGAAAGAACGCCATGTCTTCCGAGCCCATCGTACGAAAGTCAGACAAGATGGTCGAATCTGGCAGAATCATACGGGCGCTGTTCATCACTTGTTGGGCAACGCCTGCGTCATTCACCACCGCGGGGGTCAGGGATTTCAGATCGATGTTTGCCTCACAGCCGGCTGACGCGGCAACCCCATTGACAATCTGTTCAAACCGCTCCAGCACGATAGAACGCACCTCTGGCTCGAAAGTTCGAATGGTTCCTTGAAGCCGCATTTTTGGCGGGATCACATTGAATGTTTCGCCGCCGCGAATCGAGGTCACGCTCACCACCGCCGATTGAAGCGGCGAGACATTGCGCGCCACGATGGCGTTCAATGCAACAACGATCTGCGCGGCAGCATTAACCGGATCGATTGCCAGGTTTGGCAGCGCGCCATGACCGCCGCGGCCGGTGATTTCGACTTCAAAAATTTCAGCCGCAGCCATCATCGGACCAGGAGTGACCCCCAGCCATCCCACCGGTTTCTCGTTCCAGACGTGCGCTCCGAGGGCGAACTTTGGAGTTGTCTCGCCCAATGCGCCCTCTGCGATCATACGCCTGGCGCCGTCGAGGCCCTCTTCGGCGGGCTGGAAGATCAGCCGCACCGTGCCATTCAGTTCGTTGCGCATCTCTTTCAGCAAATGAGCGACTGTTAGCCCGATTGCCACGTGACCGTCATGCCCACAGGCGTGCATAACTCCCGGGTTTTGCGAGGCGTATTCAGCGTTCGTCTCTTCAACGACCGGGAGAGCGTCCATATCAAAACGCATCATTAAGACCGGCTCAGGATGCCGGCTTTCTATTTGAGCGACCACGCCTGTTTCCGCAATGCCGGTTGTGACTTCTAAGCCCAGATTCTCAAGTTCGCGGGCAATCACACCCGAGGTGCGATGTTCTTGAAACCCCAGCTCTGGAAAGCGGTGGAGGTCCCGGCGTATGCGCTGAGTATAGGGAAAAAGTTGTTGAGCCCGATCAAGAAGCTGATTCATAGCTGCCTCACAGATCCCGCCGTACGCGGTTGTTCGATTAGCCGTCTGGAGTACCAGCAGTTCATCAATACCGCGATGGTCTACGCGAAGATAATTCGCCGAAATACTTCTTCGTAGCGCGGTTGTTCAGGCGTGCTGTCCGAAGTGTGTCTCTTGCGCATCCTTTCGGTGAATTCGACTCGGTCGCCGATCTGGCTGCCGTGCTCATAGAGGGCGTGCAGTTTGGTCTCCCACAGATCGGTGACATCCATGCGCACGTTCGGCTCAAGGGTGAGCGAAAGCCACACCTCCCTGGGGGTGTGGGGCATCAAATTCTCCTGGCTGATCAGTTCGGGGAAATACAGCGGGTTCCCCGCGGCTGGAAATACCGCATCCAGCACGACCTGTCCGGCAGCCCGGTGATCTGGGTGGTTGATGCGACTATCGCCAACATACAACGTCAGCGGGTCGCAAGTCACCAGTACATCAGGTCGTTCGCGCCGGATGATGCGCGTGACTTCCTTTCTCAACTCCAGGTCGGGAACCAGGTATCCATCCGGGAATTCTAGAAAATTGACTTCTCGCACCCCTAGAACTTCGGCAGCCGCAAGTTGTTCACCCCGCCGGTCGTTGCACAATTCCCCGGGGGTGGTCTCTGGGTTGGAGGCGCCCTTATCGCCGCACGTGAGCAGCCAATAGGCTACTCGATGACCGGCGTTTGTCCAACGGGCAATCGTCGCGCCGCAGAAAAATTCCGGATCATCCGGGTGCGCCAGGATCACCAGTATTCTTTGGGGTTCTTTCCACTCTTCAACCATGCTCATTTCTTCCGGCGATATTTTCTGGATTTTCTGCTCTGCCCAGGGAAATGTCGTTTGGGTTCTTCGGGACGATCTGGCTTAGCTTGATCGGCTGCCTGCACGCCCGGATCTTTCCCGCAATCACATTCTCCACCTTCTTGTTTGGCGCAGGGCTGCTGAGCTTTATTCTTTAACGCCTCGTACTCTTCATAGGGTTTGAGGTCAGCTTGCGCCACCTCCACCCGGGTACCATCCGCGAGGGAGACGATAACGGTTTGCTTGAGGGGGAAGATATCCTCCACCTTTCCCTCGCCGCGGGGCGTAATGACGTGCTTCCCGCGCTTTGGGAGGGTCTTGCACGCTTCGACGTACTGTTCATATTCATAGATCAGACAGCAGCGCAACCTTCCGCACATCCCGGTGATTTCGGAGGGGGTGAGGGAGATGCCCTGTTCCTTTGCCATCTTGATCGAGATTGGGCTAAATTCGGTCAAGAACATCGTGCAGCAGCGTTTTTCGAGACCGCAGGCACCCATTCCCCCCAGGTACTTGGCGACATCGCGCGGCCCGATCTGGCGCATCTCCACCCGCGACCGCGGATAGAGCCGCTGCATGGCGTTGTTGAGCTTCCGCAGATCGACCTTGCCTTCGGCTTCGGTGCTGTACAAGAAGGACAGTCGAGAGCCGTCAAAAGTGAATTCGGAAGTGACGATCTTTACGCCTGGGATCCCGGTTTCTTTTAACTTTTCCCGGCAGTTGATCGTGGCTTCGAGTTCCTTCTTTTGCCAGAGCTGGCGCAGGACAAGGTCGCGCGCATTCGCTTTGCGAAAAATGGGTTTCCAGGTGCCTTCGGGCGGGGCAACGGGGTCCGTTAAAACTTGCACGACTTCACCAAGCTGCCGGCCGCGGCTGGTTTCAACCACCGCGTAATCTCCTACCTGCAGTTCACAACAACTGCTGGCGTCAAAATGATACGTTTTACCAACTTTTTGAAATCGAACACCGACAATATAAGGTTGCATATTTTCGCTTGAGTTGTGAGGGTTGCGAGGGAAACATCCTCGGCAACCCTCAGCCTTTCTTAACCAACCAGGTTAATCGGGATGAAATTCGACCCTTGAACCGCCGCCACGCTGATCTGCGCGGCGACCTTCTCGGAGATGCTGCGCAGAGCCTGAGACACCGGGGAATCCGGGTTTGAGATCACGACCGGAACGCCCGAATCGCCGCCCTGGCGCACCGCCGGATCCATCGGGATAGCGCCGATGAACGGCACGCCTGCGTCGTCCGCCAGCGTCTGTCCGCCTCCAGACCCAAAGATGTCCATCCGGGTGCCGTCGGGAAGCTCCAGGTAGCTCATATTTTCAACCACACCAAAAATCTCGATGTCCAACTGGCGGAACATCTCCAAGCCCCGCCGGGCGTCTTCGAGCGAAACCTGCTGCGGAAGCGTCACAATGATCCCTCCGCTGAGAGGCAGCGACTGAGCCAGGCTCAACGCCGCATCCCCTGTCCCCGGCGGCAGGTCGATGATCAAATAATCCAGTTCTCCCCATTCCACGTCCGTTAAAAACTGGCGGATGGCGGAGTGCAGCATCGGACCGCGCCAAATCAACGGTTGATCTGGCTTCACCATGAACCCGATCGACATCATCTTCACCCCAAACGATTCCGCCGGAATCAGCTTTTCCGCGGTTGCACCCGGCAGATGGTCAACGCCCATCATCGTCGGGATGTTGGGACCATAGATGTCCGCATCTAGCAGCCCGACCCGCGCCCCGCTTTGAGCTAACACAACCGCCATATTGACCGCGACGGTTGACTTTCCCACACCGCCCTTGCCCGAAGCCACTGCGACCGCGTTGCGAATCGGGAGTTGCAACAGCCCGCGCGCCCGCCCGTCATTGGGCACATTGGCATCCAGCTTGATCTCGACCTCGCTGACGCCCTCCAGCGCGGTTACCGCCGCCCTGGCTTCGCTCTCGATTTGAGTCTTGAGCGGGCACGCCGGCGTGGTGAGCATGATCGTAAAGCGCACCTTCCCTTGATCCACTTCCAAATCGCGGATCATATTCAGTGAAACCAGGTCCTTATGCAGTTCTGGTTCCTGGACTTTGCTCAAAGCCTTGAGCACTAACTCTTGATTTACCTTGTTCTGATCTGTCATGATTTACCTTTTGATTTATTAGATATCACGCTCTGGGTCGCCGCGCGGCTTTGGCAGCCTCTGCTTCAGCCCGGGCAGCTTCTTCGCGCGCATAATTTACAGGTCGAATGCCGGCGTAATACGATACCGGTCTCCAGAGCTTTTCTTTATCGTAAATGTTCTTCGAATGCCGATCATACACCGAAAGCTCGTAATCGTGATCCATTTTGATTGCATCGAATGGACAATACTCGGCGCAAAAGCCGCAGTTCATGCATATATCCACATCAATGAAGAATTTTTCGGGCTCCGGGATCGGTCGACCGGTGTTGGGATCGTTTGTGCGGACGATCCAAATGCACTGCGGCGGACAGACTTTCGCGCAGATGCCACAGGAGGTACAGCGATCCTTTTTTACGCCGTCAGGTCCCTCTTCGTACAGCAAGACCGGTACGAAGCGAAACTCCTCGGGGACTGGAAGCTTCTCCTCCGGATATTGGATCGTAAAGATGCCGCGCGTATCGGCGCTCATGCGCTGCGCAATGCCTTCTTTGGTGTAGTAGCGTTTCCCAAACCAGCGAATATCATCCAGAAAGGTGTCTATAAAGCGCTTGAGTGTTACCCCTAAGCCCTTGATAATTCCCATTCCATCCATAATGTTACTCTCCCTGAATCCCCTGATTATCGATCCGTTTCGCCCAACACAATGTCGATTGAACCCAGGATAGCCACGACATCGGCTACTTTATTGCCCACGCACATCGTCTCATAACCGGTCAGGTTGATGAACGAAGGCGCACGAACATGATAACGCCAGGGGTTCGGCTTCCCGTTCGAGATCACATAATAGCCCAGTTCGCCCTTCGGTCCCTCCACCCGTCCATACGCCTCGCCTGCCGGCACGCGCACCTGATATTGCGGTTTGCCCTCTTGAATTGACCCTTCGGGGAGGTCTTTAATGGCTTGCTGTAAGATGCGCAGACTCTGGCGCATCTCATCGATCCGGATCAGGTAGCGATCGTATGTATCGCCGTGATAACGTACAGCAACGTCAAACTCGAATCGATCATAGATGCTGTAAGGATCTGCCCGGCGGATGTCATACGGCACACCCGAGGCGCGCAGCACCGGTCCTGCAGCAGAGTAGGCAATCGCCTGTTCGGCGGTGAGAACACCCACCCCTTCGGTACGGGAGCGGACGATCTCGTTGTTGGTCAAATAAAGATCCAGCTCATCGACTTTTTGAGGCAGACGATCGTAAACCAGCCGGTGAATTTTTTCGGCAATCCCTTCGGGCAGATCGCGCGTCACCCCGCCAAAGCGAAAGTAGTTGCACATCATGCGCGAGCCGGTTGTCGCTTCAAAAATGTCCAGGATGAGCTCGCGCTCCTTAATCGCATAAAGCGCCGGTGTGAAGTAAGCGCCAAGGTCGTTCAAGAAAGTCCCGATTGCAAAGATATGGTTGCTGATTCGGGTTAACTCTGCCATGATGACGCGCAAGTATTCGGCGCGCTCTGGCGGGCGAACGTTCATGAGTTTTTCCACCGCCAAGGCGTAGCCAAAGTTATTGCTCAGCGAGGAGAGATAATCCAGGCGGTCTGTGTAAGGCATATTTTGGAGGAATGTGTTTCTTTCGCCGATTTTTTCATGGTTGCGATGCAAATAACCCATGACGGGTTTAAGCGCAACTATTTTTTCGCCCTCCAGCGCGACCGCGATGCGAAATACGCCGTGTGTGGAAGGGTGCTGCGGACCCATGTTGACCATGACCACGTCTGTTTCAAGTTCGGGATCGCGGCCGCGGATCGAACGTTTGAGGCTATCATAGAGCAGGGCGTCGTTTTCCGGCTCGTACTCTTCCGGGATGAAATCCGCTGGATATTGAACATTGTTCTCGTAGGGGTTCTTGTCTTCGATACGATAAACCTGACCATCAGGCCAGCGGTTCTTAAAAGGCTTCCCTTCTTCTTCGAAATAGGCTTCCTGCCAGTCTTTGCGCAGCGGATAACCGGCAAACCCCTCCCACATTAAGATGCGGCGCAGGTCGGGGTGACCCTCAAAACGAATTCCCAGTAAATCCCAAGCCTCGCGTTCTTGAAGGTCGGCGCCCGGGTAAACCGGTACCAGAGACGGTACGACTGCCTCGTCGCGGGGGGTCTGGGTCTTGAAAACCAGCCCCGGTCCGCCGGTCATTTTATAGACGTGATACACAACTTCCATCACGCCATCGGGCAGGTAATCCACGCCGGTAACCGAAGACAGATAATCATATCCGAGTTCATCCCGAATCGCGGTTGCAACCTCGATCAGGCGATCCCGATTAACGATATATCCTTCGTATTCTTTGCGCACATCAACAATCACCGCTTCAGGAAAACGGGCTGCCAGATCGACCTCACGCGTAACGTCGATGAAAGGTACAGCAGTTTGTTCGTCCATCCATCCCTCCTGCTTCAAGCCGTTTCCGCCGGAGCGGTTTCTGCGGCTTGGTTTACGGCTTCTTCGTGGAGTTTTTTGGCTTGCTCGTGGATAATCGCATACTGGTGTGGGTCAACCACATCGGGACCCAGCACCGGGATGGGAACCGCTTCGATGGGCTCTTTGCGATACCAGCGAACTTTTTTAATCGACTGCGCGTCGATCTTCCGCTGCAAGGTGATCAGCCCGTGTATCAACGCCTGCGGCGTCGGGGGACACCCTGCGATATAGACGTCCACCGGCACATAGCGGTCGACGCCTGACACAACATTGTAACCCTCTTTGAAGGGTCCCCCGCCTGACGCGCAGGCGCCCATCGCCACGACATATTTCGGTTCGGGCATCTGGTTATACAGCCGCACGATCGTAGGGATCATCTTCTTTGTCACCGTTCCAGCTACGATCATCAAATCTGCCTGACGCGGGCTGGGGCGCATGACCTCCATGCCAAACCGGGCGAAGTCGTAGCGGCTGGCGGCGGTACAGATCATCTCGATGGCGCAGCAAGCCAGTCCAAACATCAACGGCCAGATCGAAGATCGCCGACCCCAGTTGTAAATCTTGTCAATGGTCGTAATCTCCACCTGACCTTGCAGCTCAGGGGGAATATCATATTTGGTCGATTCGATATTCTCACGCTTCATTTCATTCATCAGGAATATGCCTCCTCCAACCATTCTTGGTAAATCGCAGCCAGGATCTCATCGTTTACCAGCTCGCGATCATCGAAAAACTCATCCAGGTCGACGACCCAGCGATAGATCATTTCAAGGGAAATTTGTTCCAGTTCAATCTCGGGGTGTTGAGAGCGCAATTCGCGTGCTATTGCAAACGAATCTTCCCAGGTCAGCATGGGGGTATTATACCCTCTTTTCTTTCGTCTGACCAATTTCATTACGCAAATATTTATTTGCTTTAAAGAGAATGTCGGGTAAAATTCGAGCATGAAGACCGTGCGCCAGCGCATCCTGGAATTCATCCGCTCGCAAAGGGCGGTGAGCGTACAAGAGCTCACCCAGGCTTTTCGGATGACAGAACAGAATATCCGCTATCATTTATCCATTCTAAAATCCGAGGGGGTAATCGAAGAGATCGAAGGTTCTAGCCCGCAAAAAAGGGGGCGACCTAAGAAGGTTTACGGTCCGGCGCGCCACACCTATGGCGAAAATCTCGATCTGCTGGCTTCAACCCTGCTTGAGTTGCTGCTTTCAAACGCCGGGGAAGATCAAACGAGACGGATTTACGATCGGCTGGCGCAAGGGCTGGCTCAAAAAATGGCGTCCAATCTGGGGTTGAACCTGGAAGCGACGCCCCGGCCCGGATACCTCACCCAAAGGCTCAACCGCCTGACCGCGGTCCTCAACGAACATCACTATTTCTCCCGCTGGGAAGCGCACTCCGATGCTCCAAGAGTGGTTTTGGGTCACTGTCCTTTTGCAGCGGTCATCGCGGAACACCCCGAGGTGTGCAGTCTGGATGCGGGTTTGATTTCAACCCTTTTGGATCAGCCGGTGCAGCAAACAGCCAAACTTGCGAAAGGCGCAGACGGTTTGCCATACTGTTTGTTTCGGGTGGAAAAGAAACAGGTATAATCAATGATGGTTGAAGACTGAGTAATTCAGAAAAATCGACCGCTCACGTGAACCGTCCCAATTTACCTGTGCTTTAAGATAAGGAGAGCGTGATGATGCGACCATTCAGACTCTTTCCCCCGTATCATAATAATAGATACATTACTATTGGATCGCTGCTGGCGATTTTTCTGGTTGTCTTAGGCGCGTGTAACTTCATCGCGCCAGCTAAAGACAAAGATAGCGACAAAAACCTGGAAGAGACGCGCGTTGCGTTGAGCGTAGAACAGACCGTCGCGGCGGGCAAAGACACCGAAGCGCAAGCCACGATTGCCGCCCAGCAAGCCATCATTCAGACCCAGGCGGCGCTGGCGACCATGCAGGCGCAGCAACCGCCGCCTGCGCAAGCTACCGCACCCGGCGTGCCTGCGCCGCCGGTGCAGCCTGGAAACACGCCCCTAGCGCCGGGAAACTTCAATGAACAGATGAAAAACGCCCAGATTCTACTTTTCGAGGATGCCATTGCCAATCCAGCCCTTCAGCGCTACGTGAAAGAAACCCTCGACAACATGGGGCTGCGCTACAAGGACGATGGCAACGCAATCGGCTGGCTAAAAAACGACCTGCTCTCCGGCTCGCCCACCGGCAAGCCCTGGGATCTGGTAATTCTAGCGATCGAAGCGCGCGGAAACGTTTCGGGGGAATATTTTGACTACCTCGAAGAGGTGCTCAATAAAGGCACACCGGTCATCATGGAAGCCTGGCATTTGGACGCGATTTCAAAAGGAAAAATCGCCCCCATCCTGGCGAAATGCGGCGTTCAGGTGTATCCCTATTTCCCAAGCAGAGGGGATTTGACGGATGTGGTCCTCTATCCATACGACGCCGCTCAAACCCACCCCATTATGAACGACCCCAATCGGGGGTTGACTTTCACCAAATCGCTCACCACCTGGCTGTTTACTGGCGATCTGGGTTCGCTCATGGCGTACACCGGTCAGGGAAACCCGGTTTTC
>MWTA01000053.1 GCA_002050125.1 Anaerolineae bacterium UTCFX2 | reverse complement strand
TCTCGATCGAGAGGTTTCAAAGCTTCGCGGACGAGCACAAGCTGCTCAGCCTGTCCTTCTGGGAGAGCGAAGAGGCTATTGAGGAATGGCGCAACGTGCTTGAGCACCGGGCTGCACAGCAGAAAGGCAGGCGCGAGTTATTCTCCCGGTACAGAATTCGAGTTGCGCAGGTCGTGCGCGACTACACCGAGAGCGAGCGCACCCAGGCGCCATCTGACTCAAACGCCGCGTTGGTCGAACTCCACGCGTAAGCCGCTTGAATGAGACGACCGCCTCGTCCTGCTTGAGCCGGCGTTGTAGGATATAATTTCCCCCGTGCGCTACGCGCCTTATTCGAGCAGCGAGCGCAGCGCGTCCAGGCGCGGGTCGCTTTCCTGCGTGTCGTGTTGGCAGTCCGTTTCGTTCCGGTTTTCGCCGCAGATTGGGCAGAGGCCCTTACAGTCGGGACGGCAAACCGGGTTGATCGGGATTGAAAGCAGCATTTCGTCCCGCAGCGCCGGCGCCAGATCGATTTTGCCATTCTCAGGCAGGACCAGCCCCGATTCAGCGACTGCGTTGCGGGTGAAGGCGTACAGATCGGTAAACTCGGCTTGAAGGGGCTGCAGGAATTCCGTCAGGCAGCGACTGCACTCGACCTTCATCTCAGCCTGAAAATCCCCTTGGACGAGCAGCCCCTGGGTGGTGCGCGTCACCCGCACCGTCCCCGTGAGGTTCAAGAGCTCGGTATCGGGCGGCAGGAAAATGCGCTCAAAGTCAAACGGAAACTCTCGGACGTATCCGACCGTTTGATGGATGATGAACCCGATATTAAGCAGAAGGGGGTTGGAGTCAGTCAAGGGGCGAACCGCTGAGCGCTGCGTGGAATATGGATCTTATAATATTTAGACGGAGCGCCGATCCAGAAACGAAGACCAGCGCCGGGCAACCCGCCTGGAGAAATTATAACATAACGGAGTTTGGATTGCGGATAGGTATTCAAAGTTGGGAGCGCCCAGTTGAAATTGCTGATTGCGACGTCTAATCCTGGTAAAATGCATGAGTTTCGCTTGCTGATAGACCTGCCGGAACTGGAACTGGTCGCTCCGAGCGAGATCGGATTGAAACTGGAGGTGGAAGAAAACGGCGCAACCTATGCCGAAAACGCGGCGTTGAAAGGGCGCGCCTTCTCCAGCGCCAGCGGAATGCTGACGCTGGCGGACGACTCCGGCTTGGAAGTGGAGGCGTTGGGCGGGCTTCCGGGGTTGCGGTCAGCCCGGTTTGTCAACGAAGCGGGCGCAACCGACGCTGACCGGCGCCGTTTCTTGGTCGCACATCTGAACGGGCGGCTCCGCCCCTGGACGGCGCGCTTTCGCTGCGTGGTTGCGCTAGTCGACTCCCAGGGAAAGGTCGATTTGGCGGAAGGCGTCTGCGATGGCGAGATCGTCCCCCAGGAGCGCGGGGTGAACGGTTTTGGCTACGACCCCGTATTTTGGATACCGGGCTTAGGAAAGACGACCGCCGAACTTGATACGATCCAGAAGAACCAGATCAGCCACCGGGCGCGGGCGGTGCGGGCGATCCTGCCCAAGATCCAAGAGCACCTCTCAAAAAGTTAAGATTGTCTTGTCAAATGCGGACTATCAGATATCATAGTGACAATGGATCGTAATGGCGCGCCAGTCCTAATTGATTGGATCGTGCTTACTGTGCGTTGGGTGTTGATCATCGCGGTGAGCCTGTGGTTGGCATTGGGCGAAGGGATTAACTTGCCAGCGCTGATCGTGCTAATCCTGGCGGTGATGGGGAATTTGACAGCCAGCGCGTTGGCGGCTTTCAACCGCACATCCCAGGTTTTTCGCATTGCGAGCGTCCTGGGCGATTTAATTTTCTCTTCGTTGATGTTCTACCTGGCTTTGAGCGGGGATCGCGGTTTGATCTGGGTTGGATTGTTCCCGTTGATCTCTGGCGCATTCTATTTTCAGTGGATTGGCGCTGCCCTGGCGTTCGTAGCCAACGTTTTCGTACAAGGCGGGATCGCATTTTTATTAGTTCCTCTGGACGAGATGCTCCTTCCAGTGGCGGTTATGCTGCCGGTCTATGTCCTGGTGGGGCTGGGGCTGGCATACCTCAGCCAGCGGCTCGAACGTACGCTGCGTTACCCAAAGCGCTCCCGCGATAACGCCCGCAAGCCGATCGATGAAAAGGAGTTGGACCGCCGCCGGACGATCTACGAATTGATTTCGGAGTTGACGGCAACGCTGAGCTATCAAAGAGTCCTCGAGACCTCACAGGACCTGGGCGCGCATGCCCTGGAAGAGCTGGGCGCCTCGATTGACCGGCTGGCAAGCGCGGTGATGCTCTTCACGGGCGCCTCGAGCGATTCTCCTGAACTGAGCATCGCCTCGGCGCGGCGGTTCCTGCCTGCGGATCGGAACCTGGTGTTCCCAGGCGTGCGCGGTATCCTGGCGCAGGTGATCGAGAGCGGCAACGCCATGTTCAAACAAGACCCGCGCGGGGATGCCGAGTTGGGTCAAATCATCTCGCTGCATGAATGCCGGGCGCTCTACGTCCTGCCTTTGCGCACCGGGTTGGACGCCTATGGGGTCATGCTGTTTGCCCACCCCGACCCGGATTTTTTTACCTCAGACCGGCGGGATGTGTTGGAGATTGTGCGCAACCAATCCACCATCGCGATCCAGAATGCGCGCCTGTATGAAGCCCTCGAATTCGAGAAAAACCGCATGATGGAAATTCAGGAGGAGTCGCGCAAGAAGCTGGCGAGCGACCTGCACGACGGACCGACCCAATCCATTTCCGCGATTGCGATGCGGGTTAATTTTGCCCGCCGGCTGATGGACCGCGATCCAAAATCCGCTTCGGAAGAACTGTTCAAGATCGAGGAGCTTGCCCGGCGGACCACGAAAGAAATCCGGCACATGCTGTTCACGCTGCGACCCCTGGTGCTGGAATCACAAGGGCTGGTCGCCGCTCTCGAATCGATGGCGGATAAAATGAGCGAGACCTACGGGCAGGACGTGCTTATTCAGGTGGATCCGCGCGTGATCGAACTGTTGGAGTCGGGGAAGCAGGGGGTTGTGTTTTACATCATCGAGGAGGCGGTGAACAACGCCCGCAAGCATGCCCAGGCGAACCACATCTGGGTGCGTTTGAAGCTGCTGCGCGAAGGATTGAGTTATCTCGAAGTCGAGGACGACGGTCGAGGCTTTGATCCGAGTGAAGTGGATGCCTCCTATGAAACCCGCGGCAGCCTGGGGATGATCAACCTGCGCGAGCGCACCGAACTGCTCAATGGCGTGCTGCGCATCGATGCCGCCAAAGGACGCGGCGCCCGGATTCAAGTCATCATTCCGCTCACCGAAGAAGCCGCAGACCGCATCCGGCGCGGTGTGTAAACCCAGCGTTTTTCGAATTGCCAAATGCGCCTCATGCCTACGATCGCCGATATCTATTTCCATCTATATGAGGGCAGCAGCCTGGGGAAAAAGCCCGCGGTAGTGCTGATCCATGGGGCGGGAGGCACTCACCTGTACTGGTCGGCTGAAGTGCGCCGATTGCCGGGTCAAGCGGTCTATGCGCCCGATTTACCCGGTCACGGCAAGTCCGGACGGAGAGGTCAGCAGTCGATCTCGGGCTATGCGGATTCGATCCAGGAGTGGCTCGCCGCGCTCGGCATCCACAGCGCGGTGTTTGTGGGGCATTCGATGGGCAGCGCAATTGCGCTGACTTTGGCGTTGGATCACCCTCAGCGGGTCATCGGGCTGGTGTTGGTGGGCGGGGGTGCAAAGCTCAAAGTCTCCCCCCAGCTCATCGAGGCGGTCGAGAGTCCCTCGACCTATCTCAGCGCGGTCCATCTGGTGGTGGACTGGTCTTTCAGCGCCGCAGCCCCGCAGAAAATGAGGGAGCTGGCTGAAAAGCGCATGGCGGAAACGCGTCCCAGCGTGCTCTTTGCGGATTTCAAAGCCTGCAATGAATTTGATGTCACCGACCGCCTGGAAGAGATCCAAAAGCCCACCCTGGTTCTGTGCGGCGCTGAAGATAAGATGACCCCGCCGAGATACTCACAGTATCTGGCGGAAAAGATTGCGGATGCCAGCCTGGTCGTCGTTCCGCAAGCCGGGCACATGGTGCAGCTTGAGCAGCCGCGGCGAACCCTGGATGCGATCCAGGATTTTCTGGGCAGGATCCATTATTTGTCTCCGTGAAGTGGGACTTGCCGATTCTAGTTTGTCTGTGTATAATCATTTGCGCCTGGGCGGATAGCTCAGTTGGTTAGAGCACTGCGTTGACATCGCAGAGGTCGTAGGTTCGAGCCCTATTCCGCCCACAGGCAAAGCCGCCCTTCTTTTTCGGGGCGGTTTTCGTCTTGTTTACCTGAGCACGAAAGATTCTCGGTAAACGGATCGTCTAGAGCAGTGCAAAGGAAGGTAACGATATGACAGAAAAAGTGCAGAAGAGCGACCAGGAATGGCGCAAGATCTTGACCGAAGAGCAATACAATATCACCCGTTTGAAAGGTACTGAGCCGCCTTTCACGGGTAAATATAATCACTTCAAAGACCGGGGCTTGTTTCGCTGCGTGGGCTGCGGCGCGGAGCTTTTCAGTTCACAAGCCAAGTACGATTCCGGCTCCGGCTGGCCCAGCTTTTACCAGCCGGTGGACAAAGTCAACGTGCGCGTAGAGCGCGACGCCAGCCACGGCATGCTGCGCACGGAAGTTCTATGCGAATGCTGCGGCGCCCACCTGGGGCATGTGTTCGAGGATGGACCCCAGCCGACCGGACTGCGCTACTGCATCAATTCGGCGGCGCTGAATTTTGAGCCCGAAGAGGGCGGGTAAGGATCGAGACGCCTCAGCCGCAATTTTTTCTTGACGGCGCGGCGATTCTCAAGTATTATTTAAGGGTTGCAGCGGGCAAATCAACTGCCCCAAATTAATTGACACGTTGACCGAGACGAGTAGCCGGAACCGCGCCGCCAGGGAGAGAGGATTAGAGACTGAAAGTCCTCTTCGGTAAGCCGCCGGCGAAAACCCCTCGTGAGTGTGACCCGAAAAGAGGTCGGGCTTCATCCGGCTTCGAGTATGGCGAACGGCAGACCCCGTTATCGGTCGTACAGAGATGCCCTCAAGGGGGCAATCTGGGTGGAACCGTGTGAGTGATTGAAAGCTCTCGCCCCAGAATGGGCGAGAGCCTTTTTTACGAAAGAGGTGAGCAGCATGGCAGAGAGTGAAAAAGAACGATATGAGGATAGCGATTTGTATCGCATCCGCCATTCCGCGGCGCACGTGATGGCGCAAGCGGTGTTGGAAAAATTTCCGCAGGGCAAATACACGATCGGTCCGCCGATCGAGGAGGGCTTCTATTACGATTTCGAGCTTCCCCGCGCCCTGACCCCGGAGGATCTGGAAGCGATCGAAAAACGCATGCGTGCAATTCTCAAAGAGAAACATCGCTTTGTTAAGCAGGTGATTTCTGCCGACGACGCACGCCACATTTTCAAGGACCAGCCCTATAAGCTCGAACTGATCGACGGCTTGGCTGCGGGCGGTTTCGACGAGTACGGGAACCCGCTGGACGAAAAACCCGAGATTTCGATCTACACCCACGGGGATTTCGTGGATCTGTGCCGCGGACCGCATGTTGAAAATACCGCCCAGATCAACCCCGAGGCGGTCAAGCTGATGAACGTGGCGGGTGCGTACTGGCGCGGCGACGAGCATAAACAGATGTTGCAGCGCATTTACGGAACCGCCTGGAAGACCCCTGCAGAGCTTGAAGACTATCTGTGGAGGCTGGAAGAAGCCAAGCGCCGCGATCACCGCCGGTTGGGGCGCGAACTGGACCTGTTCAGCGTTTCGGAAGACGTCGGACCGGGGTTGATTCTCTGGCATCCCAAAGGCGGCATGGTGCGCAAGATCGTCGAGGACTTCTGCCGGGCGGAACACGAAAAAGGCGGGTACGAATTCGTCTACTCGCCGCACATCGGCAAAGCCAATCTGTGGGAGATCAGCGGGCATCTGGGCTGGTACAAAGAGAATATGTACGCGCCGATCGAGATCGAAGGGCAGCAGTATTTCCTGAAGCCGATGAACTGCCCGTTTCACATCGAAATCTACAAGAGCCACATCCGTTCTTACCGCGACCTGCCGATGCGGTTTGCCGAGTGGGGCACGGTCTATCGGTTCGAGCGCAGCGGCGTGCTGCACGGTCTGCTGCGGGTGCGCGGCTTTACTCAAGACGACGCTCACCTGTTCTGCCGCCCCGATCAGATGGCTGAGGAGATCGACCGCGTTTTGCAGTTCAGCCTCAACCTGTTGCGCGCATTTGGATTTAAAGACTTTCAGGCTTATCTCTCGACGCGCAACGCCGAGAAATTTGCCGGATCAGCCGAGTTGTGGGAAGCCCCAACCGAGGCGCTGCGCCAGGCGTTAATTCGCGCCGAGGTTCCTTATCAGATCGACGAGGGCGAAGCAACGTTTTACGGACCGAAGATCGATATTAAAATGCGCGATGCGCTGGGCCGCGAATGGCAGCTCACCACGATCCAGTTCGATTTCAACCTGCCCGAACGTTTCGATCTTACTTACATTGGCGAGGATGGGCAGCCGCATCGACCGTACATGATTCACCGGGCGCTGTTGGGATCGATGGAGCGCTTTATGGGGGTGCTGATCGAGCACTACGCGGGCGCTTTTCCGGTGTGGCTGGCGCCGGTGCAGGCGGTGCTGATCCCAATCGCCGACCGCCATCTGGAGTATATTCGCGAAGTCGCGGCGAAGTTAAAGGCAGCCGGGCTGCGCGTGGAGATCGATGAACGCAGCGAGCGCATGAACGCCAAGATCCGTGACGCTCAAAACCAGAAGATCCCTTACATGCTGGTCGTGGGAGACCAGGAGGTCAGCCAGGGGCAGGTTGCGCTGCGGCTGCGCTCAGGCGAGAACCCTGGGGCGCTATCGGTCGAGGCGTTCCTCGATAAAGCCAGGCAGGACATTCAGCAAGCGGTCTGACAGTCGCAGGCTGCGCCGGATTTTTATTTCTGGCGCAGCGCTTGCACCTGTTGGATGTTAAGAATGTTAAGAAATAGTTGACGATTCACCGGTTTTTTGGTATTATCCCTGGACTGAAAAAAGGCTCTTCGATTAGGATAGTCGAGGAAGGAGTGAGTTATCAGCGCAGTAAATTATCGGGTTAATGAAACAATTCGCGTCCCTCAGGTGCGCCTGATCGGTCCCGAAAACGAGAATCTGGGCGTCGTCTCGATTGACGAGGCGCAGCGGATCGCTAAAGACGCTGACCTAGACCTGGTCGAGGTTGCGCCAGCCGCCGATCCGCCGGTTTGCCGAGTGATGGATTTTGGGAAGTTCATCTACGAGCGGACAAAAAAGGAACGCGAAGCCAAGAAAGCACAAACGAAAATTGAGGTCAAAGAAATCCGCCTGCGCCCAAAAACCAACGAGCATCACCGGGATCTGAAAGTGCGCAGCGCCCGGCGCTGGCTGCAGGATGGGATGAAAGTCAAAGTGCGCATCCGCTTTCGGGGTAGAGAAATCAGCTACCCGGAGATCGCACTGAACGACCTTAAAGAAGTTGCCGAAGATTTGGCGGATATTGCCATCATCGAACAAGTCCCGGCGCTGGAAGGGCGCACGATGCTGATGGTGCTGGCGCCCGGTAAAACGGTCAAAAAGAAATAATCGAGCTGCGCTGATTTTCCAGGATATCAAGTTTCTTCCAGATCCGCGGATGCGAACATGATCCGCGGAATTTTATGTGAAAGGAGATCGAACGTGCCACGCAAGCAGACTGCTGGGAAGTATAAAATCAAGACCCATAAGGCTACTTCGAAGCGCTTCCGGGTTACCGGCACGGGAATGTTGATGCGGACGAAGATTGGCAAAAGCCACCTGCGCCGGCGCACTCCCAAGCGGGTAAAACGCCAGTTCATGGAGATGCAGCCGGTAAAGGGCCGCGGAATTGTCAAAACCGTGCATCGTCTGGCGCCCTATCTGGATAAGAAAGACTAAAGCGATTTGAGTAGCAGCAAGGCGCGCTGGTTGGACTGGCAGCGTCTGGAGTATCAGAATTTAGAAAGTTTGCGACTGCTGGGTGCGTACAACGGGTAGAATGTGCCGGCGCCCAGGGGATCGCAGGAGGTAAAACATGACACGTATAAAAACTGGACCGCATCGTCGGCAGCGCCACAAGAAGGTCCTCAAGCTCACGAAGGGCCAATTTGGCACCCGCCACCGGCTTTACCGGCGCGCTAATGAAGCCATGCTGAAAAGCCTGTGGTATTCGTACCGCGATCGCCGAACGCGCAAACGCGATCTGCGCCGCTTGTGGATCACCCGCATCAACGCGGCTGCCCGCATGAACGACACGACCTACAGTCGCCTTATACATTCTATGAAAGCCAGCCAGATTTCATTGAACCGCAAAATACTGGCAGATCTGGCTGTGCGCGACCCGCAGGCGTTTACGGCTGTGGTGAACCTGGCAAGAACAGCTCAGGCAAAATAACCCGATCTCCCGCTTTTCACCATTGAGGGCAGCCTGCATCGCAAGATGGCTGCCCTGTTTGCTTTTTGGATAAGCCTTTGCTCAGAAATAAGTTCCTGCTTGAGGTGGGAAATTGTGCTTATAGTATAATTTTCATAGAGGTCGAATGTCCGAGCAAAAGAACCGCAAACTGATCCCCTCGCAAGGAGGGATTCTCAATGACTTTGCCACGCGCGTCAAGCTGATCTTCCGGTTACTGGCTGATTCGCGGATCAACCCGCTGATCAAGTTGCTGCCGGTGGGCGCGCTCCTTTATTTGATCATCCCCGATCTAATCGTGGGTCCGGTGGATGATGCTTTGGTGATCTGGTTGGGCAGCTTTTTATTTGTTGAGCTTTGCCCTCCTGAAATTGTCCAGGAGCACCTCGCAGCGCTCAACCAAATGATCCCTGAACCCTGGAAAGAGCCGAGAGAGGCTGGCGGTGAGGTGATCGAGGGGGAATTTTGGGAAAAGAAGGACTGAAGCTTCTCCTGCATTGAACAAATCGACAGTTCGATAGGTAAATCTATTATGCGCAATATATTAATCCTTATGATTCTGGCGCTGGCGGCTTGTAGCGCAACAGTTTCGCCCGTCGAACCGCCGCAAAGCCCGGCAGCAACCCCGCTGGCTGCGCCAACCGCCGCTGAAATTGAAATCAACCCAGACGAGCCGGGCATCCAACCCAGTGCTGCGCTGGCATCTGCAACACCGGTGGTTGAACCCCCCGCGGTGGGCTCGCCCACCGCCATTCCCCTTGAACCGGCACTAAAAAGTTCGCCTACCCTGTTTATACCCCGCATCGAGAACACCTCGGAGTACGCCTGGCAGCCGCTGGCAGTCAGGTTCGCCAAGCCGGTGGGCATCGAGAACGCCGGCGATGGTTCGGGCAGGCTGTTTATTGTCGAGCAGGCGGGACGCATCCAGGTATTGCAGGCGGGCAGCCCGCTCTCAGAGGTTTTTCTGGATTTGACCGACCGGGTGGGCAGCCGGGGTTTTGAGCAAGGTCTGCTGGGTCTGGCGTTCCACCCAAATTACTCTGAGAACGGCTATTTTTATGTGAATTACACCGACCTGCAAGGCAACACCGTGATTGCGCGCTTTCAAGTTTCGGCGCAGGATGTCAGGCGCGCCGCGCCCGAATCCGAGTTGATCCTCATGCAGGTGCAGCAACCCTATGTGAATCACAACGGGGGCTCGCTGGCGTTTGGTCCGGATGGTTACCTGTATCTTGGTTTGGGAGACGGCGGATCGCAGGGCGACCCGCAAAACCGCGCCCAATCCACCGACACGCGGTTGGGAAAGATCTTGCGCATCGACGTCGACCATGGCGATCCATATGCGATACCCGCCGGCAACCCGTTTTCGACTTCGGGCGGAGTCGCTGAAATTTGGGCAATTGGGCTGCGCAACCCGTGGAGGATGTCGTTTGACCGGTTGACCGGGGACCTCTATATTGGCGATGTTGGTCAAAACCAATGGGAAGAGATCGATTTTCTGTCGGCAGACCAAATTCGTCAGGGGTCTGGCAGCCAGCCCTTTAATTTTGGCTGGCGATATTACGAAGGCAATCATGCGTACACCGGCACACCCCCGCAGAACCTGGATTTAATCCCCCCCGTGGCGGAGTACAGCCACCAGTTTGGCTGTTCGGTGGCGGGCGGCGTGGTTTATCGAGGCGCTGAACTGCCAGCCTGGCAGGGGATCTATCTGTACGGCGATTATTGCAGCGGGACGGTGTGGGGATTGTGGCACATGCCCTTTGGAGGAGGTTGGGAAAACCGCTTGCTGTTCGAAAACCTGGGTCAAATAACAACCTTCGGCGAAGACGAACGCGGCGAAATCTACCTGGCGGACCACAGCGGGTTGTTCTACCGGCTGACAGGCAAATAAAACAGATATTGAAATAGTAAAACAGGGCTGGCAAAAAAATGAATGGTTGGAATGCTGAACCCTATCTTCGCCTCCTGCAGGAAAAACGCCTCAACGGACTGATTTTTGGGCTGTTTGCCGGATTTTGGTTCGGTTGCGGCGTTTGGGCGCTGGATGCGTTGCTGCTTCGCCAGGCGCATGCCGACCTGCCCTGGCTTAAGCTGCTGCTGGGCCTCCCGGTCGCCGTTGTGTTTGGCGGGCTGGCAGGCTGGGCCGCGGCGTTCCTGGAAAAGCCGCTCCTTGGGGCGCTCACCTGGCTGGTTGCCGGCATCGCCATGGTCTGGTTCGCCAGTCACGTCCCATTTCAGGGGGTTTCCTTTGCCATCCGCCTGCTGGACAGCAGCCTGACTGGCGTGGAACTGTATCCCTTTGTCGAAGGGGCGCTCTATCGCATGTTCTTGCTGTATGTTCTCTCCGGCTTGTTATTTGCGCTGGGCGGGGGCCTCCAGACCTTGTTTGTCGAGGGCGCGACCCGCTCATCCAGCCAATTCAAACGTTTTCTGATCCTAGCGATGTGCATTATCTTTTTTCTGCCGGTGGGGCTGGTTGTAGATAATCTGATCAACCAATCGCTCCGGAGACCCATTCTGGCTGTCAATGACATGATCCAGGCGCGCCTGGTTGAAATCGAAAGCGGCGGCGACCGGCGCAGCACGAGCCAGATCAGCACCCGCCCGCTTATACCGCTCGAAAATGCGCTCAACCGCCCCTACCGGTTAATTTTGGGCAGTTATGATCCAATCACGTTTAATGAGGCGACCGTATATACGGATTTTTCGGGCGAATGGGGCGTCTGTTCGGTGCTGATCAACACCCCAATGGTGTGCTGGACGAGCGCCGAACGTTACCTGAGCCGGTTGGAGTGCCTGGTCCACAGCGGTGCGCCCGGCAATTGCAAGCTGAAACTCGAATCGGATGCGGGAGCACCCGATAAGGCGTTGTTTGCGGAGATGACGGCGGAGCCTCTTCAGTTTGGCATTTTAGATCAACGCGGCGTATCTGTGGTCACAATCGCCGAAGATGCGGCTGGAAAGCAAATCAATTGTGTTTTTCAAGATGTAGGCGATATTTATCTGGATGTCTGCAGGCGCGTAAGCGGCAAAGCGTTCGATGTGCAGGCGCTCCCCCCAACGGCGACCCGCCCGGCGCCGACGCCCTCGCCCACCCTGCCGCCGCTCGAAGGCAGCGCTCCTGAGCCAGAGGCTGCGCTGGTGGAACCGGAGCAAGCCGATCTGGCAGCGCTCGCGGGCGCGCCGCGCTACGATCTGTCGCTGCAGATCGCCCAGGACCTGCAGAGTTTTCAAGGGAGCGCCAGAATCGCTTACACCAATAATGAGGATGAGCCTTTAGATGAATTGTACTTCCGGCTGTTTCCCAACGGAAAGGGCAGCTATGGCGATGGAGCGCTGAACATACAGGCTGTCCGCCTCGAGGGACTGCCGGTTGAACCGCGCCTCTCCCTCAGCGATACTGTGCTTGAGGCGCCGCTGCCCCAGCCGCTGCAGCCCGGCGAGCGCGCATCTTTGGAGTTCGATTTCGAGGGACGGGTTCCGCTAGATTTTGGCGGAAGCGCGACCCCGGAAGGCTACGGCATCTATAACCTTGCCGATGGCGTGCTGGCGCTTTCGGGCTGGTACCCGATCCTGGCGGTTTACGATGAGGATGGCTGGAACCTGGACGCGCCCTCCAAGATCGGTGATTCGGTGTACAGCGATACAGCCTTCTACTCGGTAGAAATCAGCTATCCAGATGACCTGGTGCTGGCGGCTACGGGTGTGAGGACCGAACAGCAGGAAGCGCCGGGCTTGTCCATCGCCCGGTTTGAAAGCGGGATGGCGCGAGATTTCTTCATCGCCGCCAGCCCTGAATTTGAGACTATCAGCAAAAAAGTGGATCGCACGATTGTCAATTCCTATTACCTGCCCGGTTACGAGCAAGCTGGCAGCAAGGCGCTCGCCGTTGCGAGCAAAGCGCTGGAAATCTATACCGACAAATTTGGCGCTTACCCCTACCGCGAGCTGGATGTCGTGGCGGCGCCGATGCGAAATGCCCTGGGCGTCGAATTTCCGGGGATTGTCTTGATCGGATCGAAGCTCTATGATGATCCTGGCAAGTCTGAGTTTGAGATCACCGTTGCCCATGAAGTCGCTCATCAGTGGTGGTACAGCACCGTCGGCAATGACGTATTTGATGAGCCATGGCTGGACGAAGCGCTTGCGACCTACAGCTCAGGTGTGTACTCCGAATATGCGCATGGGAGTGACTATTGGGAGGGTCTCCTAGGATATTGGCAAGAGCGCTATGAGCTGCTCAAAACCCAAGGGCGGGATGACCGGGTCACCGCCAGTTTAGACTATTTTGAGCGTCAGCCTGGTTCGACTTCTTACGGCGGTGTGGTTTACATCAAAGGCGCATTGTTCTTCAACGCCCTTCGAAAAGAAATCGGAGATCGAGCTTTCTTTCAGGCGCTGGAGACATATTACCGTCAGCACTATTTTGGAATTGCCACGGCGGCGGATTTGTTGAGTGAATTCGAAAGGGCTGCGGGGCGCGGTCTCTCGGATTTCTATGACGAATGGCTGTATTCCCCCCGCTAGGCGCGCTGATGGCTTTTTGTGACTGTTCCAGATTTGG
>MWTA01000092.1 GCA_002050125.1 Anaerolineae bacterium UTCFX2 | reverse complement strand
AGGCGCAGCCGTTGATCTGGGAGGCGCGCAATTTTACCAGCTCTACCAGCTCTGACTCCAACCCCGAGTGCTTGATGTAAGCCTCGAGTTTGATCAGCGGCTCGATGCCGGCTGGCGTCAGTTCGGAATACTTAATGCGTTGCTCATTGCTCTTGTCCATACCATTATCCTCTCTATTCATTCTAGCTTTCGATAAGTTTCGGCAAAGATTCTCCCTGGAGGGCGGGGCAATCCGGACCCAAACCGCCGGGACCTTCTCT
This sequence comes from Anaerolineae bacterium UTCFX2, assembly GCA_002050125.1. Taxonomy (GTDB): domain Bacteria; phylum Chloroflexota; class Anaerolineae; order Anaerolineales; family UBA4823; genus UTCFX2. Next base: position 16,981 of record MWTA01000092.1, on the reverse strand, counting down.
CAACAGCACCACCGGCGCATAGGCTTCGCGTAAGATGCGATCCGCGATGGCGCCTAACATCCACGGGCTGCGATCTTCGCCGGTTGACGACATTACAATCAGATTGACCCCCAATTTCTCGATAGAACTTAATATCGTTTCAACGACCGGGCCTTCGTGAATTTCAATCGATACGCTTAGCGCGCTGGAGCCGATTCTCGCAGCCGTCTCTTCCAGGTAGCCTTTCACCTTGTTGTAGATGGCTTCTTTCTTCTCCTGGGTCTTTTCATTCACTGCGGGGTCTGCAAGAGGCCGGGGGGCGAATCCTGAATACGCCAAACCCGAATACACCTCGGAGGGGTACTCCAAAATGTGGAGCAGGATCATTTGGGCGTCGTCTTTGCTCGCAAGTGAACAAGCCAAAGGCAGGGCTGACTCTGCCCGCTTAGAACCGTCTAACGGCACCAAAATCCTTTGAACCATCGTCGCCTCCAAATGAGAGCTTTGCCTTCTATTTCTCATCACCTGTTGAGTACGTCAAGCTTAACTTATCCCGCCGGATCTGTCATCCAATAAATGCGGAAATTCCTTAAGCAATTTGGTGGATTTTCTTACTGCCAAAGGATTTACATGACCAGCCCGGGTGTTTATCGGTTATCATTGGCGAGAGCAACGATTTCCACAACAAACTGGCGCCAGGCGGATGAGTGAGGATAGCATTCCTTTGCTGAAATTATTGCAACGTATTCCCAGTTTTTTTCACATTTCTGAAATCCACTTGAAACGCCTGGCTGAGGGGGCAATCTGCCGCTCTTTTTCTGCGGGACAGATTATTTTCCTGGAGGGAGAAGGATCGGCGGGTTTGTGGGGATTGGAAAAAGGTCACGTCAAGCTTTATAAGCTCTCCCCCGAGGGTCAGGAGTACATCCTGCGGTTCGTTGGTCCTGGCGAGGCTTTCAACGAACTGGCTGCTCTGGATAATGCGCCCAACGCCGCCAGCGCGATGGCTGTTACAGACGTAGAAGCCTGGGTCATTTCGGGGGAGGTATTCAACCGCGCGCTTCAGGAAGACCACGAACTGAGCCTGGCGGTCATCCAGGGACTGGTGGGGCGCATGCGCGCACTGACGGTTCAGGTGGAAGACTTGGCTTTGCGCACGGTCACAGCCCGGCTCGCCCGCTTTTTGGTGGAACAAATCGAAGACCCCGCCCTGGCTCATCCAGCCGTCACCCGGGCGCTCATTGCAAACTACCTGGCAACGACGCCCGAATCCATCAGCCGCTCGCTGCGCGCCCTGGAAATCGCCGGCGCCATCAGTTTTAACCGCCATCGCATCGTCATCACCGATCTGGAAGTTCTCCGCCAACAAGCGCAACTTTAACCAACTTGATTAAAATCAATTACACATCCGAATTAATTACCTAAGCTTACATCGTTGTTTTGGGGCTTGTTTGGTTCGCGCCTCGGCAGCGTTTGATTCTTTAATCGACCGGCTGAGGATCAAGTGTGCAACACAAGCGCCTCAGAAAATCAGACTTTAGATATTCTTAGGATGAGAAGGGAAAGACTGTAATGAAAGCTACTAGAAACATGATCGGGCTTTTGCTGGCAGCCGTCTTTGTTCTCAGTGCATGTGCGGGAAAAAGCAGCACGATCACTCCACCGCCCACCACAAAAGAAAAGAAAACGCTCCAACAACCGGCGCCAATAGCCCAACAACCAGCGGCGCAAGTTCAACCATCGGAGCCGCAAGCCCAACAAGCCGAACCCATAGCCCAAACCGAGGCGAATGTCTCTTACACGTTGGTAACCAGCAGCGACACGTATGGGTTGGCTTTCATCGGTAAAGGCGGCGACATTGACGGGGTTGTCAACCCCACCCTGACCGCCAAACCCGGAGACACGGTTGAAATCACCGTGATCAATGGCGATGGCATGCTGCACGACCTGACGATTGATGAGTTCAACCAAACCACCGGTCAAATGACAGAAAAAGGAACGCAAGTAACGCTGAAGTTCACGGTCGATCAGGCGGGCAGCTACGTCTATTACTGCGCGGTCCCGGGTCATCGCCAGGCAGGCATGTGGGGGACGCTGCAAGTGGGGGAGGCAGCCTCTGGAACGACAGCTCAGGTTGCCCAGGGCGAGAACGTTGTCCATCATCCCGCGGATATCCCGGCGGAGATCGGCGAACGCGAACCGCAAATTGTAAGGGTCGAACTGGAAGCCAAGGAAGTGATCGGTCAGTTGTCCGATGGCACAACTTACGGTTACTTCACCTTCAACGGCACCGTGCCGGGCCCCATGTTGCGCGTCCGCCTGGGCGATACCGTCGAATTGAAACTGTCCAACGCGGCTGAAAGCCTGTTTTCGCATTCGATCGATCTGCACGCAGTCAACGGTCCTGGCGGAGGGATGGTCTATACCGAAACCAAACCCGGGGAAGAAAATGTTTTCACCTTCAAGCCGTTAGCGGTGGGCTTGTATGTCTATCATTGCGCCACGCCCAGCGTACCGCACCACATCAGCAACGGCATGTACGGCATGATCCTGGTCGAGCCGGAAGAAGGTTTGCCGCCGGTTGATAAGGAATATTACGTTATGCAGGGCGAACTGTATACCGAACAGGCTTATGGCTCAACGGGGCAGCTCGATTTCAGCGCCGATAAGATGAGCCACGAGATGCCCGAATATTACATCTTTAACGGGTCAGATAAAGGTCTGACGAAAGACGAAAACGTCCTCACCGCCAAAGTGGGCGAGGTCGTGCGCATTTTCTTCGGCGTTGGCGGTCCGAACAAGACCTCGTCGTTCCACGTCATCGGTGAAATCTTCGATCGGGTGTACAGCTTCGCCTCGCTCACCAGCGCTCCTTTGACTAATGTACAAACCGTAACCGTTCCGCCTGGCGGCGCGGTCATGGTCGAGTTTCGCGTGGATGTTCCGGGGACCTATCTTCTGGTGGATCATGCACTCAGCCGCACGGAGCGCGGTCTGGTAGGCTATCTGGTCGTGGAAGGACCGGAACAACCCGACATCTTTCGTAAGGGACCGGCAAACCCATAACGCGCACTTGATTAATATCAAGGCAGAAGTTTTTTTCACCAGTTATCCTGGTAGCAGCAAACAAGTGGCTGGCAGACGGCTATGAGTTTGCTAAGAAAAGGAATTGGTGAACGATGAATGATATGACAATCTGGACCCCTCAAATCGATGACGAAGTCTGCACGGGTTGCGGCGATTGCGTCGACGCCTGCCCTACAGATGTCCTGGAGCTCTTCACCACAAACGTTGCGGCCGTCGCAGACCCGGAGGCATGCAACTACTGTGGGATCTGCGAGTCAATCTGTCCAGTCGAGGCGATCTCCTTGCCGTACCAGATTGTGCTGGGGAGCGATATATGACCGAACTGTTATCCACCCCCATTGTAGAAGAGCTGATCACCGCGGCGTTGTCGGAAGTCATCGACCCCGAATTGGGGATCAACATCGTTGATCTGGGTCTGATCTACAGCACAGAGATCACGGAGGAAGGCCGCCTTAAAATTGTAATGACTCTCACTACACCCGGCTGCCCGCTCCATGCCAGTTTTGCGCAAGAAATCGAGCGGGTGTTGTGGCGCTCGGTTCCGGGCATCACCGGCGTCTCGGTTGAGCTCGTTTGGGATCCGCCCTGGAACTCGCTGATGATTTCCCCCAAAGGGCGCGCCCAGTTGGGTTTGTGAGGGATCGGAAGATAAGTCATGGATACGATCAAAGATGCCGTTTTCCGTGCGCTGCGCGAAGTGAAATATCCGGGCTTTTCGCGCGATATCGTTTCGTTTGGATTGGTGCACGGCGTTCTAATGGAAGGCGCAACCGCCAGAATCGGTCTGGTGATCGCAAACCTGCCGGAAGATACTCAGCGCGCGATCGCCGCCGAGGTGACCCGGGCTGCGCTCGCGGTGCCCGGTGTGGAAGAAGTGCAGTTACAAGTCGGCAAACCCGCCCCATCCCGCAAGGTCACTACCGGCGCGCCGGAACCCGAAAGGATCCCGGGGATCCAGCACGTTGTGGCGATCGCTTCGGGCAAAGGCGGGGTGGGGAAGAGCACCGTGGCGGTCAACCTGGCAGTGATGCTGGCTCAATTCGGGTTGCGGGTGGGCTTGCTGGATGCCGATATCCACGGGCCCAATATCCCGCGCATGTTAGGGGTTGAAAAGCTTCCGCCGGCGGTTAACGGCAGGCTGGCGCCTGCCACAGCCCATGGCGTCAAAGTAATGTCTTTGGGTTTTGCCGGAAAAGACGCCCCAGTCATTTGGCGGGGACCAATGATCGACAAAGCCATTCGGGAGTTCCTGCAAGAAGTGGATTGGGGGGAGTTGGATGTCCTGATCGTGGATCTGCCGCCGGGAACCGGCGACGCCCAACTGTCGCTCTCGCAGCGAATACCCATCAGCGGAGCGATCATCGTCTCCACGCCGCAGCCAGTTGCCCTGGATGACGCCCGCAAAGGCTTGACAATGTTCCAGAAAGTCAACGTACCTGTGTTTGGACTGGTCGAGAACATGAGCTATTTCCGCTGCCCCGATTGCGACCACCTGCACCATATCTTCGGTCAGGGCGGCGCCAAGAAGCTGGCAGACGAATTCGGTTTGCCGCTGCTGGCGGAGCTGCCCCTGGAGACGGCGATCCGCGAGGACTCGGATCGAGGGCTGCCCGCGGTTCTCGACCCGAAAACAACCTCAAGCGCAGTGTTCCACGACCTTGCCCAGTCTGTTGTGGATCGCCTGGGCTTAACCCAGGCGGTTCTGGAGATCGAATCATGAACAATACAAACACGATCCAATCCTCCGTTCCGGTAACGGCTTCGACGCACCTGCTGGATAAATACGTACTGCCCAAGGTAGCGCTGACCGTTATCAGCATCGCTTCTTTTGTCGGCGTCTGGCTGACAATGACCACTCACGGCGCAGGCGCCTGGCTGCAGGTTATCCCGCGCTGGCTGCACCTGGTCAGCTTCGCCTTTCTGGCTGGGGGAACCATGTGGAAGGCGCTGTTCACCGAACCGGCAGAGCGCCCCGAACATCGCTCCGCTTTTGCGCGCTTTACCACGGGCGAGTTTGCCCGTTTCCGCAAACTGATGCAATTTGCTTTACCGGTGTTCATCCTGACCGCCGGCTATGACCTGCTCCGTTTTGCGCGCTGGGGGATCGCGGGCGGGTTGGTCTGGTTCGAGGCGATCTTACTCGCAGCCATTGCGTTGGCTGCTGGCTTTGACATTTTCCGGCGCGTCAAACCGGACGATCCTTTCAGCGAGCGCCTCACCGCCCGGTTGCTGCTGGCTCTGTTGGTAATCAATGCGTTTGTCCAAGCAACTTTTGACGTGTTCCTGACCCAAGGTGGACAGCCCTTGCCGCTGCTGGTGCGCGGGATACACCTGGCTGCCTTTAGCTTGTGGTTTGGCGGCGCGGTGTGGAATATTTTTATCACCGTCCCAGCAGCGCGTTCGATTGTTTCGCTGCCGGTGGTTTTAGCCGCCAGCCAGCAGCTCGAACGCTTTCGGGTTGCAGTGCGCATCATCCTGCCCACGTTGATTGTCACGGGTCTCATCCAGGCTTACCGCTATGTCGGGTTGAGCTTTACCGCGCTGACAACCTCCACTTTCGGTTTGTTGATCTTGACCAAAATCCTCCTCGTGGGCGTCCTCATCGTCGTCTTTATCACCTGCCCGATGTGGCGCGCCTGCTCGCCCATTTCGGGCATGTGCAAGATCGACGATCTTTACCAGAAAGATGCGTGACCTATGAACGATTTATCGGCTGCTACCCAAACCCTGGATAACCGCGGCAGCAACTGCGCTGCCGGCTTTGTCGAACTTTTGGATAAAATGGAAGCCCTTGCCCCCGGAGAAACCCTGGCAGTCCTCAGCACTGACGCAGCTTCGCAGAAGGAGCTTACGGACTGGGCAGCCCGTTCCGGGAATACGATCTTAAACGCAGAGAAAATCGGGCACTTCTGGAAGCGTGAATATCATTATTTGATCCGCAAAGAGCCCGCCAAATCAATATAGGTAAAAGGAGATTTAAGATGAGCAACGATTCGTTACTGGATATTCGCAGCATTCCCCCGGCGCAGCGACACCCCATGATCTTCGAACGGTTCGATAACCTGCCGCACGGGGAGGGGTTTATCCTGGTGAATGACCACGATCCCAAGCCGCTCTATTATCAATTTCAAGCTGAGCGGACCGGCGAGTTTTCCTGGGAATACCTGGAATCAGGTCCTGAAACCTGGCGCGTGCGCATCGGGCGCAGCCAATAATCAGGCTATTTCTCCGCCTGTCAGAGGCGAAACTTGACCTCTGACAGGCGGGGCGAACGAAACTGCACGCAGTGAATTTTAATTCAAGAGAGTTGCCTTAAAAATGGCGTTCAATATTACTGGCTCACCTTTTGCGAAACGCAGCCGGCTGCGTATACCGCTGATGGTTTTGTCGCTCAGCGCGCTCGTGGCTGGGCTGTGGGCGGGTTTGCTGCGCATTGGCTGGCAAATCCCATCCATCTCCACCCAAGTGTTACTCGAACACGGACCGCTGATGGTCGCCGGCTTCCTGGGGACCTTGATCAGCCTGGAGCGGGCGGTGGCGCTGAGTCAACTGCAACATGGGCGACGGATTTATTATCTGGTGCCTCTGTTGGCGGGGTTGGGGGGTGTGGCGCTGTTTTTCCCGGTACCCATTTTTGTGCCGCATCTATTGATTACACTGGCTGCGTTAGGGTTCCTCATCATTTTTATCATCATCTATCGCCTGCAGCCCGCCACGCACTCGGCTGTGATGGGTCTGGGCGTTTTTCTGTGGCTGGTGGGGAACGCGCTCTGGATGGCTGGGCTGCCGGTGTTTCGGGTGGCGCCGTGGTGGGCTGCGTTCCTGGTATTGACCATCGCGGGCGAGCGGCTCGAGTTGACGCGGGTGCTGGTTCTTACGAAAACTGTTCGCACACTTTTCCTGGTCATCACCGGAATCGTGCTGGTCGGGTTGTTTGTTTCCCTGGCGGCTTTTGACGCGGGTGTCCGCATTGCCGGGTTTGGACTGGCGGCTCTGGGGGTATGGCTGTTTCGTTACGATATTGCCCGGCACACGATCCGTCAACAAGGGTTGACCCGCTATATCGCGGCTTGTCTGCTGCCCGGTTACCTCTGGCTGACGCTGGGGGGCGTCTTGTGGATGATCTTTGGCGGCAGTTATCCGGCGGGTTCGATCTACGACGCGATGCTGCACACCATCTTTATCGGATTTGTGTTTTCGATGATCTTTGGGCACGCGCCGGTGATCATTCCAGCCGTGATGGGGGTGCCGATAAAATACCTCTCGGTTTTTTACGTTCATTTGAGCCTTTTGCACTTGTCCCTAGCGCTGCGCATTGCCGGCGACCTGCTGCTGTCGCAGTCGATCCGTCGCTGGGGGGGGCTGTTCAACGAGGTGGCGGTCATTTTGTTCTTAGTTGTGACCGTGATCTCGGCGCGCAAGGGGATGAGCAGCAGCAAATAGTCAAACGTCATCCGCAAGGAGAAATTGGGGGTTTATTGGTGGTTCGCTGCAACCTATGGTATCCTCTCGGATTATTCCTACCATCATCAAACGAGCGGATATCATCATGCATTTCGAGACAGCCAACGTAATTCTGTACTGCAAAAAATGGGAAGAGACGGTGGCTTTTTATCGCTTCGGATTAAAGCTGCCGATACACGCCTATACCGAATGGTTCGTCGAGTTCATTTTGACCAATACTTCCCGCCTGAGCGTGGCAGACGAATCGCGCACATCCATCAAAAGTGGGGACGGAAAAGGGGTCACAATCGGCTTGCAAGTGGCTGAGATCACGGCTGCCCGCGCCTGTTTACAAGACGCAGGGTTGAGCCCAACTGTTATCAAAGAGGTCTGGGGGGCTAAAGTGTTCTACGTGTTCGATCCCGAAGGACACCGGATCGAATTCTGGGCGGGTCGGGCAAGGGTTTGACCCAGCCTGGAATAACTGGCATCGCTCGTCCGTCAGGGGGCGCCAACCCCCTTGATCCGCGGCCATAAATAGACCGCAAAAACCACGATCCCCAGCGCTTCTGCAACTCTGCCGGTCAGGACGAGCCACTGGCTGCCCGATCCAATGGTTCCCAGCACATGCAGCCAGATTCCGACGTTAATCAAAATGAACGTTCCCCAAGCCAGCTTTTCGTTTCCGCGGAAGGGCGACTTCGAGAACCTGGGAAGAATCCAAAACGCCATCCCCATGACCAGCTGCACCGTCCAGCCGAATAAAACGAACTCGACGTGCGAGGGCAGTAAACCCCACAGGAATGGGTAAAACGGGAATCCCTTATTGAAAAGCAGCAACGCTCCGAGGGTGAAACCCAAAACCAGGTACGTCAGGGCAGACCGAATGAACCAAATGCTCAGCCGCGGCATCTCAACGCTCCTTGACCCTGCCCCAGGTGTTGGCGACAAATATCATGCCCGCCAGCCACTGCATCACCGCCGAAACCGCCAGCAGCCAGCTCCACACCAAAGCCGGGTTCAAAGCCTGGGCTGGCTCGGCAATCACGCGCAGCGCCAGACCAACGTTGAGCAGCCCAAACACGATCCAGCCTAACAATTCGCTGCCGCGCGGTTTCTCCTTGGAATACTTGGGGAACATCCAAAATACCACGCCAAAAATCAACTGCGCCACCCAACCGACCATGAACAGGTGAAAATAAACCGGGCTAAAGGCGACGATGCTGGCGGGCAGTTTCAACGGCGTTTGTACAGCCAGCAGCAATCCAAACAGCACACTCAGGATAAAAAACAACAGCGAGCTTTTAAGAAACCAACGGGTCAAAGGGGGCATGTGTTTAAGGTACCTCCGGATCTCCTCATAAGTGAAGGGGGCTGGTTTGGTTCAGCCGCCCTGTTTTCCCAATTCTAAAAGAAGCTCCTCCGGCATCAATTCCTCAGCCAAGGGGAACACTTCCTCGTTCTCCCTCACGAAGTGCGTCTCCGTGAGATCCAGAATCGTCCAGATCTGCTCTTTCGGGTTTTCCACCGTTTGGACTTCTTCGAACAAGCTGCGCACCTCGTCGTGGACGATGATCATCATATCGACCAGGTGGCGCGCCAGGTCCGAAAGCGGACGAAGATGCGCAAACAAATACTGCTCCTCGCGTTGAGCGTGATCTTCCAAAGCGGCGTAAAGCAGGCTGGTGCGCCCCCGCATCTCGACTGCCGCGATTGCGGGGGCTTTTGCCAGCCACTCAGCCATCGCCTCGTCCATCACGTGTAAAAGCTGGTGCTCGACGCGCAACACGTCGGTAATCTTCATCATCCCTCTCCGTTTGCGGCAAGCCGCCGCTGCTGGTCGATATAACTTGTGAGGCTGCCCATACGCCGAGCGCCCCCATTATACAATGGTATCCAAGTCGCTGATCCGAACGAGGCGTTGGCGCCCTAAGTTTGGTCTCGGAACGCTCAGGACCAAGCCTAACCCAGCGCGGGGGATTTGTCATCCGATGATTGCGGAAACGTTCTACGCAATCTGGTGGATTTTTAGAGATGAGCGTAGGGGAGCAAAGCGGGGTACAGGAGCAATTTGCTGGAGTCTTAGGTCGTGCGGTCAGTTATGTCTATTCCAATTAAAAAAACGTTTTCCGATATGTTGCAGATTCTGCAACATTGACGTGTTAATTTCATTAGGGATCGCTGGTTGACAGGATCATTGAGGGGACCTGTCGAGCTTACAGACCTGTCAGAAATAACCCGGCTGGCAGGTCTGGCATGTAAAAACAGATATAATCTTCTTGAACGAAAAATTGCCCGGGGGAATAAACCGCCTGTCCGGATTATCGGAATGGAGGAAGAATAATGGCGAAAGGATTCACAAAGGTAGAACGACTCCAGGAAATGATCTGGCTCTACTTACAGCGCGGTTACACCGATATCGAAATGGCTGCCCGTCTCGATGTTGACCGCACCACGGTATACCGCGATCGTACCGAGTTGGAACGAGAACACTCTTTTGTCGAGGAGGGTGCAGGTCGCTACCGTTTGGATCGCATAGGCTATATGCCCAATATTAAAGTAAATCTGCATGAGACGCTTGCGCTTTATCTGGCGACGCGGCGCGCTTCCCGCCAGACCCACATCGCTCAACCTCACTTTGCCAGCGCACTTGAAAAGCTTGCTCTGGCTTTGAAACAGCCAATGACAGAACGTTTAGTCCAGGCAGCAGACAAAATCCTAACCCAAAATGTAGATCCAAATCGGGTGAAAGCGCTCGAAGCAATTACGCGGGGCTGGGCAGAGCATCGTAAAGTGGACGTTCAATATAAAGCTTTGAAGAGCCGCGAAACGCGCCAACACCTGGTCCATCCATATCTTATTGAACCCTCGCTCTGGACGGATGGCGCTTATTTGATCGGTTTCAGCGAACAGTTCGGTAAGACCTTAACTTTCAAGATCGAGCGGATTGAAAAAGCAGAATTAAAACTTGCACGTTTCGATCTACCGCTCGATTTCGATGAGGAAGAATTGCTCCGTTATGCCTGGGGGATCTGGGGCAGCGAAAGCGAACCGAAAACCGTGAGGCTGCGATTCAAACCAGGTCCTGCTGCCCGCCGACTGCGCGAGAGTGTCTGGCATAAGACCGAGAAAGTGACTGAAGAGCCCGATGGAGGGTTGTTATGGGAAGCCCAGGTAGCTGAATGGCAGGAGATGCTCCCCTGGGTGCGCGGTTGGGGCGCGGATTGCGAGGTGCTGGCGCCAGAAGGACTGAGGAGGGCGCTCGAGCGGGAAGCAAGGAAGCTGGTAGAGATGTATGGGGTGAGGGAGGTAAAGATAGAAGAAACGCTCTATTACGCTCACTCTCGCAAAGGAGAAGATAAATTCAGATGGCAATTGCTAAAAGACCATTTGAATAACACGGCGAATTTAGCCGAAGCCTTTGGTACAGATGCAGGCATATCTGAACTGGCGAAAATGGCCGCGTTATTGCACGATATTGGAAAATACTCGAAAGAGTTTCAAAGGCGATTGGATGGTTCGGGAGGCAAGGTAGATCACGCCACAGCGGGAGCAAAGGAAATCCGTGCATTATTCAACAAAGACCAAAACCAGAAATTTCTTGCCGACATGCTGGCATACTGCATCGCGGGTCATCACACGGGGTTACCAGATTATGGCTCCCCTGCCGACGTAGACGGTGACGGTACGCTTTTATCGCGCGTCGAGAAAAAAGCCTTGAAGGATTACAGCGCGTACCAAAATGAAATCCGTCCCGCTGATTTGAGCCTGCCTGCGCGTTTGAGAATTAAGCCTGACAAAAAACATCCTGGCTTTTCGTTTGCCTTCCTGACGCGCATGGTTTTCTCTGCCCTGGTAGATGCGGATTTTCAGGAAACTGAAACCTACATGAATAAAAGCGAAAAGCCGCGCGGCGGATATGCCAGCATCGAAGAACTTTGCGGGATGTTCAATCTCGCCATGCAAAAGTTCGACAACCCGCAAGGCGACATCAACAAGAAACGGACAGAGACTCTCAACGCCTGTAAAGAAAAAGCGGAATCGCCACAGGGTTTTTTCACCCTGACCATTCCCACGGGCGGCGGAAAGACTCTGGCTTCGATGGCCTTTGCGCTGAACCATGCTGTCAAGCACGGATTGAAGCACGTAATTTACGTCATTCCGTTCACAAGCATTATTGAACAGAATGCCGCCGTATTCAAAGAATATCTTGGTGACGAGAACGTGTTGGAGCATCACTCCAACTTTGACTGGAAGAAGAGCGATAAGCCCGATTCGGAATCAGCCGATGACCAAACCAAAGACGCGCTCGACAAATTAAAGTTGGCTTCTGAAAATTGGGATATTCCAATCGTCGTCACGACCAATGTGCAATTCTTCGAATCGCTCTTTGCCAACAAATCGTCTCGCTGCCGTAAATTGCACAACCTAGCCAAGAGCGTCATCATCTTTGACGAAGCCCAAATGCTGCCGCGTGAATATTTAGACCCCTGTATGCTGGCTGTCAAAGAATTGGTAACAAACTACGGAGCGAGCGCGGTCTTTTGCACAGCCACCCAGCCCGCGCTGGACCGGCGTCTACCCAACGTTACTCTTACTGAACTTGCTCCTGATCCGCAGGCGCTGTTCGATTTTTATAAGCGCGTACAAGTAACGAATATTGGCAAGATGCCAGATGAAGACCTGATAGACAGGATAAAAGCGCATTCGCAGGCGCTGTGTATCGTCAACACACGCAAGCACGCCAAAGGATTGTTTGATCAGTTGGACGAGGAAGGAAGTTTCCATCTTTCGACGTTGATGTGCGCCATGCATCGTAAGGAGGTTTTGACCGAAGTTCGAGAGCGTCTAAAGCTGGATCAGACTTGCCGCGTGATCTCAACTCAAGTGATGGAAGCGGGCATTGACGTGGATTTTCCCGTCGGCTTTCGCGCGCTGGCAGGTTTGGATTCCATCATCCAGGCGGCGGGGCGCGTGAACCGCGAGATGAAGCGAGAAGTCAGCGACGTGTACGTCTTCGATCCTGAAACGCCTTTCATCAAAAAGACCCCTACGTTTATCAAGCAAGGCGCGGCGGTGGCTGAGAGTGCCTTGCGAGATTTTGCAGGGCAGACCGACTCGAAAGAAGCAATTGAATACTATTTCAACTTCTTGTATAACCTGCAAAGCAAAGAGGCCTTCGACGCGAGAAAAATACTATCATACTTCGACAAAGGCACGAGCGAACTCGACTTTGACTTCAAGACGGCGGCTGAGAATTTCAGGTTAATTGACAGGAATACCATAGCCGTTGTTATTCCTTATAACGACGAAGCCAAAAAGCTGATTCAACAGGCGAAATATCATCCCTACCCATATAGCCTTGCCCGACAACTACAGATGTTCACTGTCAATATTTATGAAAACGAATTTGAAAAACTTCAGAGCAAAGGAGTAATCGAGACAATTAATGACACATATCAGGTTCTGATAGAAAATAGCCTCCTGGAGTTTTATAACCAGGAGACCGGCCTCGTCTTGCCTGCAGACACAGGCGGAGACGCGGTTTTCTTCGATTGAAAAAAGGAGGTTCGTTCTATGGGATACGGAATCAAAATCCGAGTCAGCGGCGATTATGCCCTGTTCACCCGCCCTGAAATGAAGGTGGAGCGCGTCAGTTACGACGTTATCACCCCATCGGCGGCGCGCGGCATCATCGAGGCGATCTATTGGAAGCCCGCTATCCGCTGGGTAATCGACAAAATCCACGTCTTGAAGCCGATTGAATTCACTAACATTCGGCGAAATGAGGTGAGCGAAAAGGCTTCGGAAAGAAAACCTTATCTGGTAGCGACGAAAATTCGTCAGCAACGCGCCGCGCTGGTGTTGAAAAATGTGGAATACGTCATCGAAGCGCATTTCGATCTAACTGATAAAGCGGGCGAAGAAGACACTAAAGAAAAGCACTACAACATGATCCTGCGCCGCCTGCGTAAGGGACAGCATTTTCACGCGCCGAGTCTAGGAACGCGCGAGTTTGGCGCAAAGGTGGAGTTGATCGAAGACGGCGAACCTATCCCGTCCAGCCCGCTCGGCGATATGGAATTAGGTTGGATGTTGCACGATCTGGATTTCTCCGATTCGGCAGACATCAAGCGGCAGTTCTTTCGCGCTTCTCTCAAAAACGGCGTGCTGGATTTGACCAATCTGGAGGTGCGAGGATGATCCTGCAAGCGCTGGCGCGTTATTACGATATTTTGTCGAACGAAATTACTACCAAGGAAGATGAAGAAGAAAGCGATGTCGCCCAAGCGGGTTACAGCGTTGTTGAAGTCAGTTATGCGCTGGATTTGTCTGTAAAGGGTGATTTGCAAAACGTCATCCCGCTTGCACAGCAAGTACAACGCGGTAAAAAACTGGTGGATAAACCGCTAAATATGATAGTTCCAGAACAACCCGCACGCTCTGGGAAAAATCCGCCCGCGTACTTTCTTTGCGATAACAGCGCATATGTCTTGGGTATCTCGCCAGAAGATGAAGAAAAGCCAAAATACAGTTCTCAGCGTTTAAATGCCTTCCGTGAGTACAACAAAGAAATTCTTGCGAAAGCAGACTGTGTTGAAGCAAAAGCTGTAGTAGCCTTTTTGGATAAGTATGATCCTGCTGATGGCAAAAAGGATCCGTATATTGCTAAATACTTAAGCGATATTCTGAAAGCTGGCAAGGCAAGGTTCGTTTTTAGAGTAAACGGTGAGTTTGTCCATAAAAACGAGAAAATTCGTAAGGCATGGGAAGCTCATAATCAATCAAGTAGCGATGAATATATCGGTCAGTGCCTTGTAACTGGCGAGGAGAATGTGCCTATTGCCCCTCGTCACTACATCAAAATTAAGGGAATCGCTCCCTATCATGGTGGAGTGGCTTTAGTGAATTTTAATGCCCCTGCCTACGAATCTTATAATCGCAAGGAGGCGCAGGCGCTGAACTCGCCCGTTAGCAAAAAGGCAATGTTAGCCTACTCAAAGGCGTTGAACTATTTGCTCTCCGACGCCAACGAGAACAAGAAAATTGTTATTGATGATACGACGATTGTTTATTGGGCTGAAAGTGACAACCAGATATACGCTTCTTTATTCGCTGGGTTAACGGAAGCAGAATTTGAAGAACCTGTAAACGAGCAGACAGAAAATGCGCCCACGAGAAATAAAGCGGGCGAAAAACTATTAAGGAGTATTGCAGAAAAAATAAGGCGTGGCGAAAAAATAGACGCGGAAGGACTGAGCAAAGAAATAGATTGGAATGCAAACTTTTATGTTCTTGGCATTGAAGCGCCCAATCCCGGGCGCGCATCCATTCGCTTTTTTTACAAAGAGCCATTCATAAAGTTTGTGCAAAGAATTGGAATACATTACTCCGACTTACAGTTGGGGAAGGACGAAAAGCCAATTAAGTTAAGTTGGATTTTGCGCGAAACTGTATCAAAAAAGTCAAGAGAACAAAAAGTTGCGCCGCTTCTCACTGGGACGGTCTTTCGTTCCATCCTTACCAATTCTCCATATCCTGCCGCTTTATTCAACGCCATAATGATCCGTATTCGCGCGGATATGGACGATGAAGACAAAAAGATAAGAAAAGTCAATCGTATTCGGGCTTCTGTAATTAAGGCATTTCTCAAACGTAAATATCGAAACCAACCCCAACACCCAATTCAGGAGGTACTTGTCATGTCTCTTAACGAGCAATCCACTATTCCAGCCTACTTGCTGGGGAGACTGTTTGCCGTGCTTGAAAAGGCTCAATTGGAAGCCATCGGCAAGGAGGTGAACGCCAGCATCAAGGATCGCTATTTCACGTCGGCTTGCGCTTCGCCCGCCGCCGTGTTCCCAATTTTGTTGCGGCTTTCGCAGCATCACATTGCAAAAGCGGAATATGGCTACGTTAGCGACCGCCGCATTCAGGACATTTTGAATCTGCTTGACGTAGAAAAGAATCCCATCCCTGCGCGTTTAACATTAGACGAACAAGGCGTCTTCGTGCTTGGCTATTATCACCAGCGCGCGGCGTTCTATGTCAAAAATAAAAATTCAGAAGAAACAACCGAAACCAACTAACCCAAAGGAGACTTAAATCATGACCGCTATTTCTAACCGCTATGAATTTGTGGTGCTCTACGATGTGGAGAACGGCAATCCCAACGGCGATCCCGACGCGGGCAACATGCCGCGTATCGATCCCGAAACGGGCTATGGTATCGTGACCGATGTGGCGATCAAGCGCAAAGTCCGCAATTACGCCGAATTGATCAAGGGCGATTCAAAAGGCTATCGCATCTATGTCAAAGAAGGCACGCCCCTTAATCAGAACCACGTAGAAGCCTATGAAGCCATCGGCTTGAAAACAAAAGATAAGGCTTCCGCTGCTCAAGTAAACGATGCCCGCGCATGGATGTGTGCTAATTTCTTCGACATCCGCACCTTCGGCGCGGTGATGAGCACCGGCGACAACTGCGGACAAGTACGCGGGCCCGTACAACTCAACTTCTCGCGCAGTATTGACCCCATCGTCCAGCAAGAAGTAACCATCACCCGCCAAACCGTGACCAAGATCGAAGATGCGGATAAAGAGCGCACTATGGGACGTAAGCATATCGTTCCTTATGCCCTTTATCGTGTTGAAGGTTACGTCTCCGCCAAACTTGCCAACGATCCCACCAAAGGCACAGGCTTTTCTGAGGAAGACCTAGAACTATTCTGGAAAGCATTGGAAGAAATGTTCGAACATGACCGCTCGGCAGCGCGCGGCAAAATGGCGACCCGTAAATTGATCGTCTTCAAACATGAAAGCGACCTGGGTAATGCCCTCGCGCACAAATTGTTCGAGTTGGTGAAGGTCGAACGCAAGCCTGAAGCCAACCCCCCGCGCAGTTTTGGCGATTACGATGTAATCGTGGATCGGACTGGCGTACCCCAAGGTGTAGAGTTGATCGAGAAGCTGTGACGTCCGAGTATTCGCCTGACGAACTCTTACCCCTCTCTGGCATTCAGCATTTTCTGTTTTGCCGCCGGCAGTGGGCGCTGATCCACATTGAGCAGCAATGGAAGGATAATGCGCTCACTGCCGAAGGGAGGATCATGCACAATCGAGCGGATGACCCATTCTTCACCGAAACTCGGAATGGAGTTATTACCACGCGCTCCGTTCCGGTGGTTTCCTATCGTCTGGGATTATCTGGAATCTGCGATGTCGTAGAGTTTGTGACCTCACCGGATGGGGTCAAACTGCCAAACCGTAAAGGGCTTTATCTGCCAATACCTGTGGAATACAAACGCGGTAAGCCTAAGCGCGATCCAGTTGATGAAGCTCAAGTATGCGCCCAAGCAATATGCTTAGAGGAAATGCTTTCGACTGACATCCCGCGTGGTTATTTGTTCTACGGACAAACCCGTCATCGCGAGGAGGTCGAGCTCACGTCTCAATTGCGGACCCTGGTTCA
>MWTA01000024.1 GCA_002050125.1 Anaerolineae bacterium UTCFX2 | reverse complement strand
GTCAGCTTTCACGCTTACGACTATTACACTGGTTATCAAGAATACGGCAATTCGAATTGGCACAGCCTTTGGAACAGCACGGGTCCGGTGTTGACAGCCAAAGCGCGCTATATCCGCAGCCTGCTGGCAGCCTATCAGGTTTCTGGAAAATTCCTGATAAACAGCGAAGCGGGTCTGCTTTGTCCGGACGCCAACAACGGTCCGGTTTGCAGAAGCCAGGAATTCGAGCTGACCAAAGCGGCGTACCTGGCGCAGGCGCATACCACCGCGCTGGTGGAAGGTCTGTGGGCGAACATCTGGTACAGCCTCGAAGGTTGGCGCGGCACCGCGCTCGTGGACGAGACGGGGGCGCCAAACCAGGCGTTTCGGGCGTTTCAATTCAACGCGGGCTGGCTGGCAGGCGCAGCCTACTCACGCCCGTTGAACGCGATCCCAGGCGTGCGCGGCTATGAGTTTACGCGCGCTGGAAAACGCCTGCAGGTTTTTTGGGCGCTCGATGACCAGGAACATTGGTATAAACTCGAACAGGCTCCCCAAGCGGTTTTTGACCTGTTTGGGGCGCCTGTGAACCCGGCGGGCGGGGTGAGCATCACCCGTAAGCCGGTCTATGTTGAATGGGAGAATTGATCCGGCGGGTGGGTCAGCGCAGCGCCTTGATGGCAGCTTCCAGCACCGCGTCTATCTGACCCAGGGCGCTTTCCAACGTCACCGGCACGACGATCTCGGGCGTAATGCCGACCCCTTCGATGACCACTTTCCCGTCCGGCGAGACTGGGCGACCGGTTGGGAACTGCATCTTGAAGTCACCCGGTAATGAATATTGTCCTAAGCCGACCTCGCCAAACGCGCCGGCAGTGGGGTAATGCCCCACGACGACAGAACGCTGGTCGTGCTGCATGGCGTAAGCAAAGCCCTCGCAGGCGCTGACACAATCCGAACTCACCAGAACCGCGATCGGTCCTTTGTAATGCAGGGGAGCCGGTCTGATGCGGGTGGGGTAACCGGTTGGCTCGAACTTGCCCGTGTTTTCGTTGTAATAATGGTTCTCGTACAGCACGGCTTCGCGATCGAAGAAGTAGCCGGCGAAGTCCATCGCCAGACCCAACGACCCCCCCGAGTTGACCCGCAGATCGATCACCAGCCCGGGCACGTCGTTGTCGATCAGGTTTTTGATGGTGCGATCCCACATGCTAGCCATCAGGTTGTAGTCGTCGCTGAAGGTATTGATGCGGATGTAGCCTAACCCGCTGCCTTCCATTATTTCGCCATACAACGGCAGTTCGACTGGGTCCGCGGTAAAGCTGGGGATCGTTCTGAAAAGCGAATCGTATTCAACGACCGCATTGAGCGATTTGGTTTGCGGTTGGGCGCTGTCTGGGTTTTGAAAACTAATTTGAACCGTGGATTGCGGGGGCATGCGCGTTAAAAACGATACCTGCGCTTGCTGGCGGGTGTGCTCGGTGGAGTAGGGACCGAATCCGGGGATCACTTTCTTCAAGGCGGCGTCCAGCGTTTCCCCGTTCCAGCTTCGCATCTCTGCGCCCGGCAAAATTCTCGCCTGCTCGGCTGGATTATTGGGCAGAACCTCTGCTGCGATCACCCGCCCGTCGCTCAGGCGCTTTAAAACCAAGCCCAAGCCTCCACCGTAATCCTCGAAGAAAACATCTCGATCCAGCGTCAAGTTCACGTGTCCATCGGGGATGCTGAAGGCGAAGTCACGCAGCGTGCGGTAAAACTGCTGGTTGTTCGTGACGCGGTCAAAGCGCGGCTGGAAATCTTTTTCCAGGGCTGCCCAATCGATGCCTTTCTCGACGGTGAAGGGGTACTCGACAGAGGCGCGCTGGAAAAGCTCATGGAAAGCCGCGCCGTAGCCCAGCTTGGAAAAGTCCTTGACTGCGCCGGCGCCTTCTTCCAGCGTCAGGTTTGGCTGGCGTTCTTTGTAAACCCGAAACGGCTCGCTTTTCAGATCAACCAGGCTATAACCTGCCGGCACGGGCGCGATTGGGTCGTCTTCGGTGAACAGCTTGCCGTCAGCGCCAAACCCGCTGGGAAATCCCTGGTTTTCGTCTGGCGACCAGACAAGCAGGGTGCCGCCGATGATCTCGTTGTCCTGTTCGGGATCGACGATGACTGAGGTGTAAGCGGTGGACCAACCTGTGCCATCCCTTTCTTCCAGGAATGGATCGCCCCAGATGTTTGACCAGTAAGCGACCGCGAAGACCTGCACCCCCAGGTCGTCTTTGCCGTTGTTGTCAACATCGACCTGCGTGGCGTTAGGGGCTGAGGGCAGCGAGAGGGTGAATGACAACTTACCATCGCCTTCGATTTTCACCGGACCGAGCGTCTGACTCTCTAATGGAAAGATGAATTCTTTATCTCGGCGGACGAAACCGGCTTCGTCTTCCAGCAGCACAAAAGGCTGCGAAATTGTGTTCAGGAAGAAAGGCGATGTGTAGGGGATCTCTCCGAGAATCTCGATGGGCTCATCGGGGCTGGCGGTGAAACAGGTTTCAACCCGTTGGGGAACGCAGGTGGCTGCCGGCGGCGGTTCCTGAGCTGGCGCCTGGGTCGGTTCGGTTCCGGGCTGGGCGCCTTGCGTTGCGCGATTGGTCAGACTGATGATCGAGCAGGCGCTGCTGAAGATCAAAGCCAACGCCAGTAGAATGGTGAGTTTGAAGAATCTCATCTTTTTTACCTCTAACGTGACGGGTTATTGATTTCTTTCCGTGATTTCCTCGAGCTTGGAGGTCAGTTGTTCTAGCTGATCTTTCAGAGACTGGATCTCCTGGTAGGTCGGCACCTGGCGTTGGGTCAGATGCTGCTCGATTTGAGCTTCCAGTCGTTCTCTGTCCTTCTGCGGAGCGGACAGACTGAGCAGTTTTTCGAGCAAGCGCTGACCTTCGCGTGCGGTTAATTCGCCCGATTTGACCAGGCTTTGAACCCGTGATTGGATCTCTTCATCGATCTGATGAAATAATCCCTGGGGCGGGCGCAATCGGCGCTGCCAGCTTGCCAGGCGGTCGCCGCTGTCGCGAATAAGGCTGGTGAGGAAGGTATTCGAGAGGACCCCGTTCTGTTTGCGTTCCTGTTCGAGGATGATTTGGGTCAGGGTCAGGCTGGTCAGGTCTTCGCCCGAAGCGTGGTCGATCACCTGGACTTCGTGACCGGCGCGAATCAACTCAGCCACGCCCTCCAAAGTGACATACTGCTTGGCTTCGGTGTCGTACAGCTTGCGGTTCGGGTATCTCTTGATAACAATCATTGCGTAACATCCAGGACAGCAATTGTGTAAGGTTTTTCATTATATCAGCCAGTTGTAATAATGGGCTATGCTCTGAAAGCCCCGGGCATTAAATAAAAAAACCGGATGGAGAGCAGCGTCTCCATCCGGAAAGGGGTGTCTGCGGGTTCTGGAAAGTCTTAGGGTTTCTTCAGCTCGTCGATCTTCTTGGAGAGCGCGGTTATTTTTTCACCCAGAGCGTCGATATCCCCTTTTGAAGGGACATTCATCTTGTCCAGAACTGATTCGACGTTCTTGTTGAGCTCGTCTTCGGCTTTGCGAGCTTCCTTCTTGCGCCGATCCATGACTTCACGCACGAGCTTGCGCCCGTCCTTTTCAGCGATCTCGCCGCGCTCGACCAGCCGATCGACAAAATCCTCGATCTCTTCTTTGCCAAGCGCCACCGCGCCAATGCTCGCCAGGAGCACTTTGCGTACCATCTCGAAGAGCGGGTTCATCTCATTCTCATCGAGGTCTTCCACGACTTCAACTTTCGTTTTTGTAGCCATTTTTATCTCCTTATTGTTCGATTATCGCCGATCCGTTCTGTGTTCGGAACGATGACGGGTTGGATTTTTCTCCAGTTGCTTATGACGCACCGCGTCGTAAATAGTATATCACCTCTGATTTTGACTGTCAAGCCAACCGGGCGCTAAAATTTCGCTTGACGGCGCTTTCCAAGTCCACTATACTACATCTTGATTTTCGTGCGATTTCCCGTTTTGCTTGAATTGGTCGAAGCAGATATTCCTGCTTTTTAATTTTAATATGAGGTCTTAGGAGGAACGCGGTGAGTGTATTCCAGGATTCAGCTCAATTCTATGCCTGTGTCGGTGAATTGATGGACCGGGCGAAAATAGACCCCGCGATTGGACCAAAGATCGCCAAATCGGGCATTGTGATTCAATTCCGTTACTCCGACCCCGACGCGGTCACGACGGTTAACGGGCGCGACAAGCCCACCCAACCCGGCGCGTTTGTGGACGTCATCCACGGACCGACCGATTTAAAGCCAGACGTGACCATGTCGATGAAAGCGGATGTAGCGCACGCATTCTGGCATGGCAAGGTCAACTTGATTTCGGCGCTGGCAAAAAAGGATATTGTCGCTCAGGGACCCATTCCTAAGATCCTCAAACTGCTCCCGGCGGTTGAACCTCTTTACCGGATATATCCAGCTCTCTTGCGCGAGAAGGGTTACGCCAATCTGGCGCTGAAGTGATCAGGAGGCAAGGATGGCGAAGCGAACCGAAGACAAGACGATTCTAGTCACCGGGGTTGGCGGATACTGGGGGGCGCAGGTTGCCGCGCGGCTTTTATCGCAGCCGCAGCGGGGCGGCGCGGCGCAAAACCTCAGAGTTATTGGCGTCGACAATAATCCGCCGGAAATCGAAATCGAAGGTCTGGATTTCATCCAAGCCGATGTGCGCAATCCGTTATTGATCGAGGTCCTGAAAATCGAGAACGTTCAGACGGTGTGCCATCTGGCGTTTCAAGAATCCGTGCGCGATTCGGAAGCAAACTTCGACTTGAACGTGATGGGGACGATGAAGGTGCTGGGCGCCTGCGCCGAGACGGGGGTTAAAAAGGTGATTCTGAAAAGCAGCACCGCCATCTATGGGGCGCGCCCCACAAATCCGTCTTACCTCACCGAGAAGCATCCCCTGCAGGGGAGTCAATCTTACGCCTACAACCGGCATATGCTGGAAATCGAGGCGTTCTGTAATGGCTTTCGCCGCCAGGTGCCTCAGATTGAAATGACCGTGCTGCGATTTCCGAGCATCATTGGGCCGAAATGCGATACGCCTTTGACGCGTTTCTTAAAGCCGCCGTTTGTGCCCGTTTTACTGGGTTTTGACCCGTTGATGCAGATCATCCACGAAAAGGATGTTGTCGACGCGCTGCTCCACGCGCTGAGACAGGACGTTCCGGGGGTTTTCAATGTGGCTGCCGACGGGGTTTTACTGCTCAGCCGGCTGTGCCGGCTAGCCGCCAAAGTGCCGGTCCCCGTGGTGCATTTGTTTGCCTACTGGGGTATCGGCGTGACCAAGACTCTGGGCGCTTCAAACGCCAGACCCTGGCCCATCGAACCGGATTATCTGCGCTATGGCTGGCTGGCTGATTTGACAAACATGCGCGAAAAGCTGGGTTTCAGAGCGGTTTACACCGCCGAGGAAGCGCTGCGGGAATTTGCCGGGAAACAACGCCTGCGCCGGTACCTCCCCGAATCGAGGTCTTTGGCTTACGATGAAGAGCGGCTGCGAGACACGCTCGAACGCCGCAAAAGGATGCGGGAAACACGGTGAGCGCCGGTTGAAGGGTTGCTTGCGCGCACATAAAGGAGCGGTTCATGACCGATGAAAACGATCAGCTAGCAGAGGATTTTATTGAGGCGTCCGACCTTGCGGTCTCGGATGTGTCATCACAGACGAACGCTGGCGGAAACCTGCCAGCCGGTTCGCCTTCCGAGATCGAAAACGCCTCCGACCAGCGAGACATCATCGATGAGCTAGATGAATTGATCGAACGGGTTAAGCGGGTTCACCCGGATTATTCTCCGCCGCCCTTTTCTCCAACCAGCCTGATCGATTTCATTCGGGAAAACCTCAACAAGTTTTCACCCGCAGCTGCCGTGGGGATATTGACGCAGTTGCGCTCGACCATCCGCGAAGACTTGCTGGATGTGGACACCTGGAAGGGCATCTGGTACGTCCTCAACTATTCGCTGCAATACCAGCAGGATTTCCTGATGCGGCGTATGCGCGGCGATTATGAGACAGATGAATGGGGGCTTGACCAGGAATTCTTGCAGATCATCGAACCGTTTCTCGGCTTTATGTATCGCACCTACTGGCGGGTCGAAACCACCGGGCTGGAGAATGTTCCCGATGAAGGCAAAGCGCTGTTGGTCTGCAACCACTCGGGTCAACTTCCCTGGGATGGCACCATGGTCGGCGAATCGATCTACACCGAGCACCCCTCACAGCGGATCGTGCGCTCGCTTTACGCCTCCTGGTTTCCAACGCTGCCTTTTTTCTCGATGACCCTGACCAAGCTGGGGCAGGTGCTGGCAAACGAGGAAAACGGGATCCGGCTGCTGGAACAGGGTCACCTCGTGGCAGTCTTCCCGGAAGGATATAAAGGGGTGGGGAAGCTTTTTAAAGACCGGTATAAGCTCGCACGCTTTGGGCGGGGCGGATTTGTGCGCATGGCGCTCAGGACGGGCGCGCCGATGATCCCCGTTGCGGTTGTGGGCGCCGAAGAAACCTACATCTCGCTCACAAAATCAGACCTGATTGCCCGCCTGATCGGCTTTCCATACTTCCCCATTACGCCCACCTGGCCCTGGCTTGGTCCGCTTGGATTTGTTCCGCTCCCAACGAAATGGTACATCGACTATGGCGAGCCGATCCCGACTGATCAATACGATCCCGAAGCCGCGAACAACTTGATGTTAGTTTCCCAGCTTTCCGATCAAATCCGGAACATCGTCCAGACCATGATTTATGACCGGCTTGAAAAACGCCGCTCGGTGATCCTCGGATAGGTTCAGCGAAAATTTCGTCAAGATGATATACCGCGATACTGACCAGCTCAACCGCATCCTGAACCAGCTATTCGGTCAGATCGCCCAAGACCGTCAGGCGGTGGCGAAAGTCGCGCAGGCGCGCCTGGTTATCCGTTTCCGCTTCAGCCAACCTGCGTCTGAGGCCACGATCAACGGGCGCAAGTCGCCGCCGGAGGTCATATTCGGGAGAGATTCTGTTCGGGAGGACCTGGAAATCGACCTGTTGGCAGACAGCTTCCACCAGGTCATGATGGGCGAGCTGCCGCTGGGGAAGGCTTATGGGAGCAAGAAAATTCAGGTGCGCGGACCGATCTGGAAGTCTTTCGTCTTGGCAGACCTCTTCCACAGTGGACAACGGATCTACCCGGCTATTTGGGGGGATTTTCAAGCAGGCCGAATCGTGTAGAGGCAGCGCTGGGTTTAGGGTTTATCATAACGGTTCGCTCACGGATACTACCTGAAGTCCAGCTTTTCAAGCGCCATCTCTAAGTCATCCAGCGTGCTGCTCAGCCGGTGGATCGGTTTATCGTGCTGGCGCATTTTTTCTTCCAGGGCGGTCGCTTCGAGGATGCGGCGCACCACGCGCGGGTCATGCCGGGACTGGGCGATCTGTTCCAGTTCTTCGATCACCAGCCGGCGGCTGATCGGAATGTTGTGCCGGGCGAGCGTTTCTTTATAGAACGGATAATCTTCAGCCATTTTAAGCGTGACCGTCTCAAACCCGTGCTGCGCCACCGCTAGGCGCGCCGAATATTTCATGATGTTGTATGAAAACATATAGAAATCTTCCTGGCTTGGTTCGATCAGGATGACATCCACGTCTGGATAGGCGCGTTTGATTTGCTTGATGTGATATTGCAGCCCGGCATGAAGCATGATGCGAAAAGTCTGGCTGGCAATCGATTGGATCCCCTGGTTGGTGAGCGATGGTCTGTTGTTGGAAGCCGGGTCGACTTCAGCGTTTGGATGATGATCGAAGGGCACCAACGGATTAATACAAACGATCAAACGCGCGCCATGTTCAATTGCCAGGTCGATGCTGGCGTTGCCTCTGGCGCCGCCATCGATATATTCCTGGTCGCCAATCCGCATCGGTTTATAAATCAGCGGAAAGGCGGCAGACGCCGCAACCGCCTGCGATATCGTCGATTCTAGATAGCCCGTCCCGAAGATTTCTCGCCTTCCATCGTCCAGCGCAGTCGCGCTGATAAACAGCTTTTTATCCAACGCGGTAAACTGGTTGGGGAGGTTCAACTGACGCAGCCCCTCGCGGACAAACATCTCCAGCCCACGGCTGTCATATAAACCAGCCGGCAGCGCCTCGGTCAGCGACCAGAGCAGGTCCACCAGCGTCATATCGCCGATGTGAATCAGGTAATCGATCCAGGCTGTCAGCAATTTTGCCGGCAGACGAATGCCCCAGCGCGCGTAATCGAACCAGTTCAGCTTGAAGACCTGCCCGCGATCGACGTGCTTCACGCGCGGATGGCGACCATCGATAACTTGATACATGGTTTCGGGGCTGACGCCGTTCGCCAGGAACGCCGCGATCAATGCGCCGGCGCTGGTGCCGACATAGATGTCAAAGTCGTTGATGGTCCGATCGAGCAGCAGGTCATTGATCGCCCGCAGCGCGCCGATTTCATACACTGCTCCGGTCAATCCCCCGCCCGCCAGAACGAGCGCCGTTTTCGACGATTGTTTTCTCACCACTACAGGCTCCACAGACCAAAAGATATAAAACAGATCACGTAACTGGTACGAATGGACAGGATAGCTCACAATATAGCATTGGGAGAGATGACTGTCAATGTCTCGGACAACCCTACATTACGAGGTTATAATCGTTATGAAATGGACTTTGCTACGCCTCTCCTCGAAATCCGGAACAAAGAAAAGCCTCGCCCACCTCAGAAGAGCGTGGGTCTTGCGTTGGGCGGCGGCGTTGTGCGTGGACTGGCGCATATCGGCGTGATTACCGTTTTAGAGGAAGCCGGGATTGAAGTGGACTATGTTGCTGGAACCAGCGCCGGTTCGATTATCGCCGTGCTGTATTCAGCCGGAATCAACGCCAACGAACTGCGCGAGTTCGCATTGAACTTTCATTGGTGGCAAATTGCCCGTCCGGTCTGGCCCCGACGTGGGTTGGTTTCTTTCGATCGCCTGGCGCATTTCCTGCGGGATCGCATCGGGGATATCGAGTTCAAAGATCTTAAAATTCCCTGTTCGGTGGTTGCTTCGGATATTGAAACAGGCGAACGCGTGACCATTCGTTCAGGTCCGGTGATCCCAGCGATCCAAGCCAGTTGCTCGGTCCCGGGTCTTGTCGAACCCGTCGAGCTGTACGGTCGCCGCCTGTGCGACGGCGGCGTTACCGACATGCTGCCTGTATCTGCGCTGCGCGAGATGGGCGCCGGTTTTACGATTGGGGTCGATATTTTTACTTTCAAATTGCGGCGCTATCTGGGTCCGTTGGGTTATCTATGGGCTGCGCTGGAGATCTTGCTGGAACGCGCCGGCGGCGGGTTGGATTATGCCGATTGCGTCATCGCGCCGGACCTGCAAGGCGAGACATATATCAATTTTCAGAAGCGGAACCGTTTGTTCGAACTGGGGCGCCTCGCCACTTTACAGAAATTGGAGTGCATCAGAGACGAAATCGGGCAAGAGGGGGTACACCAACTCACTCAACCGGCAGACGCTGTCCGCATCCGCGGATAGGAGCAAAAAACCACAGCCGATGAAGGTTTTATCCCTGAGCGACACCGAACTGCCTTTTATTTACAGTCCTCAAGTAAGGAATCGTTTCAAGGGAACTGACTTGATCCTGGGCTGCGGCGACCTGCCGTATTACTATCTCGAATATGTTTATGACGCTCTCGGCAGCCCGCTCTTTTTTGTGCGTGGAAATCACGACAAGGAGATCGAGTACACCATAGAAGGACAACGAACTTACCCGCATGGCGGCGTTGATCTGCACCGCAGAACCGCAATCGCTAAGGGGTTGATCCTGGCAGGCATCGAAGGCAGCGTCAAATACCGGAATGGTCCGTATCAATACACACAGTCCGAGATGTGGTTTCATGTCCTGCGCCTGGTCCCAGCATTCTTGTATTATCGCCTGAGATTTGGGCGCTTTGTGGACCTGATGATCACTCACGCCCCGCCGGCGGGGATTCACGATAGGGATGATCTGCCGCACCATGGGATTCGGGCTTTCCGCTGGTTAATTGACGTCTTCCATCCGGCTTATTTTATTCACGGGCACATCCATGTTCATCGACCGGATATCGATACAGAAACAATCATCGGAAGCACACGGGTGATTAACACTTATGGCTACCGCGAAATTATGGTCGAGCTTCGAAAAGACTGAACGATATTTATTCAGCGGCAGATCAAAGTGGGGACTTTTGAGACCTGCAGAATAGAATCTACGGCGCTGCCTAGAACCACCTCGAGCACCGGTTGCAGCCCGTATCCCCCCATAATGATGAAGTCTGCGCCAACTTGGTTAACGGTTTCCATCAGAACCTCGGCGGGTTGTCCCTTTTCAAGAATAAAGGCGGGTTTTAAATCATGCCGGTCTAAATATCCTCGAGCATGTTTCAGCGCCTCTTTACTTGTCCCTTGCACGTCTTCAACCACCAGGACATGCAGCTCGGTCTGCCACTTTTGAGCCAGGTAGGCGGCTACGAATAAAGCCTCGTGAGCCTTGGGGCTGTCGTCGTAAGCCAGGACAGCGCGCCTGAGTTCGGATACGGTTTGAGGGGTTGCCATCACCGGGCGCGGGCAGCGGGAGAGCAGGTTGCGGAAACCTGAACTCAAGCGCTCGATGGACAGATTTCCGGGCGGATAGGAGAGGTTCACGACCACCAGATCGGTTGCGGGGGCTCGCCGACAGGTTTGTTCCACAATATCGCCCGCGCTAAACACCAACTGCCCCTTGACGCCGGCTTCGGTACAGCGCCGGTTGAATTCGTTCTCGAATTCTGTCTGATTAAACTCTGGAGGAATTTCGGCTGGCAGGACATGCAGACCGTGAATTTCTGCCGATTCGCGTTGGGCGATCTGGATTGCCTGTTCAAGCGCACACCAGCCATCCGGTTTGCCATTAACGGGCACTAAAAGGTCGAGGAAGAGCCGCTCATCATTGCGCTGAATAAGCTGCCCCCGCCACTTTCCTGGTGGAGGACCGCTTTCCAGTTCATCTGGAATCACCAGGTCATGCAATTTTCCGCCCAAGCGGCTGATCCAATTCGTTTTTTGATCTTCCAAGAGATGCTCGAGGATAAACTCTGTCCGAACCGAGAAGCCCAGCTCGGCTTCTAGTTCTGCGCGGTGATCTGCAATCCAGATGTATAGATCGGTTTCGGTGCGGTTGGGGAAGTCTCTCAGCATCCCTCTTTCACGCGTCATCTCCACGATGGGCAAGTAGATATGATCGTACCAATGGGTGACCGCTTCATCGTAGGGGATGTATCTTTGGAAGTCGATGCCTAAAAAATAGCGATGGACATCAATGTGTTCCAGCAAGATCGGATATTTCCCCGGCACAGTGGCGCTGAGGTCCGCTTTGGGACGCAATTGATCCAGGTGGGTTTGCTCCAGGAACTGGTCGTATTCGGCTTTCAAAATCAGTTCGTCGGGCGTGATGTCCGGCGTCAGTAGCACCCGGGTGCGCACCTCGGTGACATAAGCCTGGATGTATTCTGCACCCATTTGGCGGGCGACCGATACGCGATGATTGCCGTCCTGGACGAAATACACTTCGCCGATCTTATAGACCTCGATCGGCGGTAAGCCAGCCAACCCTGAAGCTGCCAGGTGGATGCGCGCCCAGCGATCTTGCTGGACATCATGGCGCGGCAGGAAATCGCGGGTAAAATCCGTGTACCTTCCGACGCTGCCGACGATGGCATCCAGCGGGATGTCTTGTACGCCGCGGCGCTCTAATCCACCCTGGACTTTCAATAATTCTCGGACTTTATTGTAAGAGAGCAGTTGGTTCGATTCGCCGGTCAGGCGGGAGAGCAGCCCTTGCAAACTTGCCTGATTGCGGGCGCGCCGAAAATCCTCGACTGCTTCAACATAGTTTCTAGATGATTTTCTTGCCACGGATCAATTTTACTCTTTTCTAAAGGCTGAGGAAAAGGAATGTTGTCCAGCCATGATACAATCAGAAGGATCAATGTAATCCCGGATACCGTTCCCGTAAGGTCAGGAGGTAACTCAGTGCCGGTCCCTAATTTGACTTTTTTCTGCGAACTCGATTCTGCGCCGTTGGCATCCCTCTTGAACAATTCGATGATTGATGATTTGAAGACCATGCGAGCCGGGGTGAGCATGGGATTGCGCGATCTCAGCTCTGAACGGGCAGAGATTGTTAAAGATCTCAATAAAGCCGGCGTACCGTTAGTGGCGTGGCTGCTGCTTCCCAAGGAGGAAGGATACTGGTTTAATTTGCGCAACGCGCCGCAAGCCACGCGCCGCTATCTCGAATTTCGCGGATGGACTGAAAAACACGGTCTGAAATGGGCAGCAATTGGGTTGGATATCGAGCCGGACGTGCGGGAAATGGAAGATCTGGCAAATCGCAATTGGCGGTTAATCCCGTCCTATCTTGTCCGGGCGTTTGCGCGCTTTGAATATAAGAGAGGCTTGCTGGCATACCGCCGGCTGGTTTCACAAATCCATGCCGATGGGTATCTAGTCGAAAGCTATCAATTTCCCCTGATTGAAGACGAGCGCAAAGCGCGTTCCACACTGCTCCAGCGGGTATTCGGCTTGGTAAACCTCGCGGTAGATCGCGAGGTGTGGATGCTTTATACAAGTCATCTAAGACCTTACGGCGCCGGGATATTGGGCAGTTATGCCGAAGATGCCCAGGCGATCGCTGTGGGCAGCACCGGCGGCGGGGTGGATATTCATTCAACCGATATCCGACCGCTTTCCTGGGATGAATTGACCCGAGATTTGCGCCTGGCTTGGTACTCGTGCAACGATATTTATATTTTTAGCCTGGAGGGGTGCGCTCAGCAGGGATATATTGAGAAGTTGAAGCAGCTCCGTTGGGACTACCCAGTCATCCTCCCGGAGACGAGTATGCAGCGAGTGGACGGCTGGCGCCGTTCGCTTCAGTCCGTATTGTGGCTGTTTTCGCATCTGGCGGTTATCTTGGGGATCGTGCTGGGCATCTTTGTCGCCTGGAGGGCGATTCTGCATTGGTGGTCGGGGAGAAATCGTCCCAATTCATAAACATTTAAGTCTGGTCTTTTTCCCCACGTTGAAAGACCAGACTCAACTGGCTCTGATAGACAAAGCTTAGTAACCGCTCAATCGACTTGTTCGACCAGATAATTCTGAATGCCCATCTGCTCGATCTGATCCAGTTGGGCTTCGATCCAGTCGATGTGATCTTCTTCGTCCGTCAAATTTCCTTCGAGCAGTTCACGCGTTCCATTGTCGCCCAATTCGACTGCCAGGCGGATCCCTTCATTGTAGCCTTTGACAGCCGTGTACTCGCTCTGCAGATCGTTCGAGTGCTGGGTTTTTACGTCAGCGCCGATGTGAATCTTGTTCAGGTTGCTGACAATCGGAACGCCCTCTAAAAAAATGATGCGGCTGATCAATTTCTCGGCGTGTTTCATCTCTGTGATCGCTCGGGCTTCGATTTTAGCGTGCAGTTTTCCGTACCCCCAATTGCTGCACATCTCGGAATGAACGATATACTGATTGATCGCGGTCAGTTCATCCGCCAGAAGGGCATTCAAACGTTCGATTATTTGCGGGTTTCCTATCATCTCACGGCTCGCCTTTCTCTATTTTTTTCAAGAAGCGTGGTTAAAATTCGAGTTCTGCGTCATGAATCGCGTTTCAGTTATTATAATATCATGAGGTACTCTTTTTAATTCAATGTTGACGGAAAAAGGAATATGAAAATAGCTGATCAGGAAATGGCAGAGGGGATTCTCTTCACAGATATGTATCAATTGACGATGGCGCAGGTTTATTTTCAAATGGGTCTGCATGAAAAGCAGGTCCAGTTTGACCATTTTTTCCGCGATTATCCCGATTACGGCACGCACAAGGCAGGATATTGCATCAACGCCGGTTTGGAATGGCTGCTGGATTGGATGGCGCGGGTGCATTTTCGGGATGAGGATATTGAATATCTGCGCGGTCAGAAAACCCACCGCGGCGACCCGATGTTTCGCCCCGACTTCCTGGACTGGCTTCAGAGCCGCTGCGATTTTTCCTCGTTGAGTCTTTGGGCAATCCCGGAGGGTCGTGTAGTCCACCCAAATGAACCGCTAACGGTCGTGCGTGGTCCGATCGCGCTGGCGCAAATCCTGGAAACTTCATTATTGAACCATTTGAATTACCAGACCCTAATTGCAACTAAAGCTTCGCGCATCCACGAGGTCGGTCGCAAACGACTGTTGTTGGAGTTCGGGTTGCGGCGCGCTCAAGGTAAAGGCGCGAATGCCGGCGCTCGGGCGGCGCTAATTGGCGGAGCAGACTACTCCTCCAACGTCGGCGCGTCCGCGGTGATGGGCACCGCGCCAAAAGGGACGCATGCGCACAGCCTGGTGCAGCTCTACATGGCGCTCGGAATGGGAGAGCTGGAGGCGTTTCAGGCGTATGCGGATGTGTTTCCAGACGAAACCATTCTGTTGGTGGACACCATCGATACGATCGAGAGCGGCGTGCCAAATGCCATCAAGGTCTTTGAGGGGCTGCGCCGCAAGGGTTACGCGCCGCTCGGCATCCGCCTGGATTCGGGAGACCTGGCTTATTTGAGCATCCAGGCTGCCAGGATGTTGAATGAAGCCGGTTTCGAAGACGTTTCCATCGTTCTTTCCAATAACTTGGACGAGCTGGTGATCTGGCAGATTATCACCCAGATCAGCCTGGAGGCGCCGCGCTACGGGCTGGACGCCGACCGGTTGATCAACCGCCTGGTTTATGGGGTCGGCACTCACCTGATCACCTCCTGGGGAGAGCCAGCCCTGGGCGGCGTCTACAAACTGGTCGCCGTTTACGACCAGGATAAATGGATCCCGGCTTTGAAAGTCTCCGAATCGCCAACAAAGACCCCGAACCCGGGTTACAAGCGCGTCTGGAGGGTATATGACAATCGAGGAAATGCTACGGCGGACTTGATCAGTCTGGATGAAGAGGACTTCTCCGCCGAGGATCAGGTTGTGCTGCGCCATCCGTACGAGTATTCCAAGATGCGCACCTTGAACCGCTCAGAAATCTCGGAAATTGAGCCGCTGCTGGTGGAGGTGCTGCGTGAGGGTCAGCTTGTATATGACCTGCCGGATTTAGAACAGATACGCCTGACAAGAAATTTGGATATCGAACGGCTGGATCCCGGTGTGAAGCGCATTATGAATCCACACATCTATCATGTTTCGCTTTCCAACAAGCTGCTGAGCTTGAAGCAGACATTGATCGATGAGGCGCGGGAGAAGAAATAGAAAAGACGGCTCTGGAGGATAGGGATGAAGATCTTCGAATCTCGATTTTTGTGGGGGGGATTGCTGATCCTGGCAGGGCTGCTGTTCCTGGTAGACAATCTTGGAATTGTTAAACTGGGTGATCTTTTTTGGCTGATTCTTTTTATTGCCGCAGGCGCATTTTTTCTTTCGATGTTCTTCCAACATCGATCGAACTGGTGGGCGCTCATACCCGGCATTACATTGCTGAGCCTGGGCGCCTTGACGCTGATTAACCGGCTGGCGCCAGCAGTTGGCGCGCTGTGGGGCGGATTGATTGTTTTAGGGGGGATTGGAATCAGCTTTATTGCTGTTTACCTGGCGGAGCGGGAAAACTGGTGGGCAGTCATTCCGGGCGGGGTGCTATTGACCCTGGCGCTGGTGGCTGGTTTGGATGCGCGTAACCCGAGCACGCGCACAGCGGGGATATTCTTTCTGGGGCTGGGTCTCACGTTCGTGGTCCTGGCAATATTGCCCACCCCGCAGGGCGAGATGCGCTGGGCTTGGATCCCGGCGGGGATCTTGCTCTTAGCCGGGGCGCTTTTCTGGCTGGCTGCGGAGAATCTGTTCGTCTATTTCTTGCCGCTTACGTTGATCGGATTTGGCGGGTTCTTGATCTGGCGGGCGCTGAGGCGGCGTTAAAGCGGCGCAGCTCAAAGGTTCAGCCATCTGGCGGTCTGGCGCGGCAGTTCGCCGATTGGGCTGGCTCTGACGGTACAGATGGGCAGCGAATCGAGGAAAAGCCGACCATAGCGTTTGGTCAGGATGCGGCGGTCTAAAACCACCACGACGCCGTGGTCGAATTGAGTGCGGATCAGGCGCCCAAACCCTTGCCGAAAGCGCAAGATTGCCTCGGGCAGGTTGTATTGTTGGAATGGATCCTCGAATGTCTCCGACCGGGCTGCCACGATTGGGTCGGTGGGGACGTCAAAGGGCAGTTTGACGATCACCAGTACGGATAGCGCCGGTCCCGGAACGTCCACGCCCTCCCAAAACGAGCGCGTGCCGAGCAGAATCGCGCGTTCAGCGGAGCGAAAGGATTCCAGCAGCGTGTGTTCGGAGGCGCCGTCGCCCTGTTCGAAAATCAAAATGTCCTCTTTGGCTAAAGCGGAGGAGATCGCCTGCGAGGTGCGTTTGAGCTGATCATAAGAGGTGAACAGCGCCAGGGTTCGCCCGCCGGTGGCGGTGCAAAGGCGGATCAGCGCGCTCTCCACGGCGCGCTGGTGTCCTTGCCGGTCTCCCGGCTCAGGGATATCGTTTGCCAGATAAAGCAACGCCGCGCTTTCGAAATCGAATGGCGAACCGAGCGCCAGCTCATCGGCTTCGACCGCGCTCAGCCGCCCGCGCAGATAGTCGAACTTGCCCGCCGCTGTGAGCGTAGCCGAGGTCAAGATGACGGAAGCCTTCTCGTGCCACAGGTATTTTTGCATCATCTCCCCGATGTGCAGCGGCGCGGCGTACAGCGCAAGCTGATTCCCCACAGGCTGGGTTTCTGCCCAATAGATGAGGTCTTCGGATGGCTCGAACACCAGCGAATTCATCTGCGTTCCAAACTCATCAAAAAGGCGATAGAGATTCGTCAGGCTGCCGTACAACTCTTCATCTTCTTCAGCCAGGGTTTCTTGAAGTTCAGCCAGCGCCCTGGCAAGTTCGGCGATCAGATCCAGCATGGGCTTCAAAACCTGGGAAGCCTTGTCCCACGCCATTTCGACCTCTTCCCAGGCGGGCTGGATGCGCGTGGCTGGCAGAATGCGCTCCTGATGGGCATACATCCCGACCGGTTGTCCTTCGCGCTGTTCGCTCAGGAAATGGTTAACGCTGGTGAAAAACTGCTGGTTGTGGTTTTGGAAACGAAAAGCCAAATCTGTAATGCGCTGGACGGTGTGCCTGAGCACTGCCAAATCGCTCGGCGGCAGCGCCTCTTGGGTGGCGCTGAGCGTCCAGCCGAGCAAGCCCGAACTTGGGCTGCCAAGCTGTTTTAGCAGACGTTCAACATCGCTTGACGCGACGCGATAACTCAGCGCGTTGGTGATGGCGTCTTCCAGGTGGTGACCCTCATCGATAATCAGGTAATCGTACTCCGGCAGGACGCGGTTACCGGTAGCCACATCCGCCAGCAGCAGGGCGTGGTTGACGATGAGGATGTTTGCGCTTTGAGCGGCTTGTTTGGCGCGGTAAAAAGGGCAGGCGCCGCCCGTGTGCTTAACGCAGTTTTCGGCGGTACAGCCTTCGTCTTCTGCCGACAGGCGCATCCAGATCTGGCGCTCAACGGGACCGTTAAGATTGATCTCGGCGCGGTCGCCGCTGTGCGTGTTTTGCAGCCAGACCAGGACCTTAGCGAGCACACGCATCTCCTCGACAGTTTCCGGTCCGTGCCGGCGCAGACTTTCCAGCCTTCTGGGGCATAAGTAGTTTGAACGACCTTTTAGCAGCGCTGCCTGAAGGTCGATCCCTAGAGCCTGGCGGAGATCGGGGATGTCCTTGTGAATCAACTGGTCTTGCAGGTTGATGGTGTTGGTCGAGATGACCACCCGGCAGCCGTTGTGGATTGACCAGAGCGCGCTTGGCGCCAGGTAAGCCATGCTCTTGCCGGTGCCTGTGCCGGCTTCAACCATCAAGTGTTTTCCTTCGGATAAGGCGCGGGTGACCGCCCGGAGCATCTCCACTTGCTGGCGGCGGTATTCGAATTGCGGGAAATGGCGTGAAAAAAGCCCGCCCGGCTCGAGGATCGAAGCTACCTCTTCTTCATCCAGGGGTGAAAACTGCTCTTTGGGCTGCAGGGGTGCAAACGAGACGGTGGTTCGCTCGTCGAAGAGCGGTCCATAATAAACGTGGCGGATCGAATCCGGCGAAACGATTTCGTGCGAGCGGGCGCGCATTGCCATGCGCAGGGGGTAATAGCCACCCCAATCCACCGGTTCGCTCAGCCGCAGGATCTCTGTCAGAAGCGGCATTGGGAGCGCCATGGCGTGCTCAAACAGGCGTAAAAAGACCCCGCGGGTGGCGCGGGCGTCATCCAAGGCGCGGTGGGTTGCGGGATATGGCACCTCCAGCGCCTGCGCCAGCGCGCTCAGGTTATACCGCCCGGCGTTGGGCAGCAGCACAGCCGCCATCTCATAGGTGTCCATAGCCGTGTTGCGGCGGAAAAGCTGGTGTTTCTTGAAAAAACCTATGTCGAACTGCACATTGTGCCCCAGGATGGGGTCATCGCCGACAAAGGCTTCAAGATCGGAAAGCACGTCCAGGATGGACGGCGCCTGCAGCACCATTTGATCGGTGATGCCGGTCAACTGAGTGATAAATGGCGGGATGCGCCGGCCGGGATTGACCAGGGTGCTCCACTCGGCTTCGACGCGGTGATCCTTGAAGCGCACCGCTCCGATTTCGATAATGGCGTCTTTGGCGGCATCCAAGCCGGTTGTTTCAATGTCGAAGGCGACGATCGAATCCATGTCGGGATTATACACTTCAATCGCAGGAAAAATGCATTGGGATGAAGCGGCAGGAAAAGCAACCCGACATGCTGCTCAATAAAAAATGGCGGCATGCACCGGTTCGACCGATTTATTCGGACGTTCCAGCCGGCTCGGTTTGATTTTGTTCGAAGATACGGCGCAGCGCCTCAGCCTGGCTCTGACTGATTCCCAGTTCAGCCAGAGAGTCCAGATCGTTATCGAGAATGCGTCTGCCGAGCCCGGAGTGACTCCAGACCTTTAAGTCTTCCTCGATCGGCGAGCCAACAATGTCCTCGCGCACGATTTTACCATCCGCCATCACAATCACCCGCCGGGTTTGGCGCGCAACGTTGAGGTCGTGCGTGACAACCAGAATCGTGGTGTGGTAATTCTGGTTGATCGTGTGGAATAATTTGAGCAGATCGTTCCCAGCGGCTGTGTCGAGATTGCCGGTGGGTTCGTCAGCCAGGATCAAAGGGGGGTTGTTAGCCAGCGCCCGAGCTACGGCGACTCTCTGACGCTGCCCGCCGGATAGCTGAGACGGCAGGTGGTTCATGCGCGGGCTCAGACCTACCAGTTCGATCAATTCTTTGGCGCGTCGGCGGCGGCTCCCCGCTGAAATATGACCCATCATGGGGACTTCCACGTTCTCCAGCGCGCTCAGCGTTGGCAGCAGATTGTGGAGTTGAAAAACAAACCCAACCGTCGCCGCGCGAAAGCGGTCCTTGTTCCGCAGGCGCGCCAGATCCTGACCGTTTACAAAGACCTGTCCGCTGGTTGGCAGATCGAGAGCGCCAATCACATTGAGCAGCGTGCTTTTGCCGCTGCCGCTGGGTCCCATGATCGCAACCAGTTCGCCGGGCGCAACTTTCAGGTTCAAATCGTCCAACGCCCGGATTTGTTCCCCGTCGCCATAAATCCGGCACAGGCTGTATGTCTCGATCATCCATTCATTGGTTTCAACCATTATTTCCTTGTCCTTGTCCGGCAGGCGCGGATCGCGCGGTTAATCCACTAAAATATCGACAAAGGCGGTCATCCCCCAGCGCAGCAGGGGCGGTAGCTCATCCATAACAATCACGGCTGTGTAATTAACTCCTGAGCCTTCGGAGCTTTTGGGCGCCAGGGATTTGACCGTGCCGGTGACCTCAACGCCTGGCAGGGCGTCGAAGGTGATTTTCACCGCGACGCCCGGCTGCACCCGCGCCGCGTCGATCTCATTCAGGTCGGTTGTTTCGATCTGCAGGTTATCGAGATTTGCCAGCAGAACCACAGGCTGACCCGACATCGTCCATTCTCCGATGCGGACATCGACGCCGCTGATGGTTCCCGAGAAGGGCGCAGTCAATTCCAGATCATCGAAACTGGCTTGGGCGGCTGCCAGCGCAGCCTTGGCGTTTGCCAGGCGGGCTTCGGCGACCCGGACATCTTTGGGATCGGGTCCCTTCTGGAGGATGGCGAAATCCTTTAACGCTTCCGCCAGCCTCTGCTGAGCTACGTCCTGTTCGGTTTCATACTGGAGGCGTTTTACGGCTGAGTTGTAGTCCGCCTGGGCATCGTCCAAAGCCTCTTTCAAGTCTTCACGGGTTGAATCTGTGGAGGGATAATATTTATATGGCTCGAAATTTGCGCGCGCCTGGTCGAGGCGCTGCTGCATCAATTCCAGGGCTTCAGCCGTGCTGAGCTTAGCCTGGTTGGAAGGCACCGTGAAGTTATCCCATTGATATTGGGCATCGCGCACCGCTTTTGTGGCTCTTGAGATCAAGTCTAGATTGGCGATCCGGGCGTCGTCGGTATGCTTCAACAGATCCTCGTAGTCTCTTTGCGCCACCGTCAATTCCAGTTCGGCGGCTGAGATCGCGGCTTGAAGTTCTTCTCGACCTTTCAGCCTGACCAACACGTCATCTTTCTGTACCAGATCGCCTTTTTTTACCAGGACTTCCTGGACCACGCCGGGCGTCGTAAAGCTCAGGTTCGACCACTCGTCTGGCACGACCTTTCCCGTGGCGCTGACGATGGGTCGAATATCCTCTGGCGGGAAAGGCTCCGCGGTGGGCGTCGTCTGCGGGCTCAACGCCGAGCAGCCTG
>MWTA01000034.1 GCA_002050125.1 Anaerolineae bacterium UTCFX2 | reverse complement strand
GTCAGGTACTCCAACCAGGAATTAGCCGCCATCTTCACCCGCATCGCCGACCTGCTCGAAATCAAGGGCGATGTGATCTATAAAATCCAGGCATACCGCAAAGCTGCCGACAGCCTGGAAAACCTATCCCGCCCGGCAATCGACTACTGGCAGGAAGACCAGCTAATGGAAATCCCCGGCGTCGGCAAGGCGATCGCCGAGAAGATCGATGAACTGTACCTCACCGGTCGGCTCGGTTTCTTAGAGCGGCTTGAGGAAGAGGTCCCCGCAACGCTCGCAGATTTGCTTAAAGTGCCCGATCTGGGTCCCAAGAAAATTGCGCTCTTCTGGAAGAAGCTCGACATCACCAACCTGCAGGAGTTGGAAGCGGCTGCCCGGTCTGGAAAACTGCGCGAACTGCCAGGGATGGGCGAAAAATCCGAGGCGCGCCTCCTGGCTGGCATCGAGATGTTATCGCGCCGTTCCGACCGCATCCCGCTCGGGAAAGCCTGGCCCTACGCCCAGCAGCTTCTCGAAGTGCTGCGCCGCGCGGCTGGCGTGCAGCAAGTCGAGGCAGCCGGCAGCCTGCGCCGCATGCGTTCCACCGTGGGCGACATCGACCTGCTGGCAGCCGCAACCGATTCCGTCCCAGTCATGCAGGCATTCATCAACCACCCGGACGTGGTGCGCGTGCTCGGGCAGGGAGAGACGAAGTCCAGCGTCGAATTCCGCGATAACCTGCGCGCCCAACTCTGGGTGCACCCTCCGGAGCGCTTCGGGACCGCCCTGCAGTACGCCACCGGTTCGAAAGATCACAGCGTGCATCTGCGTGAACTGGCGCTCAAGCGCGGCTTGTCGCTCTCTGAACAATCGTTTCTGAAAAAGGATGGGTCTGAACTACTCTGCGCGACTGAAGAAGAAGTCTATGCGACTTTGGGGATGCCCTGGATCCCGCCCGAACTGCGCGAGGACCGCGGCGAGATCCAGGCGGCTTTGAACGGCGCTTTGCCCCATTTGATACAGCGCAGCGATATGCTCTCCGAACTGCACACCCACACCACCTGGAGCGATGGACACCTTTCGATCCGTCAGATGGCTGAAGCTGCCATCCGGCGCGGCTTGAAAGTCCTCGCCATCACCGACCACTCCGTCAGCCTGGGAGTGGCGGGCGGCTTATCCGTCGAAGAGATCGACGCCCAGCGGGTCGAGATTCGCCAGGTTCAGCAGGAACTGGGCGATTCGATCCGCCTGCTGCAGGGTTGCGAGGTTGAGATCCGCGCCGACGGGACGTTGGATTTCCCGGATGAAGTCCTCTCAAAGCTGGACCTGGTGATTGCCGCCCTGCACTCCAGCCTGCGCCAGTCGCGCCAGCAGGTTACCGAGCGCTCGCTTAACGCCATCCGCAACCCGCACGTCGATATTCTGGCGCATCCGACCGGGCGCCTGATCCCTGACCGCGAGGGAGCCGACCTGGACATGGAAGCGATCATAAATGCCGCAGTCGAACACCGGGTCGCCCTGGAGATCAACGCCCACCCCGCCCGCCTGGATCTAGAGGATATCTACGCTCGGCGCGCGGTCGACGTGGGCGCGCTGCTGGCGATCAACACCGACGCTCACAGCGAAGCGGATTTCGATATGCTGCATTTCGGGCTCGCCACCGCCCGGCGCGGCTGGGTCGAGCCGGCTTCGGTGATCAACACCTGGGCGCCCGAGCGGCTGTTGAACTGGCTGAAAACCCGCCAGATCTGAACCCGATCAGCCCTGCTCTTCCATCTCACGGTAAAGGAACCAGCCGCCTTTGCGGTGGTCGCTGTCAGCTGGGGCGCGGTCGTAATACAACTCAAAGACCCGTCCCCCATCGGTTCGCACCTGGAAGTAATCTTGACCCACCCCCCACGAGCCGCGCGCCTCCGCCGCCTGGGCGTGGGCTGGCTGCATATTGCGCGCCATCCGGCCGCGCCGCCGGTAGTCGTGCCACTCGCTCAGCACTTCGACTACGTTGAACCTCTCGCCGCGCCAGATAAACGCCGCGGGCGGACCGGGCTTTTTCTCAAACCGCGGAGGCGGATTGTGCACCGCTTCAATCGGTTCATTGATAAAATGCAAGGGCTTCATATGCTTCTCGCAGTAGATTCTACCCCGTTGTTGAGCTTGCAGCGATGCCATTAGACTTGAATCGCATCCGCGCCCTGTGTTTCGACATCGACGGCACCCTGCGCGATACCGACGATCAGTTCGTCGTGCAGGTCGCCGCATGGCTCAGTCCGTTCCGGGGGCTTTTCCCCAACCGCAATACTGCGCTCTATGCCCGGCGGTTAATCATGTGGCTCGAAAACCCGGGAACCTATCTCCAGGGGCTTGCCGATCGCCTGGGGATCGACCGCGACCTGTACCGCCTGGCAAACAGCCTCGACCAGCTGCGCCGCAGGCGCCGTTTATCTCCAGGCCCGGTCGTCCCGGGCGTGCCCGAGATGCTCGCCGCATTACACGCGCGCTACCCCCTGGCAGTCGTCAGCGCGCGCGGACAGCACACCACGCTGACGTTCCTCGAAGGATATGATTTGGTACGGTTCTTCACCGTTATCGTTACGGGTCAAACCTGCCAGCACACCAAACCCTACCCGGATCCAATCGAGTACGCCGCCCGGCAAATGGCTGTCCCCGTTGAGAACTGTCTCATGATCGGCGATACCACCGCCGACATCCGCGCGGGCAGGCTTGCCCAGGCTCAGACCGTGGGCGTCTTATGCGGCTTTGGCGAACGAGAGGAGTTGGAGAAGGAGGGCGCAGATCAAATTGTTGTGACAACCCTGGAGATTCTGGATTTTTTATTGTCATAATCGGGATAAATCATGTCGATTAATAAAATATTTCTCTAAATTGGGTCTTGCGTGTAATAAAAATTGAATTATAATAGAGGCGTGAGCAGGCGTATTGTAATTTCTGTCCTCCTGCTGCTCCTGATCACATTTAGCAGCGGCGGCTGGCATGCCAGCCTGGCTCAATCGGGCGGGGAAAAATATTTCGAAGAAACCGGACACTGGGTGCGGGGTGAATTCCTCACAAAGTATTATTCAGCGTCCGACCCGCTCAGCCTCTACGGCTACCCCATCACCCCAGCTTTTCTGGATAAAACGACCAATCAATTTGTTCAATACTTTCAAAAAGCGCGCTTCGAGCTGCACCCCGAAGCGCCTCCCAGCCAGCAGGTCCAGTTGTCCTCGCTGGGCAGTTATTCTTACGAACCGGGCTTGACCGTCACCAATTTCGATACCTCGCCAACCTGCCGCAAATTTGACACCCAATTCAATGTCTGTATGGCTTTTGCCGACTATTACATCCAGAATGGCGCAGAGGCGCAGTTTGGCAAACCGATATCCGGCATGGAATTGCAAAACAATCGCCTCGTGCAGTATTTCGAGAACGCCCGTTTCGAATGGCGTCCCGATTTCCCGCCGGGCAAGATGGTCTTGTTAGGCGACCTGGGGACAGAGCATTTCTACAAAGTCGGATACGATCGAGCGTTGTTGCTCGCCGAACGGGGTGATTTCACGATTGAAAAGAGCGTGCTCAACCTCAAGGTGCGCGCCTACCCGCGGGAGGCGGTCACATCTCGCAGCGGCACGCAGACAATCTACATCGTTGTGCAAGATCAAAGCCTCGTACCGGTGGAGGGTGTGCAGATCACGCTGGCAGTCACCACCCCCGACGGAAAGCAAAACCTCTACATCGTCCGCCAGCGCACCAACGCCGCCGGCATGACACAGTCCAGCTTCCCCTTTGCGCTCGATTCGGTCGGCGTTGTCCAGGTCAGCGTCACAGCTACATATAAGGACCTGCAGACCAAAACGACCACCTCTTTCCGAGCCTGGTGGTAATTTAAAACCTCTGGCGCAATTGAGCTAATAAAGTCAGATATTCTTCTTTGTTGGGCGGACCCAGCGTGATGATCTTTTCAACCGCCTGGATTGCCCCCGCGCGGTCGCCGCTCTGTAGCAGCGCCTCGCCGATCTCATCCAACTGGCTGATCGCTTCGCTGGATTTCCCCGCGCTCACCAGCGCATCCACGTATCTCCGCCTCATCGGGATGCTCTCAGCATGTTCACTTATCAGACTCTCCATAAAGTGTAGCAGCTTTTGACCCTTGTTATTGCTGGTCAGGTAAGCAATGTAGTGGTCAAGCTCCGTCAGGGCTTGCTGTTCCTGCCCCATCCGGAAGTTCAAACCGACGATCTGCAGGCGCGCCTCTTCATCCTCGGGTTGCAGCGTGCGGATCTGATCCAAGATACGCAAACCTTGCCGCCAGTCCAGGCTTTGCATGTCAATATCTACAATTCGGCGCAGCAATCTTACTTTTAGGTAACGATCCACATTCGCCTGCTGGGCTGCCTTGAACGCCTCGAGGAAGGTGTTGCGGGCGCTGGCAAGGTCTGCCATGCTGTAATAGACATCCGCGAGGTTGACGTATTCATCAAGCGCATTCTCAACCTGCCCAAACGCGATCAACTGCTCGATCAGCTTCTTGCGCGCGGACAGATCTGCCGGCGCCAGTTCGACCACCTTGCGCGAATACTGGATCGCTTGCTGCGTCTCGCCGCGCGAGCCATAGGCTCGGGCGATCACGCGGAACTTCGCCACCGCGCTCTCATAATCATTTTGTTTGAAGAGCATTTCGCCCATCAACGAGTGCAGTGGTAAGTAGGTTGGGGTTTGTTCAAGCGCGTAATAGGCTTCTTCCATAGCCGAGTGATAAAGCCCCGCCTCCATCATTTCATAGATGCGCGAGACGGATTCGATCACCTGTCCGCTGCGCGATTCCGTCATCACCTCTGCCAGCGGGATCAACGGGCCGCCCTCAACGAACCCTGGAAGCTGCTGCCGGGCGCGCTTGATCTGCTCACGCCAGTCGGCGCGCGCTAACATTTCGTGCACGCCTTCGCACAACCGTTCCTGCATCCGCGCATCTTTCTGTTTGCGGTGCGATTCAATCAAAAGCTCATAGAGTTGAGAGAGTTCTTCAACCCGGTTAATTGGCGCGATCTCTAAATCAGCCAGCTTCAAAGCCTGGAGGTATTCAAAAGAGGCTTCCCGGATCTGACCTTTCTTTCTGAACATATCTCCTAACAAGATGCGTGAGCCGAGCGCAAAATCGGCGTTCTTGACGGCGTTCTGCAGATGCCGGATCGCGCTGTCAAATCGTCCAATCTGAGCAAAGAGATAGCCCAGGTCGAAGGAAACCGCCGAGTGATCCAGCCCCAGTTCCTGGGCGCGCAGCAACTCATCGGCAGCCTGTCCATACTCCCCACGCGCTTGTAGGTCAATCACCTGTGAGAGGTGCAGCAGTTTACGCGGCCGGTCCTGCGGCTTGGACAGCGCTACGGACATACTCGAAACCAGCGCCTGCAGTCCTTTCCGTCCGGCGGGCGCTGGGGCAGCCGGTTCGGAGGTCTCTTCTTCGGTCTCGAAAAGCATCTCAGCCAGTTGGGTGAGCGCCTTCTGGCACGCCTGCGAAACCGGGTCAAGCTCCAACTGGGCTGAAGCGCTGGGAGCCTGAAGTTGGCGCACCTGAGCCATGCGCAGCGGGGCGGTCCCGCCCCGCGGGCGCACGGGTTTTGGCAGCGGCTTGAAATCCCTGATTAGACTGAGGTAATCGGCGGCTTCCTGGCTGTTTGGATTGATTTTGAGCGCCTGATCGATCGCCTGACGCGCTTTCTCCGTATTCCCCCCGGCATGTAGAATGCTGGCAAAAGCCAGGTATTGTGAGACCGCTTTTGAGTTTTCACCCGACTTTTCATATACCATCGCCAGCCGCGAACGCGCCAGCAAGT
Organism: Anaerolineae bacterium UTCFX2; assembly: GCA_002050125.1. Taxonomy (GTDB): domain Bacteria; phylum Chloroflexota; class Anaerolineae; order Anaerolineales; family UBA4823; genus UTCFX2. The sequence continues at coordinate 9,547 of MWTA01000034.1, read as the reverse complement.
TCTCCGGGTCCAGCCGGGTAACCCGCTCCCAGTTTTCAACCGCTTTCTGGATATCCTTGTTCTGTAGATACAGTTCGGCTCCTCGCAGCGCCGCCTGAGCCGCCAGGTCGAGCGACCCCATTCTTTCGCACAATTGGGCAATTTTTTCCAGGGGCAGCGGATCGTTCGGGGAGACCTTGGCGGCTTTCTGGTAACAGTTCAGCGCGCCTTCGAAGTCCTGCAGTTCGATCAACGCCAGCCCCAGACTGGTTAAAGCCTGGGGGTCGTCATCCGAGAGTTCCAGCGCCTTGCGATAGTGCGCCGCTGCCCGATCCCAGTTTTGATCCCAGGCGGCAGAGTGACCCTGGTTCATTGCCGTTTGAAAAGCATCAGGATGTTTCGCCATACCAACCTCTCGTCCAAGCGCCGGGGCGCGCTTACCCGGCTAAGACACCAGTTTCTCCATCGTACCCCAATCCGGTCCAACGCGCGCCTCGGTAGTCAGCGGCACTTTGAGTTTAAGCGCCTCACCCATCATCTTTCGCACCAGATCGACTGTCTCGCGCACCTCGGCTTCAGAACACTCCAGCACCAGTTCGTCATGCACCTGTAAGATCATGCGTCCCGATAAGCCGAATGCGCGCAGCGCTTTGGGCACAAAAAGCATCGCAATCTTCATTATATCCGCAGCCGTCCCCTGGATGGGGGCGTTGATTGCCTCGCGCTCTTCGCGGCTGCGCTGGTTAAAACTGGCGGTCTTTAATCCGGGGAAATAACGCCGCCGCCCGAGCAAGGTCTCTACATAGCCTTGTTCGGCTGCCTGGCGGCGCATCCCATCCAGGTAACTTTTTACGCCCGGGAATTGTGCAAAATAAGCCTTCACAAAATCTTCCGCTTCCGCCAGCGTGAGGTCGGCATAGCGCGTCAGCCCAAACGGGCTCATCCCATAGATCAAGCCAAAATTGATCGCCTTGGCTCGCCGGCGCTGGTCGGCGGTGACCTGTTCAATTGGGACGCCATAGATCGCGGCGGCTGTGGCGGCGTGGATGTCCTGCCCGGCGCGAAACGCCTCCAACATGGCTTCGTCGTCCGCCATGTGAGCCACGATGCGCAGCTCAATCTGCGAGTAATCCACCCCCACCAACTGGTTTCCCGGGGCAGCGATGAACGCCCGGCGCACCTGCCGCCCCAATTCGCTCCGAACCGGAATGTTCTGCAGATTCGGGTTCGACGATGCAAGCCGCCCGGTCACCGAGCCGGTCTGGTTGAACGACGTGTGCACCCGCCCGGTGGCGGGGTCCACCTGGGCTGGCAGCGCATCCAGATAGGTTGATTTCAATTTGGAAAGCTCGCGGTATTCGAGCACCCAATCCACCACCGGGTGTTTCCCGCGCAGGTTCTCCAGCACATCGGCTGAGGTGGAGAAAAACCCTGTCGCAGTCTTTTGGGTGCGGTCCGGCGGCTCGATTCTCAGACGTTCGAACAACGCCTGTGAAAGCTGTTGAGGCGAGTTAAGGTTGAACGGTTCACCCGTCTCACGGTAGATCCGATCCTCGATCTCGAGCAGGCGCTCGTGCAGTTCGTCCGACATCTTCCGCAGAAATTCCACGTCCAGCGCTACGCCAGCCATTTCCATCTCCGCCAGCACAGTCACCAGCGGCATTTCCAAATCATGGAACAACTCATCCGCCTGCTTCTGCTCGAGCTCCTGCTGCAATTGCGGCTCTAACATCAGAACCGCTCGCACGTCCTGCGCCGCGTAATTCGCCGCGGATTGGATCGACGTCTGCGCCATGCTGATCTGGCTGCGCCCTTTGCCGATCAGTTCCTCGATATTCGTCATCCTAAAACCCAGGCGCACCCAAGCCAGGTTTTTTAGCCCCAGGTTGCGCGAGGCTGGATCGGTCAGCCATTCGGCGATCATGGTGTCGAACCCAAGCGGTTCAACCGCCAAGCCATACCGCCGCAGCATCACATAATCATATTTGAGGTTATGACCGCTTTTTTTGATTTTGGGGTCGGTCAGCGGTCTACGCAGCACCTCCAGGACTCTCTCGATCGGGAGCTGCTGCAAGTCTGCGTCCAAATGCCCGACCGGGATATACACCCCTTCCTCAGGCTGGGTCGCCAGTGCAATGCCCACCAGTTCGGCTTGCATCTGGTCGGTCGAAGTCGTCTCGGTATCGAAGGCGATCTCCTTCGCCCGCGCCAGTTGCTGCGCCAGCGACGCCAGCTTTTCGGGCGTATCAATCACCGGGGCGGTCGGGATTTCAGCGCGGCTCACTTCGATCACCGAGCTCTCTTTGGTCCCTCCCGCAGCGCCAAACAAATCGAGCTGCCTGCCTTTGGCTGGTTTCTGCGGCTGTCCAAAGGTGCTCGCCACCGCGGTCAGCCGGCTCATCAGGGAGCGAAACTCAAGCTCGCGAAAGAGACGCTCGACTTCTTCAAGGTCGAAAGCCGAGGTGTGCGCCTGTTCGAGGTCGAGCGGGATGTCCAGGTCGGTCACAATCTGAGCGAGCTTGTAACTCAAATACGCCGATTCGCGCCCAGCCTTGAGTTTGTTTTGTATTCCAGTTGAAATCTCAGCAAGGTGAGCGTAGACGCCGTCCAGATCATTGAAATCCTTTAGGAGATTGACAGCCGTCTTCTCGCCGATCCCAGCGACGCCCGGAATGTTATCGGATTTATCCCCCACCAGCGCTTTGTAATCAACCACCTGTTCGGGGCGCACACCCAGATAGGCTTCAACATCCTCGGGAAAATAATCCTTCGAATCGGACAGACTCTTGCCAGGCAGGTTCACGATCACCCGCGGGGTCACCAGTTGCAGCAGATCGCGGTCCCCAGTAATGATTTTGACGCCCAGCCCGCGTTCGACCGCGACGTGCGCCACCGATCCAAGCACGTCGTCAGCCTCGTAACCTTCCATTTCCAACCGCGGGATGTTGAATACGTCCACCAATTGGCGGATGCGCCCGATCTGAACCCGCAGGTCTTCGGGCATCTTCTCGCGCGTGCCTTTGTAATCCTCAAACAGGTCATCCCGAAAGGTTCGCCCCGTATCGAACGCCACCGCGAGGTATTCGGGCTTTTCCTGTTCAAGGATGCGCAGCAGCACGCTCGTGAACCCAAACACCCCGGCGGTAGGCTCGCCGCTGTGGGTGCGAAACCCGGCGCCCGACCCGCTGGTTAGTGCGAAGTAGGTGCGGTAAGCCAGTGCATGTCCATCAATCAGATAGAGTACAGGCGGCATCCAACGTCCTTTGGTCCTCGACGTAGCTAAAGTTTATCACGCCGGTTAGCTGCGGGCAAGCGCATGTTCTAATCCTGTGCAGTGTTGACATTTGATGGTGAACATGTTATATCTGCGTTAAATGCGTGTTGCCCTGCACGTGCTTGGCGTGGCAATTGTGCTTGGCGTGCTTCTCACAGCCCCAGTACGAAAAGCGGGACAGGTCTCTGCCCAGGAATCAACGCGCAAAATCACGATTGTCGAACCCTACACAGAATATGAATGGTGGCTTCTGAGCTGGACAGACAACGCCTCGCTCTGCCGCATCCTGATCGACCACGACGACCTGCCCACGCTTGACGAAGTCGCCGTAGACTGCGGGCCCGAACTGGCGGCTCAATGGCAGCGCACCCCGCCCTGCAAATATGACGAAACCCGATTTTGCAAGGGGGTCTACGTTTTTCACGCCTCCACCGCCCCGCGAGAGCGGGAGGTGGTGGTCATGCTGCCCACCCCGGTCGCCTGGGTCAACCTGGAGGGCTGCGCCCCAGCGCCTCCGACCAATTTCTGCGCCAGCCTGCCATCGCTGGTAATCACCGCAGAAGAACCGCTCCCCGACTACCAAATCTTATCCATTCAAGGCACCTATGACGAGGAACCGTTTTTCTGTCAGGGTGAGATCTGCAAGCTCCCGCTGCGCACTTCACCGCCGCTGGGCTCCACAATCGAGTTCTGGGCAAATTCGAGCTATGGCGACTCCAGCCCGCAATACACCGCTCAGGTGCGCGTCATTGATACCGGCGTCACGCCCGAACCGGGCGGCGAAGGTTTTAACGTCGATGTGATCAGTTCCCAATGGCTGGGGGAACCTCTGGCAAGCTGCGCCGCCATCTGGGAAGCATTTCCCCCCGTTGGCGCTCCTCCAGCCTGGCTTACGACCCCGGACGAATTCGCCCTGCTCGCCTCCGAAAAGCCATACTACTATCTGGCGGGGCGCTTGATTGTCCAGGGGCTGGTCGACGCCTCAGCCTGCCCAAATGGGGGCATGCTGCCGAACGGCTACGCCGACGCTTGCGGACTGGATCAATCCCGACCTGTGCTGGCTGAGTGGCAGAACCAGTTCGATCAGCGCATCATCGAAGTCGGTCGCGAGACCGGCGTGCCCGCCCAATTGATCAAAAACCTGTTTGCGCAGGAAAGCCAGTTCTGGCCGGGCATCTTCCAGTTCCCATTCGAGTTCGGTCTGGGGCAGATCACGGAACAGGGCACCGACGCGGTCATGATCTGGGACCCGGTTTTTTTCGACAGTTTCTGTCCGCTGGTGCTTGCGCAAGAAACTTGCGATAAGGGCTATCTGGGGCTCGGCGAACGCGAGCGGGCGTTGCTGCGCGGCGCACTGGCGCTCCAGGCGAGCGCAGATTGTAAAGACTGCCCGGCCGGCATCGACCTGTCCAACGCCAATTTTTCCGTTTCGCTCTTTGCCAACACCCTCATCGCCAACTGCTCCCAGGTCGCCCGAACCATCTTCACCGCAACCAACCAGCTCGCTGGGCGGCTGGTCAGCTATGAGGACCTCTGGCGGCTCACCATCGCCAATTACCACGCCGGACCGGGCTGCGTCTCTTACGCCATTCACCAGTCCTGGGATCTTAACAACAGCCTCACCTGGGAGAACGTCACTCCGGGTTTCACCGAAACCTGTAAAGGCGTAGTGCCATACGTCGATCAAATCGCCAAAGACAATTAACTCGGGCTCCCCGCTAAACGTGCAGGTGAAACATCGGGGCAACCACCTGACGTAGAAAAAGACCCCTGCGCTCGGTCAGAGGTGAGCAGGGGTCTTTTTACGTTCGTTATAAATTAATCGATCAGCAATTTTACCAGCCGCAGGAATTCGTCCCACTCCTCTTGGAAAAAGTGCAGCGTGACGTTGTTCAATTCCAGATGGAGCGTGGTCTCCTCGTCCGGCTCTTCAGCCTTCCATGCCAGATAGTTTTCAGTCTCAGCAATTACATCCGTGTTGGGTTCGAGCCCGTCTTTTGCCATCTCTTTCCTCCTTGTTTGGTTTTTTACTTTTCGTCAGTCAGCGTCTCGAGGAACTCCTGGTTGTCCGCTGTGCGCTGCAACCGCTGCAAGATCGCTTCGGTTGCAGTCGATGAATCCAAGCCCGCGCCCAGCGGCGGCGAACTGACCATCTGGTCATACATGTGCCGCATCAGCCACACCCGGGGGGTGATATCCGGACCCAGAAGCAGCTCCTCCCGCCGCGTGGACGAACGCTCGATATCGATCGCCGGGAACACCCGCCGTTCCTGCAGCCGCCGCGAGAGGTGCAACTCCATATTGCCCGTGCCTTTGAACTCCTCGTACACCACATCGTCCATGCGCGAGCCGGTGTCGATCAAGCAGGTGGCGATGATCGTCAGCGAACCCCCCTCCTCGATGTTGCGCGCCGCCCCAAAGAAACGTTTGGGCGGGTAGAGCGCCGATGGGTCGATCCCGCCGGAGAGCGTCCGCCCTGAAGGCGTCACCACCAGGTTGTAGGCGCGCGCCAGTCGGGTGATCGAATCCATCAGGATCGCCACGTCCCGCCCGATCTCGACCAGGCGTTTGGCGCGTTCGAGCGCCATCTCCGCCACGCGCACATGCGAGGTGACCGGCTCATCAAACGTCGACGAAATCACCTCGGCATCCACCGAGCGGTCCATGTCGGTCACTTCCTCGGGTCGCTCGCCGATTAGCGCCACCATCAGGTGCACTTCGGGATATTTTGTCGAAATTGAGTTGGCGATCTGTTTCAGGATGGTGGTCTTGCCGGCTTTTGGCGGAGACACAATCAAGCCGCGCTGCCCGCGCCCGACTGGCGTGACCAGGTTGATCAGGCGCGTCGCCAGCGTATGCCGGTCTGTTTCCAGATCGAAGCGCCTGTCGGGGAAGATCGGCGTCAACGATTCAAACGTCGCGCGGTATTTTGATTCCTCGGCGTTGATCCCGTTGACCGTCTCCACCTTCAACAGTCCGTAGTGCCGCTCCGACTCGCGCGGCGGGCGCACCTGACCGATGACCAGGTCGCCGTTGCGCAGGTTGTAGCGCCGGATTTGCGATTGAGAGACGTAGACATCATACGGTCCGGGCTGATAATGCCCCGAGCGCAGGAAACCGATGCCCTCGCTCATGATTTCGAGAATCCCGCCGCGGATTTCAAGACCCTGGCGTTCCGCCTCAGCCTGCTGAATCTTCAGGATCAGATCCTCTTTCTTCAGCCGGTTGGCGTTTTGAACATTTAAATCCCGGGCCGTTTGGCGTAATGCCGCCAGAGATGCGCTTTCCAGTTCGAGAACTTTCATATTATCCTGTTATGTTGTTAAAGGGGGTTTGATGGTGCTAACACCATGGCTTTTTGCCAATATCGCTCTTTGCTCTACTTCCAACCCTGAGACCGATCAACTTGCTGACCGGCGTCAAGGCTGGTCGAATCGACCAACTAAAGATTTGAAAAAACTCAGCTATGGGAGATCAAATTATCCAGAGATTGAAACTGGTATTCAGATTTAGCCCACCCAAGATCGTGAACTATCACTCGTCGATTATACCACAATCAAGCGATTGTGCAATTTTTTTTTACCAGTCATTTTGGGCGTGAAAAAAACCCGTTTTTTTCAGAAAGGTCGTGCCTGTGGATTACATACTCGACCTGCAAGCCGTTATGTTTCACGGAGCGGATTTTCTCGAGTTCGCCGCTTTCGCGCGGCGAGGAGATTACCTCGTTTCTTACGACAGATGGTAAAGGTTGATTTAACCCATCTGAATTTCTTCGTTCACAACCCATCTATCTCTCGCCGCGCATGATGCGCAGCACGCTTTCAGCCAGGATCGCGGTTCCGATCGGCAGACAGCGTTCATCAATGTCAAAGCGCGGGTTGTGCGCCAGGCGCGGGTCGCCCTCGATCTGGCTGCCAAGCGAAAACATAGCCCCGGGCGCAATCTCCGAAAAACACCCAAAATCCTCCGCGCCCAACCCGTCTGGCTGCAGCAAAACGTTCTCCGCGCCCAGCAGATCGCCAGCTACAGACTCGATCAGCTTAACCACCCCTGCATCGTTGATCATCGGTGGCGTGCCAACCTCGATCCTGAGGTTGTAGTCGCCCCCCAGAGTGCGCGCGAGTTCGAACGCCCGCTCCAATTCGGCATGCACCACTTTTTGGATCTCTGGATCCATGTACCGGATCGTGCCGTTCAGTTCCACTTGATCGGGGATCACGTTTTCAGCCTGACCGGCGCGCAGGCTGCCAATGCTCAGCACCGCCGGCGCAAACGGGTCCAGCCGGCGCGAGATAACCCCGTTGATCGCCAGGATCACGTGCCCGCACAGATAGATCGGGTCAACCGTCTTGTGCGGGGCTGAACCATGCCCGCCTTCGCCGCGGATCGTAGCAAACCACGAATCCACCCCACCCGAAGCCGGTCCTACTCTGAGGCAAATTTGCCCAACCGGCGTCGCTGGATCGACGTGCAGCGCCAACACCCGCTCTACCCCCTCCATCGCCCCGTCCTCGATCATGCGCGGCGCCCCGCTCATCCCTTCGGCGTCGTTGGCTTCCTCGGACGGTTGAAACAAAAAGCGCACCGTCCCGGGCAAGTCCACGCCTGCCAACAGCCGGGCGGCGCCCAGCGCCATCGCGGTGTGCGAATCGTGCCCGCAAGCGTGCATCCAGCCCGGGTTCTGCGAGGCATAAGGCACATCGTTCGCTTCCACAATCGGCAGGGCGTCCATATCCGCCCGCACTGCGACCAGCGGCGCGCCCTCCCCCAAATCGCCTACCACGCCGGTGCGACCGACGCCGCTCCGCACCCGGTACCCCAGCGCTTGCAGCGTTTCCGCCACCCGCTGCGCGGTGCGGTGTTCCCGAAATCCGCCTTCGGGATGACGGTGAAAGTCGCGCCGCCATTCAACCAGTTGGGCTGCAATTGCCTGTGACTTTTCCAGCATCATTTTCCTGCTCCTATCGACGGGTGAGTTCTCCAGTAAGGATACCAGAGAAAATTGGGTTTTCCCCACACGTTAGGAGCAAAGATTTCTTACTGCGCCCGAAATGAGGGCTGTGCACGTGAAGGCAGGCTCTGCGCCGATCTGCGGGCATCAGCGCAGAGCCTGCCCCTGGCGCGTTTCTGCTTAGCGCTCCCCGCCGCGCTCGCCGTAATCCTTTTGAATCTGGTCTTTCCAGTCCTCGGGCAGCGCGGCGCCCTCCCGGAACTTAGCAGCCACCTTGCTCATCTCCTCAAAGTTTAACCGGGTGCCCTGAGCGTCCGCGTGGTATCTTTGGGCGCGGTCGGCTTTGATGCCGAAGCGTCCGGCGGTCTCTACCGCGTCGATGTTGGCGCCGAGGAAGATGAACTCCCAGCCATATTTTTCCTTCTGACGCTCGATCATGGCTTTGACCTTCTCCGCGGGGTATTCGCGACTGGCGTTCTCTTGCCCGTCCGTGATGATGACAAACATCACCTTTTCGGCGCGGTAGTCTTCGGCGGTGTGCTTCTGCGCGTTGCCGATTTTGTTAATCGTCTGACCGATGGCGTCCAGCAGGGCAGTTGAACCGCCAACCCAGTACTCCTTTTCGGTAATTGGGCTGACCGCCTGGATATCGATGCGGTCGTGGAGCAGCGCGTAATTGTTGTCGAACAGCGCGGTTGTAATTCGGCACTCACCCTGGACCGCCTTTTGCTTTTCGAGCATCGCGTTGTAGCCGCCGATCGTGTCGGCTTCCAAACCGCCCATCGAGCCGCTTTTATCCAGAATAAACACCAGTTCCGTTAATCCCTTTTTCATTGGAATGCCTCCTTGAGTGATATTGTGACCAAAGGATAGCATTTTCCGCCAGGGATTGGGTCGCCTGAGAAGCGACATTTACCAGATGTACGGAACAAGCCGGTACCGCGTTGCCTGTGCGTATTCTGAATAACCCGGCAGCCTCTCTCGTAGCATTTTATCCTCAAGATAGGTCCGCACGATGATGAGAACCGCGATAACGAGGGCGGTTATGCACACGTATAGCGTCGCAAACACAAAAGATACCCCCAGGCAAGACAGCAAAACCGCGGAATAAGTTGGGTGACGGACAACGCCATAAACCCCCGCACTGATGACGGTTTGTCCGCGTTCTGTCTGAATTCTCGCGGTTGATTCAAGGTAGGGGTTGACCGCGAGGGCGAAAATGGCGATCACAGCCGCAGCAATCGAGAGAACCATGCCGATCCAGAATAAAATGACCCCTTCAGGGTCGTGCTTCAGCTCAAGCCCGGCAATGAAATAAATCTAGCCACCTGACAGTTTGCTAA